>JAQUAU010000022.1 GCA_028687085.1 Minisyncoccota bacterium | reverse complement strand
CGCTTCACCACGCCGGCGAAGCCCTTGCCTTTGCTGATGCCTGACACTTCGACCACATCGCCAACAGCGAAGATTGACGCGTCGATAATATCTCCGACTGCTTGCTGCTCCTGCTCGCTGCCTCCTTCAGGCAATCTGAATTCTCTGATTGCCTGGAATCCCTTGCCCTTCGTGTGGCCCAAGACCGGCTTAGAGATATTCTTCGTGCGGCGAACTCCCTGGCCGACCTGGATGGCCGAGTAGGCGTCCTTACCCTCCTTCGTCTTCACCTGGGTGACCGTAATCGGGTCAGTAATGAGAATAGTCCCCGCATGCGCAAGGCCGTCCGCCGTGTAGATGCGGGTCATTTTTTCTTTTGTGGCGAGGATGAATTTCATGTGGGTTAAGCAGAACGCGCGAAGCAGACGCTTCGCGCGTTCTGCCATAGGTCCCGCTCTTTCTCGGAGAAAGGGCGGGACGTAGCGTTAGGAGCACTCTACACGAAGCCCCTAAAAGATGCAAGAAAACACACAACCAACACACAACCGCCCTTGCGGGCGGTTGTGTGTTTTCTTGGCTATCTTCTGAATTCCAGAGCGTCTTCAGAAAGCTTCAGTTGCGAGGCACGGGGAGGCGATTTCTGGAGGCGTACCAGACGGTACGACGGAAGAAATCGCGGGGCCCTGTAACGAAGCAAATGGACTTTCTGGAACGCTCTACTAAACCATCTTGACGTCGATCGTAACGCCGGAGGGCAAATTGAGGTTCGTGAGGGCCTCGATTACCTTGGGCGACGGGTTCCGGATGTCGATGAGGCGCTTATGGACACGCATTTCGAACTGCTCGCGTGCGTCCTTGTGGACGAAGGTCGAGCGGTTGACCGTCCAGCGCTTGATCTCGGTGGGGAGCGGGACCGGGCCGACGACGATAGCGTCGAAGCGGGCCGCGGTGTCCATAATCTGCTTCACCGAGAGGTCGAGGATCTTGTGCTCATAGGCACGGACGCGGATCCGGAGCTTGTGCTCCGCCGGAGCCGCGGTGGCCGCCTTCTTCGCGGCGCGCTTCGGAGCGGCTTTCTTCGTTGCTTTCGGTTCCGTTGTTGCCATATGAGTCTGATTCAAGTCGATACTTAGGCGGTGATCTTCGTCACGACGCCGGCGCCGACCGTCTTGCCGCCTTCGCGAATCGCGAAGTGCTGCTGCTCTTCGAGTGCAACCGGTGCGGTGAGCTTCACCTTGAAGGTGACCGTGTCGCCCGGCATCACCATCTCCTTGCCTTCCGGCAGGGTGACTTCGCCGGTTACGTCCGTGGTGCGGATGTAGAACTGCGGCTTGTAGCCTGAGAAGAATGGCGTGTGGCGACCTCCTTCGTCCTTAGAAAGGATGAAGACTTCTGCCTCGAAATCGGTGTGCGGAGTAACCGAGCCGCTCTTCGAGAGAACCTGGCCGCGATGCACATCCTCTTTCTTGGTACCACGGAGCAGGATGCCTGCGTTGTCGCCGGCCATACCCTCGGTGAGCTGCTTGTTGAACATCTCGATACCGGTGACGGTCGTCTTGGCTGTCGGCTTGATGCCGACAATCTCGACTTCCTCGCCGACCTTGACCTGACCGCGCTCGATGCGGCCGGTGACCACGGTGCCGCGACCTTCAATCGAGAAGATGTCCTCGATCGGCATAAGGAACGGCTTGTTGACCTCGCGCTCCGGCTGGTCGAAGTAGGTGTCCATCGTATCCACGAGGGTCTTCACCTTCTGCGCCCACTCGTCGCTGATATCCTTCGCCTCGAGCGCCTTGAGGCCCGAACCGCGGATAATCGGCGTATTTGCGCCGTCGTAGCCCTGCTTGGTGAGAAGCTCGCGAATCTCCTCTTCGACGAGGTCGATAAGGTCTGCCTCTTCTACCATGTCCACCTTGTTGAGGAAGACGATGAGCTTCTTGAGACCCACCTGCTTCGCAAGGAGGATGTGCTCGCGTGTCTGGGGCATCACGCCGTCAGTCGCTGCGACCACGAGTACCGCGCCATCCATCTGGGCGGCGCCGGTGATCATGTTCTTGATGTAGTCAGCGTGTCCTGGAGCGTCGATGTGCGCGTAGTGGCGCTTCGGCGACTCATACTCCGAGTGGTGGAGCGCAATAGTAATACCGCGCGCCTTCTCTTCAGGTGCGCTGTCGATCTTATCAACGCCTTCGACGCGGGCTCCGTAGCCTTCGCCCTTGAGCATATCGAGGGTGTGGAGGATGCCGGCGGTGAGGGTCGTCTTGCCGTGGTCAACGTGGCCGATGGTGCCGACGTTCATGTGCGGCTTGCTGCGATTGAATTCTGCCATACAATAATCGGTTTAATTAATAAATCACGAATTAATCCGACGTGAGTCGGAACAAACTCCAAGGCTTGCCGACTCACACGAGCAGAAAGCCAAAGAGCGACGCCAAGATGCGTTACAGGTAAAGGTACCCGACCCGTCATAAAAGCGCAAGACGCTGGGGATGAAAAAGAAAAAGCGGGAGAGGTAATGTTCCTCTCCCGCCGTGGCGCTTGGCGCCGGCCAGGTGCTACGTGTTGATCTTGACGGCCTTCAGCCTGAAGGTATCGCCCCCGACCTTTTTGGCCTTGGCGTCTTCCTTGGCCTGGGGCTTCTTGGCTTTTTTCGCTTTCTTGGGCTCTTTCTTGTCGGCCTTGGCGGCGGCGAGCGTCGGCGCCGGAGTCGGCGGCTTGACGGTCACGGCCCTGTTTACGTCCTGGGCCGAAGCAGCGTAAGCGGGCATGGCGAAGGCGGAAGCTATGGCGATGGACGAAAGGAACAATAATGTGCGTTTTTTCACGTTGCACCTCCTTTAAAAGACCCACGGCGTGGGTGTCACCGCACATTACACCTCTTTTCCAGATTGTAAAGTGTGTTGCGCACAACAAAAGAAACCGGCCGCCGGTTCGCCTTGTGGGCGAACGGCGGCCGACCAGCACTTCCCGATTATGTCGGGTCATGCGCAGTAGGGGTCCCGGCGAAGATACCACCATCGGTTTCTTCTCCGGGATTCGATGAGACGCTCAAGCGCCAGATCAATCTGCTCAGCCGCATCCGGGTCATTATCCGAATGTGAGACAACGAAGAGAACTTCATCCGTGACTGGACTCATCAGCATCGGGCCGACGTAGAGCGTGGCGAAACGGGAGATACCGAGGCGCGCTCGTTCGCTGTTCAGCTGATTCGCGGCCGCCGCGAGTGCGCTATGCATTTCGAGAAGCGTGAAGCCGAGAGGCGCCTTGGTGACTAATCTGCTAGCCATATTTCCCTCCTTGTCAGTTGTGGAAAGAACTAAAACGAATCGAGGCCTCCTGGTGGAGGCCTCGGGTGTATCTGGTTTCTTTTAGAATCTAGACACAACTGAATCCTCCACCTGAGGTGGTAAGGAGGAGCCCGAGGAGATTCTGCGTGTGCGCCATAGAGAGATACTAACACACCGGCCGCCCCTAAGGGCGGCCGGTGTTTACAAGGTTTAACCTTGTAGAAATCTACTGAACGGACGAACCACAGGAAGTTTGGCCACTAGCGAGTGGGGATGCGATTTCAGTCATAACTCCAGTCGAAGCTGCGCACTCGTAACTCGCTGTAGTTCTAAGAGGGACAGATGCTGCCCATTCATCCTTACTGTCATTACAGACATAAGAAGTGGCAAGATTGTCCACAGTACCTGCCCTAGAGGCGTCCGCAAGTGCAGTGAGTGCCCCTGGACTGTTGCAGTATCCCAAATAACTTCCATTACCAATACCACCATGATATAACACGGCCTGAATTTGGACTGTTGATAATTGTGATTCGACCATTGCGTCGTACCCTTTCATGCGTGCGACATTTAAACTCGCAAATACGATTGTTGCCATAAGACCAATAATCACTAGCGGCAGAACAAGTGTCCCAAGAACTCCAATCACAACCCATATGGTCTTGGACTTGCCCGGATCATTCTCAACGACAACCGTGTCGGCAACCATATCATGGAGGCCCTGTTTCTTTTTTGTCCATGCGACCATCAGATACCCGATACCTAATGTGACGGCAGAGAGGAACTTACCAACAAGCTCGCGCAAAATAGCCCTCCCAGCCCCAAGTCGGTCACCAGATGTTCGTTCGATATGCAAACCCGCCGCCATCTTCCCTGGTGAAGCTTGGTACTTTGTCACCATATAAACGATGAGAAACCACCCAATGATGGTCGAGATAGCCTGCGCATAAACCGCTCCTCCGAATACTAGAGAAACGACAAATCCAACGAGACCGAGAATGATGCCGTCGACGACCACTGCCCCAGCCCGGACCCAAAACCCTGCATATTTAATTGTCGACACTGTGGGCGCTGGCGTGTACTGCAGCTGTGGTGCACCACTTGGCGCAGTTGGAATATTTTGACTCGACGCATGATCTACAACCGCTATGGCGGCATTGATATCTTCGACTTGCCAACCGGCTCCGAGCAAGGAGCGCACGACAGCAGCGCGGTCCACGCCCTGGACAAATTCACTCCGAATGTGCGCGACTAATTGTTCGTTCGGCATTGAAGAATGGGTTAATGATGGTATGACATCAAGAGTAGCACACCGGCCGCCTCTGGGCGGCCGGTGTGCTGGTGTACAACACCAGGTGTTGAACAAAAATTACTTGCGGGACGCAATGATGTCAGCGGCGACATTGGTCGGCACGACGTCGTAGTGGTCGAACTCCATCGTCATCGAGCCGCGACCCTCGGTCATCGAACGGAGCGTCGTGGTGTAGCCGAACATTTCAGAGAGCGGAACTTTCGCTTTGACGACCTTATTCAAGCCGCGCTCTTCCATCCCCTCGATCTGCCCGCGCTTGCCCGAGATATTACCCGTGATGTCGCCCATGAACTGATCCGGGATGATAACTTCGACGCGCATGATTGGCTCAAGGATGACGGCCTTCGCTTTGCTCGCAGCCTCCTGAAAGGCCATCGACGCAGCGATCTTGTACGCGATTTCTGAGGAGTCGACATCGTGATACGAGCCGTCGTAGAGGTCCACCGAGATATCCACCATCGGGAAGCCGGCGAGGAAGCCGCGGCTCATCGCCTCGCGGAGCCCCTTCTCGACCGGATTGATGAACTCCTGTGGGATCGCGCCACCCTTGATGTTGTTGATGAACTCGAAGTGATCCTCGCGAGTGACGTTCTTCGCCATCTTCGCACCCTCCACCAGCGGTTCCATCTTCTTCATGCGGATCTTCACGTGGCCATACTGACCCTTACCACCCGTCTGCTTGATGTACTTCCCTTCTGCCTCAGAAGAGCCGAGAATCGTTTCGCGATAGGCCACCTGCGGCTTGCCCACATCGGCAACGACGTTGAACTCGCGTTTCATTCTGTCCACCAATATTTCAAGATGCAATTCACCCATGCCTGAGATGATAGTCTCGTTCGTCTCTTCATCGGTCTTGATGCGGAAGGTCGGGTCCTCGTCAGAAAGTTTGCGGAGCGCGACACCCATCTTCTCCTGATCGGCCTTCGTCTTAGGCTCGATGCGGAGCGACACGACCGGCTCAGGGAACTTAATCTCTTCGAGCACGATTGGGTTCGCCTCATCACAGAGCGTGTGCGAGGTCTTGGTATCCTTAAGGCCGACTGCTGCAGCTATTTCGCCGGTGAACACCTTCTCGACTTCTTCGCGCTTGTCGGCCTGGAGGCGGACGATGCGGCCGACACGCTCCTTAGAGCCGGTGGTTGAGTTGTAGACATAGGAGCCGGCCGTCACGGTGCCTGAATACACGCGGAAGAAGGTCAGTGCGCCGACGAAAGGGTCGGTCTGGAGCTTAAAGGCGAGCGCGCAGAAGGGTTCGTCATCGTTTGCGTGGCGCTCGATCGGCTCATTGGTCTTGGGATTGATGCCCGTTACCGGCTTGAGATCAAGCGGCGAAGGGAGATAGTCGACGACCGCATCGAGCACGAGCTGTACGCCCTTATTCTTGAGTGCCGAGCCGGTGTAGACCGGGAAGATCTCGTTGTTGATGACGGCCTTGCGGAGAATCGCCTTCAGCTCATCAACGCTCGGCTCCTTGCCCTCGAGGTAGGCGCCCATGGCTGCGTCATCGTTCTCGACGATGCGTTCGACGAGCTCGGCGCGGTACTTCTTAGCATCGTCAAGCAGATTTGCCGGAATCTCGCCCTCGACGACCTCTTCGCCCATGTTGCCGGTAAAGGTATAGGCCTTCATCGTGAGCAAGTCGACAGACCCTTCGTGCTGCGCCTCTTCGCCGATAGGGATCTGCATGCGAATAGCCTTCGGCGAGAGCCGATCGAGGATGCTCGCGTAGGAGCTCTC
Organism: Minisyncoccota bacterium; assembly: GCA_028687085.1. Classification (GTDB taxonomy): domain Bacteria; phylum Patescibacteriota; class Minisyncoccia; order Phycocordibacterales; family Phycocordibacteraceae; genus C7867-001. The sequence goes on along the minus strand of JAQUAU010000022.1, from coordinate 7,585 downwards.
AAAGGAGGCACCGGTGCGATCGAGCTTGTTGATGAAGCAGACACGCGGCACCGCTGCCTCGTCGGCATAGCGCCAGTTGGTCTCTGACTGCGGCTCAACGCCGGCCACGCCGTCGAAGACGACAATCGCGCCGTCAAGCACGCGCATCGAGCGCTTCACTTCGGCGGTGAAGTCGATGTGTCCGGGGGTGTCGATGATATTGAAACGGTATTTCTTGGACGTATCTTTTTTATCTTTCTCTCCCGTCTTGGTCCAGAAGCAGGTGATGGCGGCGGCGGTGATAGTGATGCCGCGCTCGCGCTCCTGCTCCATCCAGTCGGTGGTCGTCTCGCCCTCGTGCACCTCGCCGATCTTGTGCTGGCTGCCGGTGTAGAAGAGGACGCGCTCGCTGGTGGTCGTCTTGCCCGCATCGATGTGCGCGATGATGCCGAAGTTACGTACTTTATCGAGAGGATAGTCGCGGTTCATAAGAGTTTAATAAAAATAAAAAGCGCCGGAGCGTTCAGTACACAATAGCCCAAACCCAGGAAATTGCAAAGAGCGGCATGGCGCGGTGGTGGTAATCCGACATATGAGAGTCAGTTGAACTTCTATAAAAGAAAAAGGCGGGAAACCCGCCTTTATAAAGAAAGACCTTGTAGGTGATTGTTCAGATGCCGATCTTGAAGTCGACTGCGACGAGCGCCGACAGCTCCTGCTCAAACGCCAATCGAGCTATTTCCGGCAAAGGCTTCGGCGATACGACCGTCGCGAACATCGGGAATCCTTCGCCCCCGTGCACACTGACGCGAGCGAACAGACTTCCCTTGCTCCTGCGGAACTCGACGCACGTCTTATCCTCGTTTAAGCGCGGCCACACGTGAAAGTGTTCCTCGCGGAGCTGATCGCCGATCCGATCCCAGGAGTCGAGGATTCGCTCCAGGTGCGAAAGTTTCTTGTTCTTTCGCACCACAAGAAACACGAGGAACACGAGGATGAAAAACCCAAACGAGTACAGCGCGAACTTAGTTATCATGATTCTCTTCTCCCTGAAAAACGATTCATTTCGCCGCACCGAGAATGTAAAACCCCGGACGACCCGAGGTTACTGTACGTTTTTTATATAAAAAAGCAAATCCTCAATCCCTCGACTTCGCTCGGGATGATTTTGATTACAAAATCACCAAGCGAAATGGGCAAATGCCTTGTTCGCGTCGGCCATGCGGTGCATCTCGTCCTTCTTCTTGATCGCATCGCCTTCATTCTTAGCGGCGAGGAGGAGTTCGGCGGCGAGCTTCTCGGCCATCGGCTTCCCTTTCTTATTGCGCGCGGCGTTGATAAGCCAGCGGAAGGAGAGGGCGAGACGGCGCGCCTGCGGGACCTCGCGCGGCACCTGGTAGTTGGCACCGCCGACGCGACGGCTCCGCACCTCCATCAAGGGCGAGACGTTGCGAAGCGCCGCTTCAAACGTCTCGAGTGGATTCGCGCCTCCCTTCTCAATCTCGGCGAGGGCATCATACACGACCGCGCGCGCCGTATCCTTCTTGCCACTCCACATGACGGCGTTGATAAAGCGCGTCAAAGTTTCCGAACCGTATTTAAGGTCCGGTCTCCAAGTTCTCTGCTTTTTAAGGGGACGGCGCATATTACTTAGGGCGCTTCGCACCGTAGCGCGAGCGGGAACGGCGACGCTTCTCGATGCCACTCGTGTCGAGCTTGCCGCGCACGATCGTGTACTGCACGCCGATATCCTTTACGCGACCGCCGCGAAGCATCACCACGGAGTGTTCCTGGAGGTTGTGGCCCTCGCCCGGGATGTAGGCCGTGACTTCCATCCCGTTCGTGAGACGCACGCGGGCGATCTTACGGATAGCTGAGTTCGGCTTCCTCGGAGTCTTGGTCGTCACCTTGGTGCAGACGCCGCGCTTGAAGGGCGACGGATAGAAGGTCGGGCGGTTCTTGAGTGCATTAAAGCCACGGGCCAAGGCAGGCACGCTCGTCTTAGACGACTTGTTCTTGCGTCCCTTCTTGGACAGCTGATTGATGGTGGACATTAAGTAAGCTTTCTCCCGCACTTCCCTCGAAAGAATGTACGAAGACGTACATTCTTCACTCGGTTCGTTTGGAGTAGAAAATATAAGACCCGAGGTGGGTCAGAGCTAATATAAAGGAATAGCGCGGGAAATGCAAACTCCTTATGGTTCGATAGGCTCGCGATAGGGGTCAGCGGTGTAGGGCTTCGGCGCTGCAGACGGAGCAGGAGGAACAGAAGGAGTAGGGGCCACTGGCTTTTGAGGTTCGACCTTGGGGATTGCGAATGAAGGTCGAACCTCAGGAATCGAAGCGGCCGGTGTGACAGCCTGAGGAGTCAGGGGAATAAACCGCGCTCCTGGAGCGACCGTGCGCGGCTGGATAGGCGCCGATTGCGGCGCGGCCTTCGGCACGGCTACAGGCGGCAGAGCGCCCGGAAGATTCTTCGGCATTTCGGGAGTCTTGAACTCGATATGCGGCTCTTCGTGGTCTTCAAGCATCTTGCGTGCATCAGCCGGATTCGCAACAGCCGCTAATACGCCGCGCAAGCCGGGATTCGCTGGTCGCGGCGAAGGCGGAGCAATCTTATTTTGCAAATGGAAGAACTTCTCTGGTTGCGCCTGAGTCGGCGCCGTCGCTGTCCCCTGCGTAGCCTTTGGCGGAGCAGTGGGGACCACGAGCCTGGGTATCCCTGCAGTAGTAGGGGCAGGGGTCAGTGCAGGAACCACGGAGTGCGGCGCCTTCATCTCCTCAGCCCGAAGCGGCATGAAGATCTGAGTATTTATATCTTGTACGATACTGTCGATAGTCTTCTGTTCGAGCTTCGCCTCTTCGATGAGCGTTTGGGTGAACTCATCTGGATTCTCGATACCCATCAAGAGCAACATAATCTCGCGTTCAAGGACACCCGCCTGGTCAATGCGAAGGCCATATTTCGCCATCAGACTTTTTGCAACGACCGTATACTTCCCCTGCGCAAGATACGCACGCACGACCGGCGGCAGGGTCTGCATCACCTGCTTAATGCTTTCTTCGAGAGTTAATTCTTTTTGTGTGGGCTCCATAATCTAATACTAATGTGCGGCTGGCGGCGTGGCTGGAGTAGCAGGAGCGGCGCCTCCAGCTCCCGCAGTTGGCGTAGCAGCCCCGGCTGCTGGCGGAGCAGTCTCGGCTTCAGCGACAGCAGCAGCTTTGATAGCCTTCTGGAGATCCTTAAGTGCTTTATCATCCGTAGTTTCTTTCGCTTCTTTCAGTATCTTCTTTGCCGCCTCGGTGTTTGCTGCGAAGTTGACGTACTTATTGAAGAATCCTTTCTCATCAAGACCCAGTTGAAGATTTCTTGCGTATTTTCTCTTCGCACCGGTATCTGTCACACTCTCTATTTTTTCAAGTTCCTTCTGTTTTTCATCCACCGCCTCTTTTGCTCTTTTAACGTCTCTATCGATGCTTGTCATCGACGAATTTATTGCCGCCTCTCTCGCTTTATATTCTTCATCGCTCAACATAACACGTTGCCCTTGAAGCACAGCGAGTTGTTCCTTTCTGTTCTTATCAGCAACTACCCATTCAGCTCCCTTGGCTTTCTGGGCCTTTTCAAGATCCTTGATTTCGTTTCTGGTCCCTGTCTGTCTAAGTTTCTCTTCATCTGTAAGTTCGCGACCCTTGAGGTCACCGGCGTACTTCGTCCGCGATTCAGTTCGTTCCTTGAGGTCAGCTTTATAGCCTCCCTTCTGCGCTTCGCCTGCATCAATTTGAAGTGTTTTCAAACCACCACCAGCCTTGATGCCACGAACATCGAAACTTGCCGACCCGAGCTTATCAAAACCCTTAACGAGCCCGGTGCCAGCTAACGGAACACGAGCAACCCACGTTTTCCGAAGACCCTGTGCAGTCTTATTCGCTAGCCATCCGCCCGAATTGCGCATTCCCCATGCCGTTGCACCGAAGGTGAGTTTCCCGCCGAGTTGTATCGCCCCTTTCGCGCCGAAGGCGCTCATGCTCTTAGCCTTGATGACGACCATGAGGAGGAGTCCCATCGCGACAAGGAAGGAGAGCAGCATCGGCGCAAAAGCGCCCAAATCGTTCGTGATGGTCCCGAGCCAGCCCGAGCCCGTATTCGCCGCTTTGAAGCCGGTAAGAAAATTCACGTCAGTGATGACCGCAAGCGCCACATAGAGCAGAAGGAGCAGGACCGGTGCGGTAATGATCTGCTCGAGAAAGTTGCTCCACCACTGCCCCGCGCGAGCCTGCATCTGCGGTATCGCGAGACCCATAAAGCCCACCGGTGAGAGAATCATAAAAAAGATGAGCGTGACAAACCGCGCGATGAGGATGAAGGCGAGCGAGAACATTACGAAGGCCGTAATAATAAAAAGCAAAATGCCCATGAAGCCGATGAGCCAGGAGTTGCCGGCTTTGAGTAATGTTTCTGCCTTCTTTGTGTTTTGCACCTCGCCGTAGATAGCCTGGAGCCCGAGTTGGCCCATAATCTTGTTCGAAATCCCTTCATTTGCGGTACCCAAGGTAGCTCCGTTTGCGTCGACTATTAGGCCTGATGAGTTAACCTTCGGCAGCGTGCCGCCGACAATCTGCGTATAAAACTGGGTCGCGAAGAGATTGGTCGTGTCGATCATCGCCTCAGTGATGAAGAGCGAGAAATTGAGGAAGACGGCTCCGACGACCAACATCGGGAGCATCTTCGTCTTCCAGCCATACTGGTCGATGTTGAGTATCGTCGCGATGCCCGCGCCGAGAAATCCGAAGATGAACATAATGTTTGCGATGTCGCGCAGGATGCGCCAGGTGACGCCGATGGCGGAGAGATTATGTACATAATCGCCCATCGTGACGACGGTGTAATACACAGCGTAGTTGAGGGTCAGCGCCGCAACGCCAACAAGCCAAGCGAAGAGGGTCATGATTTTGATCATGATGAAGTCGAAGCCCTCGTCCTTCTTATCTTTGCTGTCGAGTGCTATTTTTTCGGCAGCAGGGTCGACTGAAGTACCTGCAGTGGTTTCAGCCGGAATACATCCTGCATTCGCGTCATACATATAACCGTATTTACATGTTTCTGCCCCTGTTGAAATAGGCTGACAACCTTCATTCGCATCATAGTCATATCCAGCCGGACAGGTTTGTGCATGCACAGCGGGCGCAGCGCCCGCTGTGCCGACAAGAAGCGCGAGGAGTATGAATGTCGTGGAGAAGAACCTGCGCATATCAGCCGCCAGAGACCATCTGAGTTACATACAAGGACGAATTCGGGTTGCAGACTGTCGTCTTAAGAGTCGCCGCATTCGTGCTCACGAGATTCATCTGGTCGAGGAGCGAACCGCCCGAGACGTTCAACGAGCCGGGCGGGCTCGCCACCGCCATGCCGAAGACTTGGATATCCTGCTGTACGTTCGCGAGATCGCTGTCGGTCGGCGGCATCATCTGAAGTGCAGCCATATCGGCGGTGGCTTGAGCAGTCTGTGCCTCGGTCGTGGCTGCAGCCAGATCGGCCTGCACCTTCGCAGCGGCGGCGCGCGCTGCCGTCACCACAGATGCGGCCGTGGCCGCCTTGGCGAGCACCTGCCCCACAGCGCCCGCGGGCGCGAGCGCCGCAATCGCGGTATCGGCCTGTGCGCGAGCAGAATCTATAAAATAGGAGTGGACACTGCTCAGATTTGTCGGTGCCTGCTGAGATGGGAACCAGCCATCTACTGGGGCGTTCAATATGGCCTGCGCGGCGGTGTCGGCAGCAGCGTTACAGAAGGTTGCAAGCGAGACCGCGCTGGTCGAAGCGGTATTTGCCGATGACCGGATCGTATTCCACGCCGATTCATATTGGTCGACGCGGCCTGACGCGGTATTGGAGCCGAGCACCGGACTCGACGCCGCATTGCTGTAGATGGTCGACGGCGTCGTGTTCAAGAGCGGCTTATTTTGGAAATCGGCAAGGCGCGAAGTCGAGTTCGCACTCGAAGGCTGGTCGACGCCGAAGAGGCCGCCGGAGCCGGAGCCGCCGAGGATCTGACTCGCGAGACCCACTGTTTGGAATACGGTCCCCACATCCTTTAAGATGCCGGTGATTTCGCCGCCGACGTTGCCCATGCGCGTAATAATGTCTTGCTGGCCGCCAAGCGTTTTGTTGAGTGTGTCGACGATGACCGAGCCGGGAGTCTTAATAGTGCCCGGCGTTCCGTCTTTATTCGTACACGCGTCTCCAGGATTTACCCCTGTCGATCCGGGCATAGTCCCTCCGGTAGAATCGAAAGCATACTGACAATCGGCACCCGTACCGCCAGCAGCCTGACAGGCTTGATAATTAGCTGAGGCCGAGCTTTGCGTCTGATCGGCGGCATCGCTCGTGCCACACCACGACATAAAACCCTTCCCCCATCCGAGTTCGGCGACCCGCGCACCTGTAGCGCCGCCCACTCCGGGGCCGATAAGCGTGCTGAGCGTCTCCTGTGCTGCCGGATAGAGCATGTAGGGGTTGTTCTCGGTCCGCGTCGTGAGCGCGAACCAAGCAGCGATACCGCCCTGCGACCAGTTGCCGGTGAGATATCCGGGCTGATATGAGGGTGTCGACTGCGCGAGAGTGCTCATGTTCGAGGCCCAGAAGCCGGCCAGACTCGTCTTCGCGAGATAGTTGCTCCGGAGCGACGATGCGATCGACGAGGCAAAGGGCGAATTAGAGTTCCGGCCGTACTGGCCGAAGAAGGCGAGTGCCTTAGCATCGCTCACGGTCTGCAGAGACTTCTGCACATCTACTACGAATTGCGGGACGCCGGTGCCGTTGGCCTTGCCGATGACGAAATTTATGACGCTCGCGGTAAGCATCTTCATCAACTGTCCCGATAGCACGAAGGCGAGCGGCTGGAGCACAAACGTGTTCCACCACTGTGCCTCATCTGCAATCATCGAGGTGTACTCATGCACTTCAGAAAGCGTCGTCTTGATGGCAGTAATGGTACTCTCAACCATCGTCTTATTGTTCGTAGGGGAAATATCGTAAACTATACCGACGGGATATTGCGCCCGCACCTTCTGGGGCGCAGCAAAAAACACGAATGGCGCGACGAACGTGATAGTGAGAAGTATCGCGAGCGCCTTGATGAAAGAGCGTGTGCTCATGGCTTTTTTGCAGTCGCCTGCTGGCTCGCCCTAATGTCAGAGATCATATTCACAAACGAGGCGCCCAGCGCCTTAGCGGGGAGCGTAATACCCGCATCGGCAAAGCGTTTGCCGATATTGATGAAGGCGGTGCTGAGTGCCTGTGTCGCCGAAAAGTATTGTTGGAGCGCGAGCATCGTCGCGAGCGGATCGGTCTCCACCTTGGCGAAGTCAGTCGCGATCTGGCTCGTGCGCATGAGCGCATTGATGAGCAAGAGGTCATCGGCGGCGAGCTCAGCAGGCACCGGGAGCACCGCGAGCCCGATTGCAGAGTCCCGATACGCCTTTGCTATCGAAGCGATGTGCGGAAGCGCCGTCGAGTCGCCTTTCTGAATCGCGTCCTCCAGGTAGCGGATCTCACTCTTCGCGGCATCGCTGGTGTTCTTCAAGAGCACCGCCTCAGCACTCACGG
>JAQUAU010000082.1 GCA_028687085.1 Minisyncoccota bacterium | reverse complement strand
CCGACGTGCGCGAGAAGAATCAGCGCATCGCCATTGCAGTAGGGGATGTGGGCATGCTGGCCGTGATGCCCTTATCGGCCGATGTAAAAGTCGGCGACCGTGTGCGCGTCTACGGCACACTCTCGCTCCCACAAGCATTTGAGACCGACGGCGGGCGCACCTTTCGCTACGACAAATATCTCGAGGCGCGCGGTATCCGCTTTCTTATCCAATATGGCTCGATCTACACGCTGGAGCCCGCGCCGTGGTATTCAGTGCCGGCATTTCTCGCACGCATCAAACATGCATTTCTTGACGGCCTCAATCGCGCGCTCCCCGAGCCCTCGAGCGCGCTCGCGGGCGGCATCGTGATAGGAGGGAAGCAGGGTTTGGGGACAGCGCTCCAAGACGCCTTCACCCGCTCGGGACTCGTGCAGATCATCGTGCTCTCGGGCTACAACGTGATGATAGTGGCCGAGTGGGTGATGGCCTTTATCGCGCTCTTCGCACTCCCGCGCCGACTCCAATTCTTTGCGGGCGGGGCGGCGCTCCTCCTCTTTGTCGGCATCGCCGGCATCTCGGCCACGGCGGTGCGTGCCGCACTTATGGCCGTCATCGCGCTCTATGCACGCGCGACTGGGCGCAGCTATGCCGCGAGCCGCGCGCTTCTTGTCGCCGTCCTTCTCATGCTCATGTGGAATCCGCTCTATCTCCTCTATGACCCCGGCTTCGGACTCTCGGTCGCCGCAACCGCCGGTATCATCTGGCTCGCTCCTCTCATTGAAGCGCGACTCACTCGCCTCTGGCCATTTTTACAAAACGTTCTGGCCACGACGCTCGCGGCACAAATTTCAGTGTTACCACTCCTACTCTACAACATCGGGCTCTTCTCGCTCGTCGCCCTGCCGGCGAATATACTCGTGAATCCGCTCGTGCCGCTCGCGATGGCCTCTTCCGCAATCGCGGGCGTCGTCGGCATGACGCTCGGGCCGCTCGCACCATTTGTCGCCACCATTGCAGGGACTCCCGTTCATCTCCTGATGCGCTACTTCATCTTCATAGCAGAGAAGGCCGCCGAACTCCCGTTCGCGGCCTTCATGCTCCCAGCCTTTCCGTTCTGGCTCGTATTAGCCGCGTATGCGGCGCTCATTTATATAGCCGCGTCAAAGCGCTTCTCGACGACTGACCAGTTCACGTTCGCCAAAAAGGCGTCGACATAAGTCTTCTTCTCGGCGGGCACATAGTCCACCATATACGCGTGCTCCCAGAGGTCGAGGGCGAGCAGGATAGGGAGGCCGGCGAGCTGGCCGACTTCGTGATCATTTACGAACACCGTATGAAGCGTTCCCCCCTTCGGGTCGTAGTACACGACCACCCAGCCGATACCGCGGCTCCCAGCCACCTCTTTAATATGCTTGATGAAGTTCTCGCCGCTCTCATACTTCTCTGCGGCCGCCTTCGCGAGCCCTGATTCGGGATTGCCGCCCTTCTCTCCTTCGAACTGCTCGAAGTAATATTCGTGCATGCGCATCCCGTCGAACTCGAAGGCGAAGCGGCGGCGCAACTCGGTTATCGCCAGCTTATCGCCTTCAGTTGCTTTGTCGCCGTAGGCCGCATAGCCCTTAAGCGTTTCGAGGATAAGATTCACATTTTTCACATAGCCTTCATACAAACCGAGGTGCACCTTTATTTGTTCTGCCGACAGCCCGGTGAGTGTCGGGAGAATGAATGTTTTTGCGGTATAGGTCATAGGCATAAAATGTAACACACCCGCATGAAGCGGGTGTGTTACTACCTAAAACCCCTTTATCTATATAGCTCCCGCCTTCTTGAGAGCGGCGAAGGCGCCATTCTTCTTGATCGTCTTCAAACCCTTCATCGAGACGTCCACGATAACCGTCTTGCCGATCTCGGCCACATAGATGCGGCGCTTCTGCAGGTTGGCCTTGCGGCGGACCTTGCCGGTCGGGTTAAATTGCGTCGCGCGGGTGCGGTTAGAGTACCGCCCGCCGATCTGGGTGGTCTTGCCGGTGATTTCGCAGGCTCGTGCCATAGTCGTCGCATGGTAGCATGAGGGTTCTACTCGAGCAAACATGGTCACCTTTCTCACCTTCGTCATTCTCATCCTCTCCATCATCATGCATGAGGTGGCGCACGGCTACGCCGCCAACTCCTTAGGCGACCCAACGGCACGGCTCGCCGGTCGGCTCACCCTGAACCCGCTCCCGCACATCGACCTCATGGGCTCCATTATCCTCCCCGCACTCATGGTCTTCACGCATTCGCCCATCATGTTCGGTTGGGCCAAGCCGGTGCCCTATAACCCCTACAACTTAAAGGCGCGCCGTTGGGGCGAGACCTTCGTCGCTCTCGCGGGTGCAGCGACCAATATCCTCCTCGCCCTCATCTTCGGTCTCATGGTGCGTTTCTCGCCCCTGCTCGGACTCGACCAGACAGCACTCTCCCTCGCCGCCACCATCGCCTTTATCAATCTCTTCCTCGGCCTCTTCAATCTCATCCCGTTCCCTCCGCTCGACGGCTTCACCGCACTTCGGAGCGCCCTTCCGTGGCGCCTCTCCTCTGATCTGAGTCGCTTCGAGGCTCGAGTCCAGAGCGCCGGCGTTCTCTCGCTCATCCTCTTTCTCTTCGTCTTCTCATTTGTGTTTGCGACACCCTTTTTCAACCTCGTCGTCTGGCTCTTCAGTCTCATCATCGGCAGCGGTATATAAAAAGATGTTGATTACCCTACGAAATCTGAACGAACGCTAGGGTATACTACAGAGAATGGAATACCAAGTGCCGCAATTCATCGAGGTAGAGGACAAGATCATCGGCCCGCTGACCTTGAAGCAGTTCATCTATGTCGCCGGAGCAGGAGGGCTGTGCGTCATCTTCTTTATCTATCTCCCCATCTTCGTCGCCCTCTTGCTCACGGCACCGACGATTGCGCTCGCTGCCGCACTCGCGTTCTACAAGATGAACGGCAAGCCCTTCATCGAAGTGCTCGAGGCCGGCTTCAACTACTACACGCGATCGAAGCTCTTCTTGTGGAAGCGTCGAGAGGTCACCGCCGCTGAGCAGGGCGCGGCGGCAAACGAGCGGGCGGCGGCCGCAGCGGCGGTCGCGGCGGGCCCGCGCAACACGCCCAAGCTCACGAGAGGGAAGCTCTCTGAGCTCGCGTGGTCGCTCGACGTAAAATCGTCGGGCGAGACTACACCCTAGTATGGCTACCGCACCCGCAGGCGCGACTCAGCAGTTCGTCCCGGTCAAAGAGATCCGGAACGGCATCATCATCCTCAAAGACGGTTCGTACCGCGGCGTGCTGATCTGCTCTTCGATCAACTTCGGGCTCAAGTCGGCCGATGAACAGCACGCGATTACAATCGGGT
>JAQUAU010000081.1 GCA_028687085.1 Minisyncoccota bacterium | reverse complement strand
CCGCGAAATCCTTGATATCTACCTGCGCGGCCTTTGCTTTTACCCCCAGGGCCTTTAATTCCCCCTCCAGGCTCTCTGCTTCCGCCTTGGCCTTAAGGTAATTAAAGGCGATGTTGCATCCTTCTTTGGCTAATTCCAGGGCTATCGCCCTGCCGATTCCCCTGCTTGCCCCGCTGATGATCGCGGTCTTATCTTTAAGTAACATTTAATTTCCTCTTAATGGCTTCTAAAAATTGCTGGGTGTCGAAAGGTTTAAATATATAGTCGCTCACTCCTAATTTCAGGGCTTCTTTGTATTTCTCCTGGTCGGCGTATCCGGTGATAATGATCTCGGGTATGGGCTGCCTGCCGGCGTCCTTCTGGATCTGGCGCAACTTCCGGATGGCCTCGATCCCGTCTATCTGCGGCATCATGATATCACTGATGATCAAGTCAAAATTGGACGCTTTCAATTTCTCCATCGCTTCCGCGGCGCCGGAGGCGATCACCGCGTTGTAACCTTCCTTAGTCAGTAATTTACCCAAGCTCTTGGTCACCAACCCTTCGTCATCAATGACTAACATATTCTTTGCCATCTTAGCGCCCCCTTTATATATATTTTTCCCCCGAAGGGGGCATTTTCTGCCACCCCGGAAAAGAAAATCTCTTTATAGGTAATGATTGATGCGCTCCAGGAACTCCTTGCTATACAGCGGCTTCATGATCACTTCCCCTAATTTTTCCGCTTCAAGGTTGGCCTGGTTATCGGCGTATCCGGTAATGAATATCACCGGGATATCCGCCTTATTCTTGGACTTTAAGATCTCTTTTATCTTTTTTACAGTCTCTACCCCATCTATGCCGGGCATTTTTATATCCACCACGATCAGGTCGACATGCATACCCTTTATCTTATCTATGGCGTCATAACCGTTATTCTCCGGGTGGGCGGATAATCCGGTCTTATTCAGCAGCGCGCAGAGGCTCTTAGTCACCATCCCGTCATCGTCAATGACTAAAATATTCTTTGGCATCAGGACCTGCCCTCCTTCTTTAATTCTACCACAGGAATACTTATTGTAAAGGTCGCGCCCTTGCCGGCTTCGGATTCCACGCTGATCGAACCGTTATGTTTCTCTATGATCGCCTGGCAGATAGAGAGCCCCAGGCCGGTACCCTTGCCCACATCCTTAGTGGAGAAGAATGGGTCAAATATCTTATGGGTTATCTCTTTAGAGATCCCGGGACCGTCATCCTTGATCCCTACCTTAACGGATTTGCTGTCTTTAGAAAAAGAAATACTGATCAGGCCGCCTTTTTTCACCTGCCTGATGGCATCCCGGGCATTAAGGATGATATTGGTGAGCACCTGCTCCAGTTCGCTTTGATTGCCGGTGACCAGATATTCCCCTTCTTTAGCCTGGGTAACTATCTTGATATTCTCCTGTTCAAGTTGATATTTAAGGAATGTAACCACATTTAAGACGGCATGGAACATATCCACGGTCTTGGCCGGAGGAACGGACTCCAGCGGTTTCTTGGCATAAGCCATCAGTTTCTGCACTATTGTCCGGCAGCGCTTAGTGGCTTCTTCTATCAATTCCAGGGATTCCTTGGAATCGGCGTCCAGGCTGTTCGGAAGAGACAGAAGCATCTGCACATTGGTGAGCACAGCGGTCAGCGGGTTATTTATTTCATGCGCCACTCCGCCCGCCAAAGTACCAACGGTAGCCAGTTTTTCCGCGTGCACGAGTTGTTTCTGGACCTCAAGCAATTCCTTGGTCCTCCTTCTCACCTGCTCTTCTATGTTTTCATAGAGCAGGGCGCTTTCGATAGCCAGGGCGGTCTGGTTGGCCAAGATGGAGAAGATATTCAGGTCTTCCAGGGTGTAGATCTTGCCGCTGAATTTATCCCCCAGCACCAGAAGGCTGAGTAATTTCTCTTCCAGAAAACTGGGGATGATGATAGCGGCGCCTAATTCACGCATATCTTCCACTATCTTTTTTGAAATAAGATCGGGATCGTCTATGGCGCTCTGCCTTATTTCTTCATAGACCAACGCCTTCTTTTCTTTCCTGATCCAGTTGATCACCAGGCTCTCTCTGTCTATTGAATTCGGCTGACTTGATCTTAAATTAGACCCGCTTTTCAGGCTGAACTTTCCGGAATCGGCATCATACAGGTATACCGCGGAATGAGAAATATGCACGTTAGCGGTAACGGCGTTAGCGATCAGGTCCAATAATTGTTGCAGGTTATGGATACGGGTCATCCCCATCGCGGTCTGCCTGAGGATATCCTGGTAGCTTCTTTGTTCCCGTAAAAGTTTTTCTTCGGCCTTACGCTGCAGGTAGATATAGATAAACGGGCCGGCGGTAGCCAGGATTACCATCAACCCCAGGGGGAATATCACCCAGTTAGCCCCAAATATACCCACGAGCCAATTTTTTAACCAGGCGGTAACCGCGAAAGGCACCCCCAGGACCAGGGTATAAACGGCAATAAATATACCGGTGCGGGTAATGGCTACCTTTATATCTATAAGGTGATAGCGCATGATCGCGTAACTCATGATAATAAAATAAAGCGGAACAGCGAAATTAAGCAGCGGATAGAAACTTATGCCAAAACAAGGCAGGAAAGAAGCCCCTCCTCCGATAAACCCCAGGGCGGCGGCGAAGAAAAAATACTTGATCTGATGGCGCTTGAGAATACTGATCCTTCTGTAGTTTATGATCAACTCCAGATGGGCGTAGGTGACCCAACCGAAGAACGCGAAAAGAATAAAGACATAGAGCAACGGCCCGCCGGGATAGACGAAATATATCGGTTTGACCGAGGGCATATCGGTAAAATACAGGCTGCAGCCTTTGATAAAAAGATTACGGAAGAAGAAATTCGCGGCCAGAAATATGAAGGTGCAGAAGCCGAGTATTTTTATGATCCAGGGGCGGCGGATATTTAAAAATTCGTAGGCCAATAAGACAAAGAGGAAAGGCAGAAGGATTATTCCTATATAAGCCAACTGCCACCAGAAACAGGCCTGCTCGCTGTTATTGGCGGAGGTGACCATAAAAGCGCCGAATCCATAAAAAGAAGCGCTGGCGGCAAATGCCGACCAGATCAGGGCTAATTTATTCTTACGGCCTCTTATGTAAACAAAAACAGCCATGGCCAGGCTGGTGATCCCTGTTAAAATACTGGAGATGCCGTATAGATTCATTTTATTCTTTTGGCTAACCTCTTAGCCAGCGCGACAATGGTCACTATCGGCGGCAGGCCCGGGCTCTTGGGCAGCACGCTCGCGTCAGCGACATATAAATTTTTTATTTTTGTCTGGAGGTTTTTATCTACCACCTCTCCTATGGCTGCTGTCCCGCCGGGATGCGCGCCGCGGACTTTGGTGGTGACTATCGTTTCTGCTGCCGCGCCGGCGCCG
>JAQUAU010000080.1 GCA_028687085.1 Minisyncoccota bacterium | reverse complement strand
TGAACCGGAGACCGTGGATGCGGTGATGCCGCACCTGCGGGAATTGGTGCCACCGGGCCACATTCTGCGCTGGGAAGCCGATTGCTGCTGCGAATGAACCATCATTACTGCCCACTCTGTTATGCGGAGATTCCCGTTGGCGCGACCATTTGTCCGGCCTGCGGGCGGGATATTGAGGACTGGGAACGCCACACGCCATATTACGACCGCTTGATCTGGGCGCTGAAAAACCCCCATTCCGAAGTACGGATGGGGGCCATTCTCAGCCTGCAGAATCAAGGCCGGGACGCCGCCGCAGGGCCACTGGCGGAATGCGCCATGAACTGGCCTATGGATGTGGTGCAGGGAATGGCCGTTGTCGTGGCCATAGCCAAGCTGCCGGACGGCGCCGAGAAAACCGCTGCCTTACGACAATTACAGCAACATGAAGCCCATGCAATACGGGTTGCTGCTAATATCGGAGCCTGAAGATGTTGAAGACGGGCATGGACATGGGCACGGACATGGACAATGACCAGAAACTCTGGGCACGGGCGCAAAACTACGTGCTGAGCCGTCAGTCGGCGGATGGCGGCTTTTGTTTCTACCGGGTCTGGGGCGTAGAAGAGTCCACCGCGCCAGATACCTATTATGCCATTGCCGTACTCCGCTTCTGGGGCATGGCCATTCCCCACCGCGCAGAGATGATCCGCTGGCTGCAATCCCTGCAGGACGATCAGGGGCAGTATTCCAGCCTGACCAATGCCAGTTTTGGCGTGCGCGCCCTGAGTCTGTTGGCCGATACCCCTCTCTGCGATCCGCGCCCTCATTTACTGAATTGGGCGACCCAAGCCGCAGGCCATAAAAAAGCAGCCAATAGCGAGACACTGCGGGACTGGCAGCGCTGTGTCCAACTGCAGCGCATGCTCGCCCCGGATGAGCCCCTGCCCGAAATCATGCGTAGCGGCGCCGAAGCGATTCTGCACGGCATGGAGGCCGCCGCCGGAGGCTTCGGCAGTCACCCCAACCTGGTCGACAGCGGCATCGCCTGGGCCTTGCAGCGGCTTCTGGGTCAGCCCCTTCGCCCGCAGGATCGAATCTTCCTGCATGCCTGCGAAGATGCCACCCTCGGCCTGCGTCTCAGCCCCGATGGCGCCAGCACCCGTCTGGAGGCCATCTTCTGGGGGATACTACAGATGGCGCATCTCCACATCGCGCCGCGGTATCCAGAGGCCGTCATGGCCTATGTGCGCGCATGCCAGCCAGTGAATGGCGGTTTCGGACGCCGCGCTGGCGCCATTGCCACCCTGGAGGGCACTTTTCATGCAGTGATGATTGCGGCGGGCTTATCCCGTAACCCGCTGTTACAGACGTTGACGGGAATTTGAACGAGCGAGGATGTTCTACACTGAATTGGGGGGCAGACATTCGCACTGATGAGCAGACATATCTGCCGTTCCGCTTGGCTTGAAAGGACAGGAGTCTCAACGTGAAAGATCTACGCACCAACTTTTTGGACCACGTCAAAAAGGGTCTCAACGGAAAACCGCTGTTTCTGCGCATCATCTTCTGGGATGGCCATGAATACGCCTTCAATCAGGACATCCGCGTCACCATGCACATCAGTTCCGCCAAACTCATCTCGCGCATGCTCATGGGCAGTGCCCTGGATGTGCTTGGCGAAGGGTACGTGGAGGGCACCATCGGCATCGATGGTCGCTATCAGGATATTCTCGCAGTGGCGGAAGGGCTGAGCGACGCCTTCCCCGCCAAAAAACCCAGAAGCGGCATTTTCCGCAAATATCACGCCGCCCACAGCAAATCCCGGGATGCCGAAGCGATTCACTACCACTACGATGTTTCCAACGACTTCTACAAGCTCTGGCTGGACCGCAACATGGTCTACTCCTGCGGCTACTTCAAGACCGGCGCGGAAGATATCGACACCGCCCAAGAGCAGAAGCTGGACCATATCTGCCGCAAACTCCATCTGCAGCCGGGTGAAAAGCTTCTGGATATCGGCTGCGGCTGGGGTGGTCTGCTGAGCTGGGCGGCAACACATTACGGGATTCAGGGCGTGGGCGTCACCCTCAGCGAGCAGCAGTTTGCCTACGCCAAGGAACGTATGGAACGCGAGGGTCTGGCGGATCGGGTGGAAATCCGCCTGCAGGATTACCGCGACATTCCAGAACGGGATTATTTCGATAAGGTGTCTTCGGTTGGGATGTTCGAGCATGTCGGCCGCGCCAAGCTTGGAGAATATTTTGGCGTCATCAACCGGGTGCTCAAGGAAGGTGGCTGGGTGATGAATCATGGCATTACCGCCAGCCAGCAGGATGACGAAGACGGGCATCATTCCGGCAGCGATTTCATGGACAAGTACGTCTTCCCCGACGGCGAGATCCCGCATCTGTGGCGCCTGGTGCTGGAAATGGCGGGGCAGGACCTGGAAGTCCTGGACGTGGAAAACCTCCGCCCCCACTACGCCCAGACCCTCATCCATTGGGTACAACGCCTGGAAGCACACAGGGACGAAGCCATCGCCATGGTGGGGGACAAGCGCTATCGCATCTGGGCCATCTACATGGCGGGCTGCGCCTATGCCTTCTGGCGCAACTGGTCGGCCCTGCACCAGGTGCTGGCCGTCAAACAGGGCGGTGCCGAACTGACGCCGCGGCCCTGGGAGCGGCGTTACCAGCATCAGGAGGACAGTTTCCGCCTGGCCGCGCCAGATTGGGGGGATTTGTAAAAATAACAGACTTGCAAAAATCCGCACGGCAAGTTATCTAACCAACAATCTTTATGGGCGCGGAGTCATCCGCCTGGGACACGGAAATACCGTATGGGCAGAAATCGACTGGAAGCCTTTAGCGATGGTGTGATCGCTATCATCATCACCATCATGGTCCTCGAAATGAAAGTGCCCCATGGTGAGCACCTGCATGCCCTCCTGCCGGTGCTCCCGGTGTTCCTCAGTTACGTGATGAGCTTTATCTACGTCGGCATATACTGGAATAACCATCACAACATGCTTCAGGCCAGCGGAAAGGTGAACGGCGCCATTCTCTGGGCCAACCTGCACCTGCTCTTCTGGCTCTCTTTGTTTCCGTTTGTGACGAGCTGGATGGGTGAAAACCATTTCGCCGTCGCCCCTACCGAACTGTACGGCGTCGTACTTTTTATGGCCGCCGTCTCCTATCTTATTCTCCAGTCTTGCATTATCGCCGCCGGGGCACCGACATTGCGCCGCGCCGTCGGTCGAGACTGGAAGGGGAAGGCCTCGCCCGCCCTCTATGTCATAGGTATTGTTTCCGCCCATTGGTCCCCCACGGCGGCCAAACTCGTCTATCTGGGCCTGGCCTTGTTGTGGTTGATTCCGGATCGCCGGATAGAGAATCTCCTCATCGACAGCCCTGAGCGATGATACATGTGGCAAATGAGGAGGCGGGAATGAGCCTGCACAGACGTCTACCGGATTGCTTTCATGCAGATGCCCGCGACCGGTCAAAGGGTCCATACCGAATCACGCCGGTCGGCTC
>JAQUAU010000079.1 GCA_028687085.1 Minisyncoccota bacterium | reverse complement strand
AAGTACCCGGTAGAACTCCGCGTCATGCGACATCAAAGACTTTTCTTCGGCAATATATTGATCCATGGAAACAAAGTCATTTGTGTGACCGAGTTCATGGAGCAAACGGATAGCAAGATACACACGCGCGCCCTGCTTATCCATTCTTTCTAAAATAAATATTCTACAGATAAAATCTTCGCTAAATATTATTTCAACTTTTTTAGTATGCGGATTAACCGCTCTTACCGAATCAACCTTAAGATTGCGGGATACCTTTATGATTATATTGGCGTTATCTTTACAGCGACATAGTCTGTCAAAATGCTCGCGGAGTGGATTATTACTAAAAAGCAGGGTGTCTATTCGGTGATATGCGATCGTAAGCCGATCTGCCAGCCACGTGTAAGCTGTGTGAGCACTAAATAAATATACCGGGGCATATTCGCATTCGTATCTGTCAATAAAACTCCCCTCCAGGTCAGAATAAAATATCGGCGCATCAAGTTCGTCAGGAGCAAATGGAGATAACGGCTTATCCTTCCTCTTTTTGGCCTTACCTTTTTTTATTTCCTTAACAGGCAGATTTTTTACCGCGGGCAAAGGCCTTATTATCCCAAATTCATCTTGCGCCCTAATGGCTGCTAAACATAATCTTTCAAGGACTTCCGGGGTGGTGATACTGAATTTTTCCATCATCGCCTCTTCTATCCTCATTAACCTTTCTCTTGCCTTGACGGCGATCGCTTCCGGCAGCGTATTAAAAAATTCCTCGGCGTAGTATAAATGCGCCGCCAGCGCGAACCTATCCAATGGAACATGATCAACAAATTCACCCTCCCTTATCCCCAATGCTACTTCGAGACGAACCAGATAATACCGGTCAAGGTAATCCAACTCTCCGACTGTCCCTTTTTTCTTGCGCATTGCGGGCTCGCCACAAGAGATACTATCATCTCCCCCATCCCTACCATCCTCTGCTTCATCATCACCTGCATCGGCATTGGCATCGACTTCGGCTTCATCGCCTTCATCCGAAGAAAAATCTTTTACCATGCCTTGGGCTACCCTGATTTTTTCTAATAATTCCCGGTTAGGTTTGCCGGCTTGAATACTTTCCTGCAGCGCCTTTACTTCTTCATGGCTCAGGCCACCCTGGGAGGCGATTATTTCATGGGCGATTACCCATTGGTTATAACGCTTTACGCCTTCAAGTTTATGGCCGAATTTTTTGCGAGGTTCCTCAAGCACTCTTCTGTCGAATACAATGCCTGTGGCGCAGCCCTGGTCATCGGTTAATACGCAGGCCCCGCAATGCAGATGCCAAGTAACGAAAACTTTCAAGTCTTCTCTCACCGGTACTCCGCGCGCCTTCAGATACTCCAAGCCATGCCTGAAATTATTCCACAGGGGGCGCATTTTTCGGTCACTCCAGACAACAGGATATAAAGTTTTATTTCTTAGCGCTTCATCTACGTCCTCTTTTGACTTCAAGCTGCCATTAGCGCATAGATCATTCCCGGGTTCATCACCATAATACCCCTCTAAGATATTCAAGGCATGCCCCCATTGGCTATACGTAGGCGGCTTACCACTCAAGAGCGGGCCTGCCCCTACCCTCCTTAACGCCGCATTGATTTTCCCCTGCAAGATAAATGTCGAGCCATGGATCTTTAACATCCTGATAAATATTTCTTTTGCTAAAGGCCGCAGGCCGGCGGGCACTTGCGGAAGCAATACATCATCAACGCAGTATAAATTTGCTTCTGTCAGCTCATGGATCCGGGCTGATGGCTTCCTTCCGGCCTGAGCGTAGAATTCCCTTAACCGCGCTTCTCTATTCCTTCTCCTCTGACGCCAGATCAGGCCGGCGGCGATTAATGGAACTGCGATTGCCAGACAGATAACCAAAGGTAGATAACCACTAAAGCCAGGTGAGGCAAGTTTGAATCCCGTGACAAAAGGAAAGAATGGGGCCAAAATAAGTAATATCGTTAACGCTGATCCTGCAATTATTTCTCCTACGCGCCTCCTCAGTTCGGGAGAAAATTGTGAAATCAGATTTTGCTGCCGCTGAGCCCTTTTCCAAGCAGCTTCTACTTCTGCCCGAGAGTGCTTGATGCATACTTGCGTTAAAGGCACAGGGTTTTCCCCTTCCGGGTCCCTCTTAAGCATATGGTTGATCACCCTAATGAAATCCACCCAACAGCGAGGGCGTTCTTCTCCGGAGCGAGATTCTTCTTTCTTTTTCCTCTTTATTTTTTCCCAGGGTTTTGTACCAGCTCTTGTTTTAGTTAAAAGAGAAACAATGCCCATGTTAGTAGTAAACTGTGTCTCGTTATCAACAACTGACTGTAATAACCTTAACAGCTGGCCAAAAGGTTTGCCTACGCAATGTTTCTCCATTGAGGCAATAAGATCCTCTATTCTATTTTCTAGCCCTAACACTTCGCCTAACGCTAACCTCAATCCCGTCGCGAATTTGTATATCTTCTCCGCATCGCTCCTGGCGGAAATACTTTCAAATTTACGGTTTAATTCCTGGACGAAGATGACCGCTCCTTTATCGCCGGTTAGGGCTTGTAAAACTTCTTTAGGAAATAAGGACTCATTACAACACGGCAACTTTATTTGTTCTTTGGGTTCCCCTCTTTCCCTGACTGCCCGGCGGCTAGGCAACAGCGACTTATCGCGGATTTTAGGAGGATTACCATGCGCGCGGATAATGTTACGGTCGATATTCCTTTTTGCCCTGGCGATGATGCGCTTGGCCTGCGGGGAATCTCGCGGAATTTCTTTACGATAGATTCGCTCTAACTTAAGATTTAACCTATGACGCAGGCCGAATGCCGCGCCTAATTCATGTACCAGTGCACCAGGCCTGGCTTTAGTTCCCAGAAAGATTAAGAGCATATTTCCTTCCCAGTCACTATGGCCGCCATATTCAAAAGGCACTTTCGCCTCATCTACAAAAATTAACTTTAATGCCTTGGGTAATTCCTGAATATTATCCGCAAACCAATCCCGCTCTCCCTGCCTATCATTTGGAAGTCCCGCAAAAAGCGCATCTTCATCATCAATTGTTCCGCACTGGCTTATTGCCCCATGAACCCGCTTCTCCGTAGCAAACCAATTGCCATTCAAGCACCGGTCGCCGCCCGCGCCCGGCTGTAAATCTGGCCCTGCGTCCGCTGCGCCTGCGTTTCGTATCCAATCTACAAAGAAAGTATTTCGTTCCACAACGGCATGCGCCTGTCTATCAGTTAGGTCTAATAAATTATAAGGCACTCTTCCGCCTAACTCGGTATGCGTATGCGTATATATTCTCGTGGGTTTAAAGAAACTCCGATAAGTAAAAGGCCTCTCCGTGGGCCGTTGAGCTATAATCCTCTCACTAAACTCCCGAAGCTGACGACAGGCTTGCGGTTGAATGAATTTCTCAATGGCCTCTATGAGCGCCTGCTCAAGCATTTCTGGCGAATTAAAATATTCCTTTAGGTAAGCCGGCCAGTCACCGGAACGGATCTTCCGCAATAATAGAGAAACGTATGCTGGAAAATCGGTCTCTACAAATCCGCAGC
>JAQUAU010000078.1 GCA_028687085.1 Minisyncoccota bacterium | reverse complement strand
ATTTTTGAAGTATGTCATCGGGGCGTGGCTCAGCCTGGTAGAGCGCCGCCTTCGGGAGGCGGATGTCGGAGGTTCGAATCCTCTCGCCCCGACCAATTGAGGAAAGGCCCGCATTGTCGGGCCTTTTTCATAAGGACTTGGCGGTCGTCGAGTCTGTTTTTGTGGCGGATCCGCGGAGGACATGGCGCTGTCAGTCCGCACCACACAGGTACCTGTATTTATGCTGAAGTGGCTGATTCTAATGGCGTTTGTGGCGCTGCTGTGGTATGGCCGACGGCACCGTCGCCCCCGGGCACCTCGGATGGATCGACTGGTGCGATGCGCGCGCTGCAACCGGCATCTGCCACTACAGGAAGCGGTCCGCCGGGCTGACGGCGATTTCTGTTGCCCACAACATGCCGGAGATGATCAGTGAATCCTGCCGTACCCTCATATCGGGTCGGGCTCTATGCGGCCTTTCCCCTGATCGCCTATTTTCTTTCCTGGTATTACAACGGTCAGCTGATCCCGCTGCTGGCAGTCACCAGCATGGTTTTGATGGTCTGGGGTGCCCTGGTCTGGTGGCCGCGCCTGGGGGAGGGACTGGCCTGGCCGCGGGGGTTTTTGCCGATCTTCATGCTGCTCTGGCTGCTGTGGTTTGGCCTGACCCTGTTCTGGAGCGGATCGCCTTACACGAGCTGGTTCTACTTTTGGGTGTTGGGTGCTCTGCCGCTGACATTTCTCATCAGCGTGATGATCCCGGCGCCGGTCGCAGAACGGGCCTGGCCCTGGTTTTGGCGAGGGATCCTGCTGAGCGCCTGGATTCTGAGCGGCATGGCGCTCTGGCAGTATTACCACTGGATGGGGCAGGGCGTTGGCCTATTCAACTTGCGGCCTTATGGTCCGCTGCTGGATACCAACAGTTTCGCAGCGTGGCTGAATCTCCTGTTTTTCCCCATTCTTGCCGTTTACCTCATCGATGATGAGAAACGCGGTACGCGCTTTGGGTCGCTTCAGCTAAACATGGTCGGGTTATTTTATCTCGCCACGCTTACCGTAATCCTTCTCGCGTTTTTTTCTACGAACAGTCGGGGTGGTTTGCTGGCGTGGGTCTGTACGATGCCTTTTGTTTTCTGGGCGTTCGGAAGGCGCCCGGGCGGCTGGGCGCGTATGGCTGTGATAACCGCCGTGGCGTTGATCAGCTTTTCCCTGCTGGGTTTTCCCCAGGGCTATGACCTTCTGGGACATCTGGCGCCAAGCTTCATTACCCATAACCCTTCTACGGTTGCCCGCGGGTTGATGTGGGTGGCGACCTGGCATATGTTTCTCAGCCATCCTTGGCTGGGTACCGGCCTCGGGTCTTATTTTCTGAATTATCCTGCCTACCGTCTGCCCGGCGAACTGGCGTCGGCGGGTACGTACGCCCACAATGATTACCTGGAATATCTGGCCGAGGGAGGGCTCATCAATCTGGGCTTTCTCCTCGGCTTTGCCGCGACCCTGATGTACGCCCTGTACCGTCTGCTTTACCGTGCGGGTAAGGTCTTGCAGGTGCCGGATGAACGCCGCTTGCAGGCCCTGGGTCTGGTGCTCGGGGTTTTTGCCGTTACCGGCCATGCCCTGGGGAATTTCATTTTCTACAATCTACCCCTGAGTCTGCTGGCTGGCCTCTTTCTGGCACGTGCCTGGCGGTTCTACGGTATCCAGGCCGAGACTATGCCCTTGCTACCACGGATCGGCATTAACCATGGATTCATCGCGCAAGCGCTCCTGGTGCTGGCGGTGGTGGCGGCTTCCTGGAATCTGGCCGCCGATGGCGCGACTTTCGCCCTGCTGAGCGAAAACGGCTGGCTCAACCGGTTGATCACCAACGCGAACCAGCGTGCCGTGTTTCTACTCAAGGCGGCGGATGCGCTGACGCTGGTACGACCGTTGGCGACCCAACCCCATGTGTATCTGGCCAATACCTATCTTCGTCTCGCAGATCGCGGAAACCAGCCGGATATTGCCCAACGCCGTTCCCTGGTAAAGGCGGCGCTCAGTCAATATCGCCAGAGTCTGGTGGGAATTCCGCAGCAGTCGGGCGTGTGGAATTCCATCGGCACGCTCTATCTGGAGCAGGGCGCCCTGCTCGGCCTGGATAAGGCGCAGCAGGACCGGTTGGCGCTGCTGGCTTGGCGTAAAGGTCTGGCGATCAATCCCGAAAGTGTCGGCCTGCGCAACAAAATCGCCCAACTGGCGTATGTGGATCAGGGGCACGTCGGGGAGGGTATAGCCTTTTTGTCTGCCGGGTTACAGCGGCCGCTCTTTCCTTATCCGCGCAGTAATCTACAGATGGAAATCGCCCTCACCCAGTGGCGGGCGGGCGAAAAACATGCGATGGAAGCCACCTTGTTGCAATTGTTGCGCGCGAATCCGGCCTATACTCCGGCTGTTTCCTGGCTGCAATCCATCCATCGCCAGACTGCGAAGGAGGCGGCAATATCGCACTGAGTATGGATATCCCGACCAGCATCTTTGCTGCTTGTGACGTTCGTGGGGAGGACGACCGCGAACAGCCGGGGGTGCTCACTCTGCATCCTGCAGGCGACAGGAGGGCCGCATTGGTGCGGACGGACCCCGCGTTCCGTAACCAGTCGCCCGCCGGCGCGCCCTTGCCTTTCCATAAGGACGACCGGGGAACACCGCTGAGGAGCTGCGCATGCCGTCGGAACGCTTAAGCCTGCAGCGCATTCTGCCGCGCTGGCGGGCGATACTGCTCCTTGCCGTCATTCTTCTGGGGCTGGCGGTGGTGCTGGCGCGGGATACGGAACTGCAATGGCAGCAAGCCCACGACCTGCGTGTCCAGGGGCGCATGCGCTACCTGCAGTCGCGGCCTTTGCCCGCTGCCCGTGGCGTGATCTACGGTAGCAACGGTGATGCGCTGGCGGTGAATGTGCCGGCCGTGACCATCTGGACGGATCCGCGCATCTTCAATGCCCACCGTAAGGACTGGAACAAGGTGGCGCAGGCCCTGAACCTCAGTCCCGACGAACTGACGGCGCGGGTCCGGTCCGGTGGATCGGGCTTCGCCTATATCCTGCGTCAGGTGCAGCCGCAACTGGGGCGCACACTGGAGGCCCTCCATGTGCCGGGTATCTATGTCCAGAAGACCAGTCGTACTTATTATCCTTTGGGGGCGGTAAGCACACCGCTGCTGGGCCTGGTACATCTCGATCACCAGGGCGCTGCCGGCCTGGAGATGGGCTATAACTCCTGGTTGTCGGGCAAGGCGGGTCGTGAGAAGGTGCTGGTAGACGGACAGGGCGAAGTGCTCCACCTCCTCGGCGCGCGGCAGGCGCCGGTACCCGGCCACGACCTGCACCTGACCATCAACCCTCAGATTCAGTACTGGGCCTACATGACGTTGCTGGCTGCGCAACAACATTTCGGCGCCACCGAAGGCTCGGCGGTGGTAATGAATGTACATACCGGGCAGATTCTCGCCATGGCGAGCGTGCCGTCCTGTAATCCCAATGCGCGCGGCAGTTGTGGCGATCCTGCGGATTATGTCAATAACGCCGTGCACCAGGCCTTCGAGCCCGGTTCGGTAATGAAGCCATTTATGGTGGCGGCCGCCCTGAAAACTGGCAGTATCCAGCCGGACCAGCGCTTTAACGTCTCCCACTGCCTGCCCGTGGGCGGGTTCTGTATTCGCGACGATGTGGTACACCATGAACTGAACGTGGCGCATATTCTCAAATACTCCAG
>JAQUAU010000077.1 GCA_028687085.1 Minisyncoccota bacterium | reverse complement strand
TCACCGCCATCGGCGATAAGGTGCACGAGGCGTGGGATCGGCTCGAGGCGCTCTCGAAGAAGGAGGGCGGCATCCGCGGCGTCCCCTCCGGCTTCCCTTCTCTCGACAAACTCCTCTCAGGCTTTCATCCTTCTGATCTTGTCATTCTTGCCGCCCGACCGAGCATGGGCAAGACCTCCCTCGCCCTCGACATCGCCAGGAACGCGGCCGTGCGTCACAACGTGCCGGTCGGGATCTTCTCGCTCGAGATGAGCTCCGAACAGCTCATCGACCGCATGCTCGCGGCCGAGTCATTCGTCGACTCATGGAAGATGCGCACGGGTCAGGTCCGGAGTGAAGACGACTTCGGTCGCATCCGCGATGCGCTCGAAGTACTCTCAAAGGCGCCGATATTTATCGATGATAAACCGGGCAACAATATCCTCGCGATGCGCGCCGTCGCGAGGCGCTTGAAGCGTGAGCGCGGCATCGGACTCATCGTTGTCGACTACCTGCAGCTCATGGCGCCGACCTCGACCAAGGCCTCTGACTCGCTTGTCCAACAAATCACCGAGATCTCGCGCTCCCTCAAAGGGCTCGCGCGCGAGCTCGAGGTGCCGGTTATTGCCCTCTCGCAGCTCTCTCGCGCGGTCGAGCAGCGCGGCGGCAAGCCGCGCCTCAGTGACCTGCGCGACTCGGGCTCTATCGAGCAAGACGCCGACGTCGTGATGTTCATCCACCGCGAGGACAAGCGCAATCCTGACAGTGATCGGCCGAACATCGCCGAGATCCTTATCGAGAAGCACCGTAACGGTCCCACCGGCTCGACTGAACTCTACTTCGACGAGAAGCGCGCCACCTTCCAGCCGGTCGACACCTCGGGCTACGGCGAACTCGCCCAGGAATTCTAAATGAAAAAGCAAAGGCAATTTTCGGGGCTCCGCAGACTGACGAGGCGAGGACTGAGCGATTTTTCAGCAGAAAAATCGCGTACCCGAGAAATCGCCTTTGCTTTGTAATATATGGACTATATCGATGAACTCGCGACCGCGCTCGCACGCCTCCCCGGCATCGGACCGCGGCAAGGCAAGCGTTTTGTGTATTATCTGCTCTCTGCCCCCGCCGCAGAACGCGTAAAGCTCGCTGAGCTGATTAGCGTACTGGGGAAGAATGTCCGCCAGTGTCCCGACTGCTTGCGCTTTTATAACGGCAGCACAGCACTCGTCTGTGCTTACTGCTCTGACACGCGGCGCGACGACACAACGCTTCTTCTTGTTGAGAAGGATCAGGACCTCGCCGCACTTGAACGCGCCGGCACCTACAAGGGCCGCTATTTCGTCCTCGGCGGCGTCTTAACCCTCACTGGCAAGGGCGCTATCCGCGAAAAAGAACTGGTACGTACCATCGAAAAGCGTTTGCAGAATAATTTAAAGGAAGTCGTGCTCGCGCTTGGAGCGACGAGCGAGGGCGAACACACGGCCGACCGCGTACGTGAACTCCTCCTCCCCTATCGCGACCAGGTTAAAGTCTCGGTGCTCGGCCGCGGCCTCGCCACCGGTTCAGAGCTCGAATACTCCGACGCCGAGACACTCCGCGCCGCCCTCACCAACCGCAAAGAAACGTAAGATAGGAACCGCATAATCCCCACCAAAATGATGGACATCGTAGGTCCATCATTTATGATAATGCGTATGGAACTGTGGCATGTGATGAATCACAGTATCGAAGGTCGAGATCTTTTCCTCGATTCTCAGGATTATGCGCGATTCGTACACAACTTATATGAATTCAACGACACAGCTCCTGCCGGCAATGTCTATCGCCTCTTTGATTCATCCGGAATGAGGGACTTCGTAGGTCCATCATTTAGAAACGAACGCGAATTGCTTGTACAAATTCATGGATGGGTTCTCATGAAGGATCATTTCCATCTCCTGCTCTCAGAACTTGTTGAAAACGGCATTAGTATGTTTTTGCGCAAGGTAAACGTCGGATACGCAAAATATATCAATGAGCGGTACGAAAGAAAGGGTACTCTTTTTCAGGCACGCACAAAAAAGATTCTCATCGCGCAAGAGGCTCATTTCTTATATATTCTCCATTATCTTCATCTCAATCCGCTTGATTATCTACCAGGTGCCGAGAAGTGGCGAATACGAAGCAAAAGCAGCATTAAGAACATGAGTGAAGCACTGAATTATCTCGATACCTACCGATGGAGCAGTTATCTCGACTATTCGGGAAAGAAAAACTTCCCTTCCATTCTCATGACCTTCCTCTTCACAGATGCCTTGGGCGATTATAATGACGCGCTAAACGCATATCTCCGCGATACAGAAAACGACGGCATAATAACAGAATTTACTCTAGAATGATGGACATCGTAGGTCCATCATTAGAAACTAGGGGTTGTGGTTGCCGTGGTCGTCGCTGTAGTGGTCGAAGTGGCTGTCGTGTCAACGATAGTGATCGGCGAGCTGGTCGAGGTTGTGCTCGCTGTCGTCATTGTCTGTAGAGTGTTTGTTAAACTGTCGGGGGTACTGACAATGACCGAACGATAGGCGGTCGCCGTCTCCCCTGCCCCATTGATAGCGTGGTAGGTGAGGATGTAGGTCGTCGGAGCTGACGTGTCGAGCACCGGTGTCGCGACCGGGTCGGGCGCGCCGTCTACAAATATCTGGTACGGCGCGGCACCGCCTGTGCCGCCAGTCACGACCGCCCCGAGCTCGAGATAAATCTCTCCGACCAAGAGGCGCGTCGGTGTCGCGCCGTTTAAGGTAATCGTGAGCGGTGTAGAAGTCGAAGAAGTCAGACTTCCGGAACTTGCATTTGAAGTCTGACTTCCAGAAATTACGCTCGGCGTCGAAGTCGCAAACGGATTCACTGTCTCAGTGTTATCAGCACAGGCTCCCGGCGTCGTCGTCGGCGTGCCGTTCTCGATAGCGAAGCAGTATGGCGCCTTGGTCACTTTGTCATAGAAAGTGACGCCTGCCGGTGCCGTCGACGAACCAACGGTGAGATTCGCCGTGGTGAGGCGATCGACAAAGCTCCTCGCCGCATAGAAGGTGTCTGAGACGAGCTGTTTGATATGGAGCACGCTGCTGATGCTCTCGAGAGCGCTCGCGAGCGTCGAAGAAGAGAAGGAGAGCGGCGAGCTGGTAGACATCCCCACTGCCCCGCTCTCGAGCGCAGCGAGGCGCGACTCGAGCGAGGCAACGCGCGTTTCGACCAGGTCGAAACGCGCGGCCAAGGCCTGGGTGGCGGCGAGGTTGAAGGTGGCGATCTTGTAGAGGTCGACGCCCTTGCCGTCGGGAGAGAGGATCTCGGGCGCGATCGTCGCCGCGTCTTCGGCGATGAAGCCGAGGCGGAGTGGGTCGGCTTGGCTCTCGAGAGTGTAGCGATAGGTGGCGACCTTCATCTGCACGAGCTTGTTCAGCATGTTGTCTGCGGTGGTGGTGGCGATGTAGGAGATGTCCATCTTCGCATCGCGCGTGGAGGTGTTCACAAAGGCGATCGCACCGATGTCACCCGCCACCGTGAGGGTGTGATTCGGCGTGGTGGTGCCGATACCCACGTTGCCATTTACATCTATTGTGATAGACGGCGTCGTCGAGGCTGAGGCACCCAAAGTTTGTACACCGATAGAACGATCATTTAATTCTTGAATTGATGAAACTAAGACAGGGGTGAGTTTATTGTAATCAAGCGTGTAATACCCGTTTGGGAGCAGATTTACTAGTTCGGGGAAAACAGGGAGCACCTCTTGTGCAATG
>JAQUAU010000021.1 GCA_028687085.1 Minisyncoccota bacterium | reverse complement strand
TCGACCTTGGAATTCGGGATTTAAGGTCGAACCTTTAGCTTTCGCACGGGTAGGTTTTATGCTAGAATTGAAGCATTATATGGTCATAACTCACCACGGCGGACAGTGCTTCAAGGTCAGCTTCGGCGACCTGACGCTCGTCTTCGACCCGGTGGCGAAGGGTGCGACCCTGTCAGCATCGCGCTTCGGCGCAGACATCGCACTCGTGTCCAGAAACCATCCCGACATGAACGGCATTGACGAAGTTACGTATGGCGATAAAAAGCCCTTCGCCATCACGGGTCCGGGTGAATATGAGCGACAAGGTATCGTGATTCAAGGATTCTTGTCGAAGTCGAAGTATGGCCTCGCCAAGGGTCAAACCGAAGCAGTGAACACTATATATAGTGTAGATCTCGAAGACATGACGATTGTGCACCTCGGCGCGCTTGCTGATACTGAACTGTCAAAAGAGGCGCGGGAGAGCATCGATGAAATCGATGTATTGTTTGTGCCGGTCGGGGGCGATGGCGTCCTCTCGGCTGAAGACGCGCATAAGCTCGCAGTCTCGCTCGAGCCCAAGATCATCATCCCGATGCACTGGAGCGGTATCGGCGCGCCGAAGTCGCTCGAGGCGTTTTTGAAAGAGACGGGCAACGGGAGCGAGAAGGTCGACAAGCTCACACTGAAGAAGAAGGATCTTGTCGGCCGCGATGGGAGTATACTGGTGATAACACCTTAAGATGAAAACGATTTTCGAGCATATCGAATACGTGAAGGGTCAGCCGCATCACATCCGCAAACGGGTCGTCTTCGGCCTCGCCGGGGGCATCACCGCGATTATCGCCTTCGTGTGGCTCGCCGGCTCGCTCGCGACGGGCGCGTTCGCGATACGGGGGAGCTCAGCCGGCGCCGCCGCGGCGCCGGAGGCAAACGGTTCGAGTGATACGAGCGGCCTCGCCGGCGCCGCAGCGGCGCTCCCCTCTGTGAGCGCGGACGCACCGGCGCGCATCGATATCATCGACGCTGCTCCGCTCACACGCTCGAACAAGCAGGCCGAACAGACGACGCTCCCGTTTTGATATTGAAATAGTTACACTTTTAAATATCTTGTATGGCTCGCGGTAAAGAGGACAAAGAAAAAGATGCGGCGACTACAGTCGCCGCAAATGTCATTGATCAGCCGATTGTCGCTGAGATGCGCACGTCGTATATCAGCTACGCGATGTCGGTCATCACGAGCCGCGCTCTGCCGGACGTGCGCGATGGGCTGAAGCCCGTGCACCGCCGCATCCTCTACGCGATGCGCGACATGGGGCTCACGCCCTCGGTGAAGTTTCGCAAGTCAGCCACCGTGGTCGGCGAAGTGCTCGGTAAGTACCATCCGCACGGCGATGTCGCCGTGTATGACGCGATGGCCAAGATGGCGCAAGAATTTTCCTATCGCTATCCGCTCGTGCTCGGTCAGGGCAACTTCGGCTCCATCGACGGCGATAGTCCAGCGGCTATGCGCTACACCGAGGCCAAGATGTCGCGCATCTCTGATGCGCTCCTCGCTGATCTCGAGAAGGAGACAGTTGCGTGGACGCCGAACTATGATGCGACGCGCGATGAGCCGGCCGTGCTCCCGGCCGCATTGCCGAATCTGCTTTTGAACGGGACACTCGGCATCGCAGTGGGCATGGCGACCAATATCCCGCCGCACAATCTCCGCGAAGTCGCCGCCGCGACCGTGCATTTGATAGAAAATCCTCAGGCGACGACCGGCGACTTGCTCGAATTCGTAAAGGGTCCTGATTTCCCGATGGGCGGCGTCGCCTTCAATCGCTCTGACATCGTGCACGCGTACAGCACCGGCAAGGGGCCGGTGGTGGTGCGCGGCGAAGCCGAGATCGTGGACGACGGCAAGAAGGATACGAAGATCATCATCACCTCGATCCCGTACCGCGTGAACAAGAGCGAGCTCATTATGCGCATGGCCGAGCTCGTGCAGGACAAGAAGCTCGAGGGCATCCGCGATTTGCGCGACGAGTCGGCCGGCGACGCAAACGGCCGGCCGGATATCCGCATCGTCGTCGAGCTGAAGGGTACGGCGCACCCGCAGGCGGTCTTAAACGCACTCTACAAGCACACCGAGCTCGAGAGCACCTTCCACTACAACATGCTCGCGCTCGTCGACGGCGTGCCGGAGATGCTCTCGCTTCACGGTATGCTCGGGCACTTTATCAAGCACCGCCAAGAGGTCGTGAAGCGCCGTACCGAGTACGACCTGCGACAGGCTGAGGCGCGCGAGCACATCCTGATCGGGCTCTGCAAGGCGCTCGATCACATCGACGAGGTTATCGCGATCATCAAGAAGGCGGCGGACATCCCCTCGGCATCGCTGGCGCTCCAGAAGAAGTTCGGCTTTTCCGCTCTCCAGGCGGCCGCTATCCTCGAGATGCGGCTCTCCAAGCTCGCCGGCCTCGAGCGCAAGAAGCTCGAAGACGAGCTCTCCGAGGTGCAGGCGCTGATCAAGAAGCTGAAGGAGATCCTCTCGTCGCCGAAGAAGATTCTCGCCGTCGTGAAGAAGGAGCTCGAAGAGCTCGCAGAGAAATACGGCGATGATCGCCGCACTAAGATAGTGCGCGGCGGCGTGCAGAACATCTCGGTTGAAGACCTCGTGCCCGACGAAGAGTCGATGCTCGTCCTCACCGAAGGCGGCTACGTGAAGCGCACTAATCCGGCTGAGTATCGCCGGCAGAAGCGCGGCGGCGTGGGCGTCGTCGACATCGCGACCAAGGAGGAGGATATCGTGACGCACTTCCTCGTAACCTCGGCGCACAGCGACTTGCTCTTCTTCACCAACTTCGGCAAGGCGTACCAGATCAAGATGTACGAGATACCAGAAGGAAAGCGTGCGACCAAGGGCAAGTCCATCATGAACTTCCTCCAGCTCGCAGGCGAGGAGTCGGTGACAAGCGTGCTCGCAGTGCCGAAGGGTGCAGCCCTCGAGGCATCCTCGATCGTTTTTGTCACACACGAAGGCGTCGCAAAGCGCGTGGCGGCTAAGAGCTTCTCAGACGTGCGTCGCTCGGGAATCATCGCGATTAATCTGAAGAAGGGTGACACGCTCGTCTCCGCGAACCTCTCGGGCGAAGGCGATACGGTCTCGATTGTCTCTGCAAAGGGTCAGTCGATCCGATTTGATACTGAAGACGTGCGCGAGATGGGCCGCACCGCGGGCGGCGTGCGCGGCATGAGTGTGAAGAAGGGCGATAAGGTAGTCTCTGCTGAAGTTATCCCCGCCGCGGCCAAGGACGTATCGCTCCTCGTCATCATGAGCAAGGGCTACGGCAAGCGCACTAAGATGTCCGAATATAAGGTGCAGGGCCGCGGCGGCTCCGGCATCAAGACGGCTGAGGTGACGCCGAAGACCGGTGAGATTATCGGCGCGCGCGTCGTCTCGGGCGAGGGCGTTGACGAAGAAGTCGTCGTTGTCTCGAAGAAGGGTCAGGTGATCCGCACGACGGTGGCTGAGATCTCGCTCCTCTCCCGCGCCACCCAGGGCGTGCGCATCATGAAGATGCGCGAGGGCGACTCCATCGCCTCAATGGTGGCGCTCTAGAATTTATGAGTCTTCTCTATTCTCTTTTTGTTGTCATTGTTTCTTACTGGATTTATGGGCTCTTTCTTCCGTATCCCTGGGCTGATGCTCTAGCTCTCATAAGCGGGGTAATTATTTTCATTCAGATGTATCTTTCGAAGAAGATAAAATAAGAATATAAAATATTTTCGTCACAGTGCCGGTGAGTATTCCCTAAATCTCACTATCCACATCCGGTCGGCAAAGATAGTGAGATTTGATTTAGAATAGGGAGATGGGGAAGTTGGAAGAAGTGTCACGGAAGCGAAAGCGGAAACGAGATATCCAACATGCTGTGCTGGCGACGGTCGCCGTACCAGGAGTCATCGCGTTTGCGGCGATTGCCGGAAATGCCGTCCAACTTCTCAAGTACCTGCCCAACGACAGATACAACCTGAAATACCGAATGAAGTCGGTTGCTGGTCGGCTTGTTGCGAAAGGTTATGCGAACTGGGTGGAACGGGATGGAAAGAAATTCTTGCAAATAACGCCGAAGGGACATCAGGCTCTCGCGTTTGAACAAGCGAAGGTCACATTGAAAGATCAGAAGAAGAAATGGGACGGCCGTTGGCGCATGGTCGCATTTGATATCCCGGAACGACGTCGAAAGATACGACTGCGCCTCCGTACGGTTATGAGTGAGATAGGGTTTGTGCGTCTGCAGGACAGTGTCTGGGTATATCCGTATGACTGCGAAGATTTCATCGCGCTTCTCAAGGCGGAACTCAAAATAGGGAAGGATGTGCTTTATGCGATTGCCGACACAATCGAGCACGACAAAAGCATTCGCCGGCATTTCAATCTTCCAGAAGCATAATCTGAATCTCACTATCCACATCCGGTCGGTCAAAGATAGGGAGATTTCGTTAGAGCGAGGTTTTTGCTGTATTTGAGGCGATAGTATCGCCAGCATGGTCGCCTTATGATATATTCGCGCTACCAGGCGCAGCGAATTGGCAAAAGCTGCCCTTACCAGGGGAAATTCTAGATAAAGTACTCTGGCTGACACGGTCTGCTGTCGCAAGGAAGTTGGTGGAGGCGCTCGTCCCTGTCTGAATTTCGTAAAGGGCAATGCACTCGTGTACATCGCACCAACGCGGTCCAACCGGTCCATTCCTCGCGGCCCAACAACGGTTCGGCGGAGGCTTCCTATAGCTCCGTCCGAACCGTTTTCATTTTTGTGGTACAGTAGTGTCGGTTGTCACCGAGCCACCCCCTGGTTCTTCAGGCGGATGCCCGGCGAGGGTATCGGTGATAAGCCGCGAGAGGTCTGCGAAGTGCGTGTAGAATCTGACGAGATTCTCAATGCTCTTCGCCGATAGATTTTTCTCGCGGCTTTTTCTTTTTGGCGGATTTAGGAGTACTATCTCGCAGGGACAATAGAGAGAAAGGTAAAGACAATGTACACACCGGATATAGAGGGAGTTGCGAAGCGGGTGCTCGACAGCGTAGGACAGCATTTCGTCGCCTCGCTGGTAGAGAAAAAAGAAACCGTCTTGGCGAAGAAGTATCTGCTTGGCGAAATTGATCGTCGATTCATGCGTGGCGAGATAACCTTTGAAGATGCAGCCGAGGCATACCACCTGCTTATGGTTCGGCAGTGGCGCACCCGCAGGTTCCCGCAAAAGCACCTTTTTATTGAGTCCGACTAATGAAGACCTCATACGCAGGCCGCTCCGGAGGAGCGGCCTTAATCTTTCTATAGTGTTGATTGCGCGCGCCCCGGAGGGGCGCGCGTGCTATTTTATGAGCATGAGCGCGCATTTTAGTTCTCCGCATGAGAATGTATTGCAATTAGGTTTGCGCGAAGGGATGAAGGTCGGCGACTTCGGTGCCGGCTCGGGTCACTATTCTCGTGCGGCCGCGGCTGTTGTCGGCCGCGAGGGCAAGGTGTATGCAATCGATGTGCAAGAGGACGTGCTGAAGCACCTGAAGCTCAATACACATGCGCATCACCAGAGCACCATCGAGGCGTTGTGGGGCGATATCGAGAAGCCAGGCGGGACCCACCTGCGTGACGCCTCACTCGACGCTATCATGCTCGCCAATACCTTCTTTCAGGTTGAGAATCGCTATGGGCTCCTGAAGGAGATTCAACGCGTCGTAAAGCCGGGCGGCAAGCTCATGGTGGTGGATTGGGCCGGAAGCTACGGTGGCATGGGTCCCTCACCCGAGAAGGTCGTGCCCGAGCACGAGACAGAAGAGTTTTTCATCACGGGCGGCTTCCATAAGGTAAAATCATTCCGTGCCGGGCCGCACCACTACGGCGTCATCTTCACTACCCCCACTCTATGAAAATCTCTCTCTTCCAGGGCGTGCTCTTCGGCGTTTTCGGCATCGCCGCTCTCGTCGGTCTCTTCGTCTTCGCGACGTACACCAACAAGAACAGCGGAAACAATACGATCGGCACGGTCGTCATTTGGGGCACTCTGCCTGAGGCCGGCGTGCAAAATGTCCTTGCTGTTGCGAATCAGACCAATGAGCTCTTTAAGTCCGTCTCCTACGTGCAGAAGAATCCGGCGACGCTCGCGAGTGACCTCGCTACTGCGATAGCGACCGGCGGCGCGCCTGATCTCATCCTTACCTCGCATGAAGAGGTGCGTTCGCTCGCGAAATTTGTCATGCCGATACCGTTTTCAACGCTTCCCGCACGCACCTTCACGGATACGTTTATCGGAGAGGGAAGTCTCCTCACTATCCCCGGCGGCGCCGGCTACTACGGCATCCCGTTCCTCGTCGATCCGCTCGTCCTCTTCTCTAATCGCGCCATCCTCGCCAGTAGCGGTATCGCCAAGCCGCCCGCGACCTGGGAAGCGCTTGTCGGCCTCGTGCCCAAGGTCGCCGAGCTCACGTCCTCGCGACAGATTACACGCGGTCTCGTCGCACTCGGCACCTATGACAATGTGCATAATGCTCGCGGCATCCTCTCGACGCTCTTCTTGCAGACGGGTGTGCCGATCTCGAGCTATTCGACGGCGGGAGTCCTCGCAGCTAATCTCGGCAGTGTCGCAAACGGCGCGCCCGGACAGGCGGTGCTCGGCTTCTACACCCAATTTACCGACCCATCGAAGGTTTCGTATACCTGGAATGCTTCATTGCCCGATTCACAACAAGCTTTTCTCGCGGGCGATCTCGCGCTCTATCTCGGCTATGTCTCTGAAGCACGCTTCCTCCTCGCGGCGAACCCGAATCTCGACATCGGCGTTGCGCTGCTGCCTCAGCCCGCAACTGCCGTGACGAAAGGCGCCTACGGCCTCCTCTACTCCTTCATGATCCCGCGCGGTGCGCGCAACTCCGCTGGTGCGTACCAGACCGCCACCTTTCTCACGAGCTCAGCCTTGCAGGCTGCGGCCGCATCGGCGACCGGTCTCGTGCCGGCAGTGCTCTCTGAGCTCGCCGCCACGCCCTCCGATCCGGTCGCCTCGGTCGCCTATGCAGAGGCGCTCTATGCTAAAGGCTGGCTGTCCCCAGCACCGGCCGCCACTGACCCGGTGTTCTCGGGTATGATTGGAAATGTGATTAGTGGCAGCCTTAATCTGCAATCTGCGCTCTCATCGGCCGAGCGCTCCTTAAGCGCGCTCCTGCAACAATGATTCGACAAGCTCACCATAAATAATATGCGTACGCTCCTCATCGCCACGTTTGTTCTTATCGCATCGTTCGGTGCGCCGATGTTTTCATATGCACAGGATACTGGCACCGCTCCGGCCTCACAATCGGGAGATAATACCGGCACGGCTCCTGCGCAGGTAACCAATCCCAGTCAGACACCATCTCGGGGTACCAACGTCACGCTCATGAATCCGCTCGGTAAGGATGCGACTTTCGAGTCGTTTCTCCTCAGTATCCTCGGTATCATCACCGACACCATCGGCCCCATCATTGTCATCTTGATGCTCGTCTATGTGGGCTTCAAGTTCGTCACGGCTCAGGGCGAGCCGGGCAAGATTAGCGAGGCGCGGCAGATGCTCCTCTGGACCGTCGTGGGCGCACTTATCCTGCTCGGAGCCAAGATTATCGCGATGGGCATCTTGGCGACCGTGAACGCGCTCGCCGGCTAACATGAATCTCTCCGGCGGCACGACGTTTAAAGACTATATCGGCAGCGGCACGACCGGCATTGTCGGCCTTTTAAACACGGTCGTCGTGCCGGTCATCTTCGCGCTCGCCTTCGCCGCCTTCGTCTGGGGTGTTATGACCTACTTCTTCCTCAATGGCGGCAACGAGGATAAGCGCTCTGAGGGTCGCCAGTTCATCTTCTGGGGCATCCTCGGGATGGTGGTGCTCTTTTCTGTCTGGGGATTCGTGAATCTGATGTTATCCACGCTCGGTATCGCACCGGCCGCCTAGTGTGTCATACTCTCTCTATATGAAATCAATCGCTCGTACCGTCGCCGTGGTTATTGGCCTCCTTACCCCTGCTTTTGTGCTCGCACAGGGATATACCCAACAGACAACCACGTTCTTCTCAAACGGCCTCACTGGTGTTTCGGGGTATGGAACCTGTATCGGCGGGAACATTATGTGCGCCGCGAGCACTGTCCTCTACATTATCAACGGCGTGCTGGTTCCGGTCCTCTTCGCCGTCGCCTTTATCGTCTTTCTCTACGGCATCGCCAAGGCCTACATCTTCTCTCACGGCGACCCCGAGGAGGTCTCAAAGGGCCATCGGCTCCTGCTCTGGGGGCTGATCGCCTTCGCGGTGATGATCTCGGTCTGGGGACTGGTGAACGTCGTCGCGAACACCTTCGGCCTCAACGGCGCGTATGCGCCGCTGCAGCCGTATTCTCCGTATCAGATTTCAGGAGGGTCGGTAACACCATAAATTATGAAAAAAATTACTCGCTACGCTATTCTGGGTGCATCACTCGTTGCTCCGCTTATCGCCGCCGCCCAAGGCAACATTCCGACGGGTATCAACGAGAGCCTTATCGCGCGATACTCCACCGGTATCATCAACGTTATCAACGGTGTTATCGTACCGGTCTTGCTGGCAATCGCCTTTATCGTCTTTATCTGGGGCGTCTACAAATACTTTATTCTCGGGGCGGCTGACGAGAAGAGCCGCACAGATGGGAGACAATTCGTGCTCTGGGGTATCATCGGCTTTGTGGTCCTCTTTTCGGTCTGGGGACTAGTATCGATTGTGAGGGGTGCATTCGGTCTCGAGACAGGATCTTCGCCAAGGCCGCCGACCTTCAACACCTCCGACACATCCGCCTCTGGTAGTACAAACAGCTCCTCATATTTTTTTGGCGGTGGCGAGCCCTAAATCTCGTCTTTGTGAAGCTATCCACACGAGCCGCAGAAATGTATTGACCGAGCCCCTAAGAACGTTACAATTAGCCTGTTATCCACTTATCTAATCTATGAAAAAAGCTCTAGCCCTTACCTCAGGAGTCCTCACGGCGTTTGCCGTTCCGCTCGTCTCGCTTGCTGCCGTCAACAACATTTCTGACGTCGGCACCTTCATTATCAATACGATCAATAATATCATCGTCCCAGTGCTCTTCGCGATTGCCTTTATCGTCTTCCTCTACGGAGCGTTCAAGACGTTCATCATCGGCGCAACCTCTGAAGAAGTGAAGGAACAGGGCAAGAATCTCATGCTCTGGGGCCTCATCGGCTTCTTCGTCATGGTCTCGGTCTGGGGCCTCGTGAATATCCTCACCGGCACCGTCACCTTCGGTAACAACACAGGACCTTCAGGCGGCGTTCCGTCGTCAGGCGTCCAGGTCAGATAAATGGACAAGGTGAACGCCTTCCTTGCGAAGGTTGTCGCAGAGGTCATCAATCCGATTATCCTGCTTCTCGCAGCGAGCGCGTTTGTCGTCTTCTTGTGGGGCGTGTTCGAGTTCATCGCACACGCGGGCGATGAGAGTAAGAGGGCAGAGGGCAAGAGCGCTATTCTTTGGGGGCTCGTCGGGCTGGTCATCATCTTCGGCGCGTACGGGATCATCAATCTCGCGCTCGGCACGGCCGGCATCCCGACTCCGGCGAAGCTGCAGTCCCGCTAATCACGAGTTTCAAAAGAAAAAAGGCCGCACTTGTGTGCGGCCTTTTGGCTCGAAGAACAGAATGAGCAGTCGTTTAGATTTTCGGACACTTCGTTTGTCCCGGGGGAAGCTTCTTGAAGATGTATCGTGCTTCCACAATCCCTTCTTTGCTACGAAGGCGGTAGAAAGAACTCCCATTTACTTCAAGGTAGTCGACTACCACCATGCTTGAGGGACTGTAGCAGAGATTCGCACCATCGGCTGACTTGCCTTCGGACGCTCGGAACATAGAAGACCAACCAGTGTTGAGCTTACAGGTGGTCAAACTCGACGTGTTACCGTCCTTGCAGATGACTTGGGGCAAGAACAAGTCCTTGACCCAGATACCTGCCGGAATGCCGAGAAACAGCATGAACATTGCTCCTACCAGCACCGACTCGAGCGTTTTCGCCATCGTCCCCAAAGTCTTTTCATTCAGCTTGATGAGGACGAAAACGATAGCGCCAAAGACCAGTAACCAGAGCCAGTTGTCCCAGCTCCAGTCGCCGACCCCTGAGAGCCGCAATCCCGGTTTGTAGAGTTTCCAGAATATCCCTGCACCAGCGAGAGCGAGTAGGATGGTCCACAAACGTTTTATGAACCATTCTTTCGTTTTCTCATACGTAGTCGTCGGTGGGATGGACGAAGTTCCGGCTGCACCCGCCACGGGAGCCGGCGCAGGA
This sequence comes from Minisyncoccota bacterium, assembly GCA_028687085.1. Classification (GTDB taxonomy): domain Bacteria; phylum Patescibacteriota; class Minisyncoccia; order Phycocordibacterales; family Phycocordibacteraceae; genus C7867-001. Next base: position 5,469 of record JAQUAU010000021.1, on the reverse strand, counting down.
GCCTTGCTCGTTCTCATCTTCATGCCCGGCAATACGATTCGCCAGAAAAAGATAGCGACGAGAAAGGCAAGGACGGTGTATTCCACGATATGCTGTGCGACGTGCTGAAGCATTATGCATCTCCTTGTTTGGTTCGCAGACTTTCACCAATGGCTGTGGCTGCACCGATGAGATCGGCGAAGCCGCCAGAACCGGCGATGATTGTCCGCTGACTTGATTTCTCGCCTTCTCCCGCAATAGCACGGGCAGTTTCGGCGCCGATGACAACCTCCCCTTTTATTTCCAGGTCGGTCATCATTTTTTTGAGTCCCTCGGTACGTCCTTTGAGTATTGCCTCTTCTTTGCCACCGAGACCTTGACCCTCGAGGATACTTGCAGCCTTCTTGCGCTCTTGCACTACGACACCTTGGACTGCCGCATTAAGCGTTTGGCTGAAATTGATGGCTTTAATCTGGGCGCTATCAATCCTAATCCCCCAGGTATCCACCAAAGTCTCAATTTCCTTCTGGAGATCCTCACTGTATTTCTTGATGCGGAGGAGAGCAACCGCAGGGCTGATTTTAGTGAGAAGTTCAGTAAATGTCTTCACACAGGTGTCCTCCATCTGTTTGCGGGCACTCTCGACCGAACCGATGGTTTTCAGAAAATCGACAAAATCGTCAATTTTCCAACGAATTACCGGAACGACTTCCGCAGTGAGGCGGGTATCGTAAGGGTCCTCTTTACCAATCATAAGTTCAGGGACCTCACTTTCTGCGTTGTGGCCACTGAAGGTGATTCTGATAGGTGGCTTCCAACCGAGGGCTTGCAGTTCCTTTGGGACGGTTCTCCCGAATTCGTCGCCATCACCTCCACGATAGATCTTGTCTGGCTCCGTAGGAAGTTCGTCTTGTATGACAAGACGAGTCTCGGTTTCCAGTTCACAGACCCAGAGAGGAACGAAGGTCAGACCGGAAGAAACGTTGTCAATCGGTTTTCCGAAGAAAAGACGACATCCGAGTTCGGTCGGGCCGATAATGCGCAAACTCGCCGCCGTATAGAGGAGGAGAGCGTAGATCATGATCGTTCCACGACTGTACTTTTCGCCGAAGATCTCGACATCCGAGAAGAAGGCCAGACCCACAGCTGTCATCAGAAGAAGGCCGTAGACCAGAATGATTGGCACCCAGAATAGTAGCCTTCTGTAAGTCTCGGACACCCATCTCTTGGCTTGTTCGGTAGTGACTTTGATCCCAAAGGAATCGAGGGCTTCAATCGCACGTACTATCAGTTTTGCGACAAGTTCTTTCATGACTATTCTCCTGTCAATTTCCGTGTCTGGCTCGGGATGAGCCTAGACGTCCAGCGTCTAGTATACACGAAACTAAGGAAAAGTCAATAGCTCGTTTGTGGTCACGAATCACTAAGCCTTTTGCTCCAAGTATTCGCAAAAAGCTAAGTGTTCTCGACCCCGGCTCGCGGTTTTGCTTGCTAGCAAAACATCGCTCCGCCTTGCACACGTAGCAGAAAAGCTTTGCTTTTCCTGTCGTGTGCACCTACCTGGGCTCGAACCAGGGACCGTCTCCTTAAGAGGGAGCTGCTCTACCAACTGAGCTATAGGTGCGAATGAGGATAAGATCCGAACGTCCTCGTTCGGGTTCTTACTCCGAATGAGCCGCCTATATCGAGTCCTCGAAGATATAGGTGCGTAAGAAAAATATAGCAGAACATAGTATGCTTTGGAAGCACCTCGAGCTGGGGTGGCGAAATTGGTAGACGCACTAGCCTTAGGAGCTAGCGGGGCAACCCGTTGGGAGTTCGAGTCTCCCCCCCAGCACTAAATTATTTCAAAACTGCTCGCTCGACCTTGATCGGTCGACCGAAGAATTTGCTCCCGAGCGTTTGGAACTTGTCAGTGCGATCGGTCGAGAAGAAATGAACCATGGGCTTCACGCAGAGCGTCGTCTCTATCTCGGTATGCTTTTCAAAATACTGCTTCAGCTTCTTCGGCACGACGCGTGCTTCAGAGACGATTGTGATGTCCGGTCCGACGACTGCGCGTATCTTCTTTTCCACGATGCCGTAGTGGGTACAGCCGAGGATAAGCGTGTCGATATTCTTCGCCAGCAGGGGAGCGAGATAGCGTTTGAGTATTGTGACCATCTCGGGGGAGTTCTGCTCGCCCGCCTCGATGAGCGGCACGAGGAGCGGACACGCCTGCTGGAAGGTTTTTATACTCGCGTCAAGCTTGAATAGTTCGCGTGGGAACTTCTTCGAAGCGACGGTGCTTGTTGTCGCAATAATACCCACTCTGTTGTTCTTCGTTTTGCGCACCGCTTCTTCTGCCGCAGGGATCAAGACGCCGAGCACCTTCTTCTCTGCTCCATACTCCTGTTGTATCGCGCGGAGTGCCTCGCTTGAGGCGGTGTTGCAGGCGATAACGACGATGCCGCAGTTCTGCTTGAAGAGAAAGTCGATCGCCTGCTTGGTGTAGGCATATATCGTCTCTTGCGGCCGGTCGCCGTAGGGCGCACGCGCCGTGTCGCCCAAGTAGACGTACTCATAGCCAGGCAGGGCAGTCACGATAAAACGCAGGACATGGAGCCCGCCGAAGCCAGAATCGAATACTCCTATGCGCTTGATTCTCTTCACCATTTTGTAGTACCGAGGGTGGGACTTGAACCCACATGAAGGTTTTTAGGCCATCTCAGCGTTTTAAGCGCTGTGCGTCTACCATTCCGCCACCTCGGCATCTTTTGATGATACTATTTTCTCTGCTATTCTCGTAGTGTGGCCCGGTGGCGAAGTGGTAACGCGACGGTCTGCAAAACCGTTATGCGCGGGTTCAATTCCCGCCCGGGCCTCAAAGATGATGCGAAGCATCAGCTGGCGGGATTTGAATGCCGTAGCGATGTTCGGCTAGCAGGCCGAACCGCGAGGCGGGGCCGAGGAAATTCTCGAGCGACGGCGAGAGAATTATCCGTGGCCAATCCCGCCCGGGCCTCCTGTCTGTTCGCCGTTATCAAGCATGAAGTCGATGCGCGGGAGGCGCATGCGCGCATGCTGTTTTAAATGATTAGAAAAGGCCTCGCGCTGGCGCTCGAGGAAGTGCATCGCGGAGGGTGCCTTCTCGACCGGGAAGACGCTGACAAAGATCATCATACGGTCGCCGTGCGCGACTGATTGCGCGCGGATGACCGTGATGAGCGATTCACTCCCGGCCTCTCGCTGGATGAATTGCGCCGCCTCATGCGCGACTATCTCTGCCGCTCGATCAGCTTGCTTGCGCGGACTCCTGCTGCGTTCGTTTTGCATCATGCCTCAGTAACGACGAATGCGACGAGCTCGTCGCCGTAGGTCGCCTGCTCGCGGCATTCAATCTCAGTGCCGAAGTCGCCTTCGGTGTGAATCTCTTTTACATCAGCACGCGCTTGCTGGAGGTTGCCGATGCTCCCCCGCGCAATCTCTTCACCTTTTCTCACGAGCTTCACACGCGCTCCCACAGCGAGCGAACCGGAGACGTAGCGTGCGCCGAGCACCTGCTTCTTACCGCTTGAAGAAAAGGCTTTGAGCACGAGCGCGCGTCCGAGCTCCTGTTCGCCGGCGAGTGCGGGCACGCGCGCGTCAAGGAGCTCTTTCACTTTTGCTGAGAGCTCGTAGATGATAGAGAACGAAAAGAGGGGGATAGCATCACGGAGTGCGAGCTCGCTCGCGACGCTGTCGGTCGAGACGTTGAAAGCGATGATGGCCGCCCCGCTCGCGTGCGCCGTCTTCACGTCTGTTTCTGAGACAGAGCCGACGCCCGAGGAGATGACGCGGATCTCTGCGCGTTCATGGGTAATCTTTTTCAATTCATGCACTATGGCGTCGACCGAGCCGGCAACATCTGCCTTCACCACAAGCGGGAGCTCGCTCATGCCCTCGGCAAGCACGCTGCGTTCTGGAGCGGCGGCAAGTGCTCCCGCATGCTCCTTCGCCAGTGCCTCAGCCTCTTTCTTATTTTTAGCGATGCTGAAGAGAGAGCCGGCGGCAGGGAGCGAACTGAAGCCGGAGACACGCGCCGGTTCTGAGGGTCCTGCACTCTCTACGCGAGCACCGCGAAAGTCCTCGATGAATCGGATCGGTGCGTACGCGTCTCCGGCGACGACGAAGCTGCCCAGGTTGAGGGTGCCGTCTTTGATGATGAGCGTTGCCGAGGCGCCGCGCTTCGGATCTTGGGTCGATTCGAGGACGAAGCCGGTCGCTGTCGCTTCAGGGTCGGCAGTGAGCTCGCTGATATCAGAAGCGAGGAGCACGAGATCAAGGAGCTCGGGAATTCCCTCGCCGGTCTTTGAGGAGATCTCTGCGAAGGCAATGTCGCCGCCCAAGCCCTCGATGTAGATGCCGTGCTCGATGAGCGAATTTTTGGTGTGGCCGACGTCGGCATTGTTCTTGTCTATCTTGGTGATAGCAATGATGTAGGGAATACCCGCTTCGGTAATCGCCGCGAGCGCATCGAGCGTCTGCGGCATCACGCCTTCGTCGGCTGCGACGACGAGGATGGCGAGGTCGGCGGCGGCGGCGCCGCGCGTGCGCAGGGTCTTGAACGCCTCGTGTCCGGGCGTGTCCAGAAAGGTAATCGGCCGGTTGTTGTGGAGGGCGATATAGGCGGCGACGTGCTGAGTGATGCCGCCTGCCTCGCCCGCGACGATGTTCGCCTTTCGGATATAATCCAAGAGCGAAGATTTTCCGTGATCTATATGACCCATCACCGCGATGATGGGCGGTCGTGAGGTCCGCGCCATAGTGGCTCTATTTCATCACAAAAATGGCTTAACTGCAATGTCGTGTAGAATACCTACTATGTTGTGGAAGAAACGGATCTATCTTGATGTTGCCGCAGGTATGAGCGGGAATGCCTCGTCGCCGCACGAAGAAGGCCGTAGGTCCCGAGAGCAGCTCGAGGGAGCACGCACGGATATAGCCAGACTCCTCGAAGTGCAGAGCGATGACGTCATCTTCGTGAGTGGCGCGACTGAGGGAAATGCGCTCGCGATGCTCGGGCATGTGCGCGCTCTGCGCGCGCTCGCTGGGCCCGACACTGCCGGCCGCAACAATATGCACGTGTTGTATCTCCCGACGGCGCACGCCTCGATAGTGGAGAATGCGAAACAACTTGCGAGAGAGGGTGTGGCTGTTGACGCGCTCCCGATAAAGGATGCGCGCGTGGATATCGAAGCGCTTGCGGCGATGATTCGACCGGAGACCGTACTCGTCTCGATGGATGCCGTCTGCGGCGAGACGGGCGTGGTGTGGAATACGCGCGAGGTCGCGGAGGTGCTGAAAAGATCGCAGCGCCGGCAAAGCGCTTTTTCAGCTCCTTCGGGCCCAGGCTCCGCCCTCGGGCAGCCAGTCGCAAGAAAAATCGCCTCGCCGGCGCTGCTCCATGTTGATGCGAGCCAGGCTCCCTTGACCGAGAAGATATCGTGTGCGCACTTCGGCGCAGATATG
>JAQUAU010000020.1 GCA_028687085.1 Minisyncoccota bacterium | reverse complement strand
TGAGCCTGCAAATTTGCCGAACGGATATCCGCCAGTTGCTGATCACGATGGTGGCGATAGCTGCCCACCATTTGACGGGTCAACCATCCGTTACGCTCCACCAGAACAGGTGCGAGCATCATGGACAGGAGCATACCGCCGAGAACCGGTTGCAGCACATGGGCAGGTAACAATTGATACTGGTTGGCTAACGCCAGCAGCACGAAACCAAACTCACCCGCCTGAGCCAGGACAATGGCTGAGCGCAATGCCACGCCTGACTCATAACCGAAAAGACGTGCGAGTCCCCAGACCAGCGCGCCCTTGAGCAGCAGAATCATGGCCAGCACGATTATGACCCAGCCCAGATTCGCCCACCACGCCGGCAAATCCACGAGCATGCCAATGGTAACGAAAAAAAGACCCAGTAAAATATCGCGAAAAGGTGCGATATCCGCTTCCACCTGATAGCGGTAAGCCGTCTCGGAAATCAGCATCCCCGCTACAAAAGCACCCAGTGCCAGCGATAATCCCGCCTGTTCGGTAATCCACGCGAGCCCGAGGGTCACCAGCAACACATTGAGCATGAACAGCTCTGTCGACTTTCGATTGGCCACGAGCTGAAACCAGGGTCGCATCACCGGCCGCCCGACCACCAGCAGGACCAACAGCACCAGCACCGCCTTCAGTCCGGCCATGGCCAGGTCATCTGCCAGATTGTTGGCCGAACCGGCAAGCGCAGGGATCAGAATCAGTAACGGGACTACGGCGAGATCCTGGAACAGCAGCACACTTACGGCGATACGCCCATGCCGGGTCTGTATTTCCATTTTTTCGGCCAGCGCCCGCACCACCATGGCAGTGGATGACATAGCCAAAATTCCACCGAGGATCACCCCCGTCTTCCAGGAAAGCGGGATGAGCAATGCGATGCCGACAAAGACCAGACTGGTCAGAACGACCTGAGCCAGTCCCATGCCAAATACCAGGCGGCGCATACTCAGGAACTGCGCGAGACTGAATTCCAGGCCGATGGTAAACATCAGAAAAACCACCCCGAAGGCGGCAAGCTGTCGGGTGCTGGCAAGATCGGGCACTACGGCCAGGGCGTGCGGACCTAGAATGACACCTGTCAAAAGATATGCAAAGACTGCCGGCAGACGCAGGTGGCGCAGAAAGCCAACCAGCAGCACTCCGGTAGCCAAGAGCAGGATGATCGTCAACAGGCCGTGGTCTTGCATGTTCCTCCTCGGACATGGCAGTGCCCCTCTGTAGGGGCACTATCTGATTTTTGCAGCAGGAATAGGGCAGGTGTTGAGCCTGAAGAAAGAGCAGGGTGATGGCACCTTATAGGAAGGTGCCTGCTTTCTGTTATCATAGCCGCAAAAGGAGGAGTACGCATGTATATCGTCACTGGCGGGGCCGGTTTTATCGGCGCCAATCTCGTGCAGGCCCTCAATCAACGGGGCATTACGGATATTCTCGTCGTCGACCATCTGAGCCGCGCCGACAAGTTTCTCAATCTCACCGATCTGGAAATTGCCGACTACATGGAGGCAGAAGCTTTCCTTCGGCTGATAGAGAACAAACATCTGAAGGGTGTCGACGCCGTTTTCCATGAAGGCGCATGCTCCGATACGATGGCGACAGATGGCCGTTATGTCATGGAAAACAACTTCACCTTCAGCAAGGTGTTGCTGCATTGGTGCCAACATCATGATGTTCCCTTTCTTTATGCCTCCAGCGCCTCGGTCTACGGCATGACTGGTGTCTTTGTCGAGGAGCGCTACGCCGAATCGCCCCTCAACGTCTACGGATTCAGCAAATTTCAGTTCGACCAGTACCTCCGGCAGATCTGGACGGATTTGCGGGCGCCGGTACATGGCTTTCGTTATTTTAACGTCTACGGCCCACGCGAGTTTCACAAAAACCGCATGGCCTCAGTGGCGCTGCATTTTTACAACCAATACCGGTTGGACAACCATGTTCGCCTGTTTGCCGGGTCTGGCAGCTATGCCGATGGTGAACAACGGCGCGATTTCATTTATATAGACGATGTGGTTTCCGTCAATATGCATTTCCTGGATCACCCGCACAGCGGAATTTACAATGTTGGCACAGGACAGGCGCAGAGTTTCAACGAGATGGCAGTCGCCGTCATCAATAGCCTGGAGCAGCGCGCAAACCGCCCGACACTGACCCTGCCCGCACTGCAGAAAACGCAGGTCATTCGTTATGTCGATATGCCAGAAGCCCTGAATGGTAAGTACCAGAGCTTCACCCAGGCGGAAATCGGTAAACTGCGCGGTGCGGGATATGATAGAACCTTTCTGACCGTGGGACAGGGTGTGGATCGCTATGTGCAATGGCTCACGGAACGGGCGACCTGATGGAAGGCAGAATACTTGTTACCGGTGCTGCGGGTTTTATCGGTTTTCATCTGGCGCGTCGTCTGTTGGCCGACGGATGGGTTGTCAGCGCGATAGACAACCTCAATGATTACTACGATCCCGGCCTGAAACGCGACCGTCTGGCGCAACTGGAGGGGCACCCAGCCTTCCAGTTCCAACCTCTGGATCTGGCCGATCGGGAGGGTATGCGGACGCTTTTTGCAGGCCCCCACTTTGATGTCGTCGTCAACCTCGCGGCTCAGGCAGGGGTGCGGCACTCCCTGAAAGCACCGCACAGCTATGTGGACAGTAATGTCGTTGGTTTTCTGAATGTGCTGGAGGGCTGCCGGGCGCAAGGTGTCGATCATCTGCTTTTCGCTTCTTCCAGTTCGGTATACGGTGCCAACAATCGTTTGCCTTACAGTGTCCACGACCCGGTAGATCATCCGGTCAGCCTTTATGCGGCCACCAAGCGGGCGGGTGAGCTTATGGCGCACAGCTACGCTCATCTTTATGGTATTCCCAGTACTGGATTGCGGTTTTTTACGGTCTATGGCCCTTGGGGGCGTCCCGATATGGCCTATTTCAGCTTTACGCAGAAAATCCTGGCCGGGCAGCCCATCCCCGTATTCAACCACGGCCAGATGCAGCGCGATTACACTTATATTGATGACATCATCGAAGGGGTGGCGCGACTCATTCCACATGCGCCAGAAGCGCAGGATATCTGGCCGGAGGACCCTGCAAGCAGTGCCGCCCCCTTCTGCATCCAGAATATCGGCAACCACACACCCGTTGCACTCACGGACTTTATCCACATTCTGGAGGAGTGCCTCGGCAAGTCCGCGCAAATTGAATGGCTTCCCATGCAGGATGGTGACGTGGTGGCTACCTATGCCGATGTTACCGAGTTACAGCAGAGCGTGGGCTTTGCCCCGGACACCCCTTTACGGGCAGGTCTCCAGCGCTTTGTGACCTGGTATCGCCAGTACTACGGCTGACAGCCCGACATTTTTAGAAACCGGGGTAGCTTCATGAATAGACGCGCGCATCAACCACTGCACCTGCTTAGCCGGACGGAGTTTCTGTGGCGACAATTACGCTATGCCGGTGCTGCCTTGGGTTTTATGCTGCTTTCCCTGGGAATGGGCATGCTGGGCTATCATCTGTTGGCGCATATCGACTGGATCGATAGCCTGCTCAATGCGAGCATGATTCTGAGCGGTATGGGGCCCGTTGCCAGTTTGCATGGTACCTGCGCGAAACTTTTCGCCAGCGTCTACGCCTTATACTCAGGGGTGGTCTACCTGGCGGTATCTGCAGTACTTTTATACCCACTGGTGGAACGACTTATGAAAATCCTGCACCTCCAGGCACTTCATACACCGTCTCCGGTACAGGAAAAACACCACCCGGAATTCTCGGAAGACGAGCTATAACCGGGAGGTGTCGGCCGGCACACAGAACCAGGACACACCATCAAGGGCGTCCTATTCAGTGTGCGGTCTTGCCAGGCTGATATACGGAAGAGGTGGCGGAGGCAGCGATGTCCGCGGCCTTCTCTTCAATCCAGCTACGGCCGGACCGGAAACTCAACCAAGACTTTCCCTCGTAGTCATATAACTTGCATTCCTTGAAGATACGCCGAATCTCAAAAAAGCCGAAGCGCGTTTCATGAATGTACTGGCCGTACTCCGCACGTAAATCTTCGTAAGCCCCCTTCAGGCGATAGAAGGGTATCCGTGGGTCAACGTGGTGCGGTGTGTGGATCAGGATGTTATGGATCAGGTACTCGCTGACCTTGGAGCAACGTACGATTATGCTGCAATAAAGCTGGCCAATACTCTGGCTCCATTCCTCTTTTTCCGAGAAAAATGGCACATTGGGATGCGTGTGGTGGAGAAAGACAAACAGTGCGATGTAATAGTTGAACACCAAGAAAGGCAGAATAACGGCCGCAATGATGCCCATTGGACCGGATATCCAGTATGCCAACGCGGAAAAACTTATAAAAAACACCAGTGTTATCATCTTACTATAGAAGAATGGCCAATAATCTTTGTTTTTGGCGTCTACTTTGAAACGGACCATGCCCGGCCACCAGATCCGCAACAAGTAGTGCAGGGCGCAAGTATAAGGACTACGTTCCAACCGATAGATCATCTTCTGCCAGACCGTTTTGCTTCTGTACTCCTGGGGAGTCCAGGGGCGCCATACCCAGTCGATGGTGCTGAGGCTGGTAAAGCCATGATGCACACGATTGTGCCCAAAGGCCCAGAGGCGGTACATGTTCAGCGACGGCAGCATGAAAATGGTGCCCAAGATCTCGGCAGTGCGCTTGCTCTGGAAGAGGGCGCCGTGCGCTGCGTCGTGTGCCCAGACGAACATGGAGGCCACCGCCGACCCCGCAAGGAGTCCGAATAACAGCTTGAGCCACCAAGGTCCGGCGAGAAGGGCGCCGGTAATGGCGGAGAGGTAGAAAATCGCGTCAAACCCGTACCACGCGAGGGCGATGCCTGTTGATCGTTGGTAGCGTTCCGGCCGAATCACGTCCCGGATGGTTTGAAGCTTGACGGGGCGCAATGCCTCGAAGTCAGCATTGGAAGAGGTAAGTGGCATAGCAATGTACTCCCTGGCAAATCCATTTTCATGGCATTATAGTATACTTGCATATCCTATTATACAACCAGATTATAGGATCCGAGGGCGGAGCGAACCATGCGGTACCTGCCGGGTACCGTCGAGGGTGTACGATGCTGATCCTCTCCTCTGCCGGTAGAGTGTGCTGGGGGCCTGTTTGGCACAAGGGAAATTAGTGCTACCATTATGAGGTCATTTGCGCTATACCATTTAGCTACTGACGCGGTCATCTTGTAAAACCTACGTAAGGAGAGTTAAAACATGTTGGATATTGCCAAGATCAAGCCTGTTGCCCGGATCATTCTTGTTGCAGGCGCCATCGCGCTTGCCTCAGCTTGCGCCAAGAAGGAAGAGTCCACTGCTGCATCTAGCAGCAGCACTGAGTCCGCTGCCCCGGCGACCACTACCACCGAGTCTGCCGCTCCGGCGACCACCGATACCGGCAGCAGCGCCATGGCACCGATGGAGTCCGCAGCACCTGACGCCAGTGCCACCAGCAGCGACACTTCTTCCGCGAGCTGATTGGGCACTCCACAGGTTTACACGGGTTCGTTCAGAGCTGGACATCGGGAGCGCGCTACAATGGTGAGTGTGGTATGAAGCCAGTTGTGCGCTTTCTGATGCTACTCGGTGTCGTCAGTCTTGCCACCGCTTGTGCCAGAAAGGATGAATCTGCTACTGCGCCGGTTGGTAGTTCTACTAGCAGCCCGGTGGCGGACAGCAGGCAGAGTTCTGGAACTGCCCGGAGTGATGGGCAGGGTGGAAGTGCGGTGTCGCCGTCTGGGCTTGGCGAGCGAAAAGGAGATAAGCACCTTGTTGAGGTGTTGACCACGGCGCGGTCGCTGGCGGAAGCCAAGGGCTGTTTCGCCTGTCACCGGGTAGATACCAAAGTCCTCGGGCCTGCTTTTGCTTGGGTCGCCTACCGGTACCAACGCGATCCCAAGGCGGTAGCAACGTTAAAGTACGCTATTGAGCACGGCGTGTCCGGAGCATGGGGCTCCATGCCCATGCCGGCGCAGAGCGTGACCCCTGTGGAAGCCGAGGAATTGGTTTCATGGGTGTTAGCGCAAAAGCCTGTCGCTCCCCCCAAATCTGATTAGTGGACTTCTTTGGTCGTCTAACCCCCGCCTTGCGGGGGTTTTTTATATCTGGATGAACATTGCGGAAAAAATTTAAAACATTCAGATGGATTTCCAGCACCTATTACGCGGAAGGGTTGCCCTATTCGCTGGTGCAACAGGTGTCCGTACAGTTTTTTACCTATGCAGGCGCCAGCTTGCAGGTTATCGGACTGCTCTCGTTTTTCGGACTACCCTGGAATTTAAAACTGTTCTGGAGCCCCTTGATCGACCTTTTCGCGGACAAAAAGCGTTGGCTTGTGGTGATGGAAATCGTATTGGGTGGCGTGGCCGCCTTGCTGATCTGGCCAGCACAGCACCTGAATCTGGACCTCGCCGCCAAAATTTTTATGTTAATGGCCTTCCTGTCGGCCACCCATGATATGTCCGTAGACGGGTATTATATCCAGACACTCAGCCCATCCGATCAGGCGGCTTTTTCCGGATTGCGGGTTGCAGCCTATCGGATTGCCATGCTGGTGGGAAACGGTGTGCTGGTCATTATCGCCGGGTGGATATCCTGGATCGCCTGTTTTTTAACCGCGGCGGCGATGATATGGGGATTGGCGGCTTTTCATCAGCGCGCACTGCCGCCATCGCCGCCGTCCACAAGCCACAAAGGACAGCATTGGCACGCCGTGCGCGAAGCTTTCACCACCTACCTGCAGCAACCAGGGATTCTTTGGGCGCTGGCCTTTATCCTGCTTTTCCGCGCGGGCGACGCCATGATGGCGGCGATGGTGACTCCATTTCTCAGTCATTTGGGCTATGGCCTGGTGGCGCGCGGCATTCTTACCGGAACAGTAGGGACGGTGACGACTATCGGAGGCGCCTTGCTGGGCGGTATCATCATATCCCGTTGGGGATTGCGCCATGCATTGCTGCCGTTGACGTTGATTCAATCCCTGGCGATTCCGGCCTATGCGTGGCTGGCCTGGGTGACGCCCTCTGTCTGGTGGGTAGGTGTCACAGTGGCCTTTGAGCAGGCTGCGGCGGGTCTCGGCACTGCCGTTTTGATGGTCTTCCTCATGCAGCGTTGTCAGGGTGCTTACCAGGCAACGCATTTTGCTATCGGCTCCGCCCTGATGTCCGTGGCAGCCACGGTTGTCGGCGGATTTAGCGGTTTTCTTGCAGCACAGGTGGGATTTGTGGAATTCTTTCTACTGGCGTTTGCTGCGGCGCTACCCAGTTTGTGGCTGGCGCTGCGCATGCCAGCCGTCCTGTTTACAGATCGTCAGGAGTCCTTGCCGGGATCGGACCTTTTGGAGGGAAAAGGCGAATAGTTTCATATAAGTATAAATGGGAGCGAAACGATGCGTTCGGATGGGCGGCGGTGGAAAGGGGAGGGAGGCCGGCTATGGCGGCGTTTTTTTGTCGGGATATTGCCGTTTTTCTGGCTTATGCCCGCTATCGCCGCTACCGGCCACAAGGATGCAAACACCCAGTTTGGCGACGGCCAATGGAGTATCCTGATTCAGGATGTGCAAACGGGCAGGCGGCCCACCCTGAGCGTGCAGGCAAATCATAGACAACTGCCTGCGTCCACAGCAAAACTGCTGACCACAGCGTATATTCTGCACGAGCTGGGCCCTGAATCTCGCCAGAAAACCCGGATACTAGCCCGGACTATCGATAATGGAGTAGTGCAGGGGCCCTTGATTTTTCTGGGTGGTGGCGACCCCGATCTTTCCAGCCGTCGCTTCCCGTTTGTCAGGCGAACAGTACGAGATGACCCCATGTACCCTATGCGCATGCTTGCCGCTCAAGTATGGGCTGCGGGTGTTCGCCAAATTCCGGAGGGTATTCTGGCGGATGCCACGTACTTTCCCGCAGATAGCATGCTGCCGGGTTGGACGGAACAGGATCAGCGCTATTGGTATGGGGCACCGATCCATGCACTCATGTTCAACGACGCCATGATCGCGGTACAAATCAAACCGGGGCGGGCGGCGGGGGTACGCACCAACGCCGAGATCACGCCCAACCCGGGAGGATTCATTCGGAACACGGTGATCACAGTTTCGGCGGAGCATCCCATTCGTCCGGTACGTTTGGAAAAATCCGGAAGCGGATATCTGTTGACTGGCGCGATTTCCGCCAAGGGCGGTATTTTTGCCGCGATGCTGGCGCAGCCCGATCCAGCCTATTTTGCCGCCGCAGCATTGCGACAGGCTTTGGAGGAAAAGGGTATTCTTGTAGGTAATGCTATCCAAGTATTGAACAACAAACGCGGTGCAAAGCAGTCCGAGGGATATGCGCACTATGTCTTATTGGCCAAACAGGAGTCACCGCCATTGATGGAAGAGATCACAGTGGCCAACAAGGTGAGCGAAAACACCCATGTAGAAGTATTGCTCCGGGATGCGGATCTGGCTCGCGGCGGTGATGGAAGCCGTGCATCGACAATGCAGGGCTTGCACCGTTGGCTTTCTGTGAACGGTATACTTGACACCCAAGCTCGACTGATAGATGGCTGCGGATTATCTCGTGAGGATCGCCTCAGCGCCGCAGATCTGGTGCGCATGCTGTTGCACTCTTATCAGGAACCCTGGGGGGCCTCCTGGCGCGATTCGCTGCCGGTCAGCGCCGAGGATGGAACGCTCCGGCATCGTCTGCGCGCTCTGCCTGCGGGTACGGTGCAAGCCAAAACGGGTACTCTGCGCGATGCGTTGTCTCTCGCTGGTTTTATTCGGGATAACCTCGGCCACCGGCAATATGCGTTTGCCATTTTGGTTGAACATTTCACAGGGTCCGAAGAGCGTATCCGCAGACGAATGGACGCTCTGGTGCAGCGTGTCGCTCTGGGCGGCCACACCATGTAGAAAGTTTCGCTGGTTCGCATAATACTTATTGAGAGGAACACGAATATTGGACGTGTTGGCGTGTGTTTGCGGGGCTGGCAACAGTAAGAGCACGCTTAATCCCAGAACCGCGCTTTTGGATATCGCCGCGTTGATCCTCGCCCACACTGCCCGTGCTTCCGGGCCTGCCTTTCGTTCATGCTTCTCGATCAGCACCTCTGCCGGGTCTACTCCGGCCAGCTTCGCCAGTTTGATATAGGTCTCATCGGATAGTTCGCCTTTTCCGCTGGCTAGCAAGCTTAAGCTGCTGTTGTTCATTCCGATTGCCTTCGCTAGGTCCCGTTGGCTTTTTGCTCCGATGCGTTCTTGCGCTCTTTGCAATAATTCCCTGTTTTCCATGGTTCACCTCGCTGTCTATCCCTAACTTATAGTTTATGCGCCGAGTGCTTGACAAACATTCAACGGTCTGTATATTTGGTCTTGTGTTTGATGATCGTCAAGCGTCAAGCAAATTCTCTTTGTGTGGTCCTAGGTCGCCCCTGGGTTTGGAGCCTTCCCCGGCTCCCCTTTTTAGGAGATAGACAAATGATTATAAAAGATAAACCGTTCTACGTTCCCGCTTGTCAGGCTATGTTGTGCTGGTTCTATGCGTCGCCTGTGGTAGTTGGTCTTGCTATTTCTTCGCCTCCTGGCTGTGAGGTCGATCTTGTTCGCCGCTGGCCTGGATTTCTGAAGCTCGAAGCTTACCAGGTGCGCCTTTCCCGCTTGCTTGTGCTGCGTCGTCTGGGTTTTGCCCATGATTGGATTGCCGACGATGGCCTGATGCATGCGGGAGGCTTGTTGTGATTGACACCCTTCGCCTCACCATACCCGCTGATTATTTCCCCGCTGATGCTGTCCGCTGGATGCAGATACAGATGAACAAGTTGACCCAGACGGACTTTACCGGTTCCATTCAAAAGTGGTCCCTGTGTACTGGCCTCAACATGCCGAGTTGGGCCGATGGCTTTTCTTTGGTTGTCGGATCCCGCGTTACCATTGAAGCATCCCCTAAGGTCTACCAGGGCCATAACGTGGACGGTCCCTGTACTTTGCGTGAAGCAGCGTCGCGGCTGATTGATTTTGTATTCGGTGTTGTTCTTCGGCTCAACGACTGGCCCCGGGCTGGCCTCTGGTACGTTGCCCGACTGGATATTACCCATTCCTACGATTTCGGTACTCGCGCCGCCCTTGAGACTTGGTTTGATACTGTCGCCGGTGTCCAGCGTGGCCAGCGTCGCGCCTCCGTCGATGTTCGCGCTGTGGATGATGACCCTATGGCCATTCATGCCGCGCCGTCCGGTCGTACTCTGTACCAGGGGCTAGGCTCTCGTTACAAGGTCGGCAAGATTTACTGCAAAGGTGCTGACCTCAAGGCCCATCCGCCTAAGTGCCTTAGCATGGATCCACAAACGCTTGATGCGCTGGTTGAGGAATTCCAGCCTATCGCTCGTTTTGAATGTCAGGTTCGTGCTACGTGGCTTTCTCGGCAGGCTGTCCGGCTTGGTCTCCTTCCTGCGTACTTTGTCGCCGATCATATGGGCCAGTTGGCTGACAATGCCGCCTTGTATCTTCAACGTTTAGGTTTTACCCCGCTTTCCACCAGTCGTTCAAAAAATCCTATTGTTTATTTTCCCGTCGATTATTTAGCGGATTTTCTTAATATTTCTTCTGTTTGGGAATCTGAGTTTTCCCATTTATTTTCTCGTGAGGTTGCCATGGCTGATGACACTTTGCTTGTTGAGTTGCTTTCTGTCGCCAAGACTCCCGGCGCTGCCCGCCGTGCCTTTGAATTTTACGGCTCTGTCCGTGCATTTGGCTTTGCCGCTGCTCGTCAGAGTGTCGGTAAAACCCAGTTTTACGCTCATCGTCGTTTGTTGGGCCTTGCGGGCGTCTCTGATGCCATGCTGCAGGATGGAGCGCCCCTGATACGGCAAGCGCCGTCTGCGTGCAACGTGCGCCAGTTTACGCCTCCTCGTGATCGTCTTGCCCTGGTAGAGCGTGCGCACACGCTGTCGTTGCCGCATGTTATCGAGCGTTTGCACCGTGAGGTTTTTTGTCGGGTTGCCTGACGGGGTAGGGGAAAGGGGAGCTACTAACAGCGCTCCCTTTTCCGGTACACCGAACTAGCACTTGTAGGGTACTGATTTTGAGTTTGTTTTTTTCGGGCGATTTATTTTGCCAATAGCGGTTCTTTGCTTTTTTTTAGGAGGTTGTGATATGAAGTCGATGGCGCATTTTTATGATTTGGAAACGATTGAGTATTTTGCTAAGGATGCCGTTCCTGACGCTCAAGGTGAGTTACCGCTTAGTAGGATGTATAAGCAGCCTTTTGATCTTGACCAGGGTGCTGGTGCGCGGGTCTTTCAGGGTCACGTTATGCGTCGCCATCCTAAGCTCGCTTTGGCTCCTGGTGATTATGAGGTTACGTGGTACTTGGAGCCGGACCGTAAGACTTTGGCTCCGTCTATTAATATCACCAGTACTCGCCTTGTTAAGTCGGATGCTCGGTCGCCCGCGTCTGTTTCTGCGGTTGGTTAGTACGTGTCTCAGTGGGTATATATTTGCAGTGATGTAACGGCGGTTACTTCGTCCGCTTCATCGTCTGCTCCTTCTTCGGTGACTGCTTCTTGCAGTTCCGGGGCATATGTCGAGGTTCCGCCGCCCCTCGTCATGGATAGCACGGTTTTTGCGTCGCTTGTGGAAATTACTGTGTTAGGTTTCCTGGCGGCCTATGCTGTGCGGCTTGTTGTGCGGCTTATTTGGCGTCCATAGAGGTGATTTATGTCTAAGTTTAAAGGTTTGGTTGTTCGTTCTGTTCGTTCTGTGGCTCCGGCTTTGGTTGGCGCTTCGGCGTTCGCTTTGCCTGTTTTGTCCCATGCTACTGGTACCGGTCTTGGTCTTGGTATCGGTGCTGCTACGACTACTGATGCTGCCGGTTTCCAGTCTACCTTGACGACTACGCTTACTACGCTGGCCGGTGTGCTTATTTTGGTCGCTTTGGGTATTCTGGCGGTCAAGTGGGTGGTCAGCATCGCCAAGCGCGGTTAAGTTGTGGACAGTCAATTTCTCACTGATGCGGCCAATTTTCAAACAACGTTGTTGTCTGTCATTGGTATAATTGCCGGGGTTCTTGTTGTTGTGCATTTCGGAGTTCTGGCTGTTAAGTGGGCGGTTGCTGTCTCTCGTCGTTCGTAGTGATTAAGGGGGCCTCGGCTCCCTTTTCAGGGGGTGCCATGTGTGGTTTACGGAATGGGATTTTTTCTTTCTTATCTTTTTTGTGTGCATGTATATTATTTTCGGTCCCTAGTGTTTCCTTTGCCGCGTCTACTGTCACGGGTAATACTATCGACATGATGCTTAACAATATGGGGCAGTGGGAACTTAGTAATTTACCCTCTACTTCTGGCCCTTCCACCATTTCGGATGGTCCTGGGTTTTATTATTTTACCAATCCAAACAATACTCCGGTTGTGGATTCTGTGGGTGATGTTACTGCAAATCTTCCTGCCCCGGCTTTGCCTGTGGCTGGTGACAATGCTGGGATTTTGGGCATAAGTTCGTCTGATATGGTCAAGGCTTCGGATATTGCTGCGGCTCTTGCTCCTGTGTTAACTACCCTTGCCGGTTTAACTCCTGCGGGTCGTGCTGCTATTGTTGGCGGGTCGGCGCTTTGGAGTATGTATGAGAATTATTATTCTTCTACTAGTGTATCTTGTTCTTCTTATTGTTCGTCTCAGGGTTATCCTGTTTTGTCTTGTAGTGGTACTAGCAGTTGTGTTTGTAGTTGGAATGGTAACGGAGTTGGGCCTTTTAATGAAGCTTGTTCTTCTTCTTCTTCTGCTCCTGCTCCTGCCCCTTCGCTTTCGCAAGTTGCAAATATGCTTGCAAATAATGCAACTAATTCTTTAACGGCGTTGCAGAATCTGCCTGCGTCTACGGTCCAGGGCTTGCCTATGACTTCCACGATAACGGGTCCGTCTACGGCTACGGGTCCTGCTACAACGTCCACGTCTACCGATTCGGCGGGTAATACGACTACTACAACGACAACCCCTACTTATAATATGTCTTATTCTGGCCCTGATGTTGCGGTTACGACTACTAACAATGTGGTCACTCAAACTTGTACTAGTGCCGGTACTTGTACCACGACTAATACAACAACCTTGCCTGTGACTCAGACGCCTTTCGTTGGTCCGCCTGTTAATTTTGGCTCTACGGGTTTAACGGCTGCGTTACAGGGTATGCATACAACGGTGCCGTTTTCCTCTATTGGTTTTGGTTCGTCCTGGTTGCCTCAGAGTTGCCCGCCTGAGCCTTCTTGGCCGGTGTCTTTGCCTTTTGGATTTAATAAAACGTTTTCATTGCCTACTAATGTATTATGTACTTTAGCGTCTGATACTCGTCCTTTTGTTCTTACTGGCGGCGGTGTTTTGTCTCTTATGATCTTGGCATGGTAGGGGGTTTGTATGGGTGCGGTTATATCGGCGTTTGCTACTTGGTTAGTGTCCATGCTTGGTGTTTTGGTGGCCTGGGGCGCTCGGTATTTGCTTGCGCGTATTATTATATCGTTGGGTTTAGGTATCATGACGGTTACGGGTATCACTGCGGGTATTTCGTCTCTTGAGTCTCTTATTCAGTCTACGTTAACGGGTTCTTCTCCGTCTCTTGTTTGGATTAGCTCTTTCTTTGGTATGATGGGCTTTGATAGTTTTGTTAATATTATTTTTGCTGCCTTTATTGCTAAATTGACGCTCAAAGGTTTACAGCAAGGTGGCTCTATCTCGTCATTTTTTATTAAAGGTCAAGAGTAATGCTTAGTTTAATTACGGGTGTACCTGGTGCCGGTAAAACGTTATGGACCGTTCACCAAATATTAAATAATCCAGAGTTTAAGGATAGGCCGGTTTATGTTCATAATTTGGACGGTTTCGATTTTACGGCACGTCCTGGCCTTTTTCCTCTTGAGGACCCTAAAACGTGGAACGATTTGCCGGAAAAGTCGGTGATTATTTTTGATGAAGCGCAATATGCTTTTCCCGTCCGTCCAGCTAATCAAGCTCCGCCTCCTTGGGTGGATTTGTTTTCTACCCATAGACATAAGGGTTATGATGTATTTATGACCTCGCAACATCCCACTATGATTGACGGCCATATACGCAAGGTTGTCGGGCGTCACTTGCATTTTTTGCGTGTTTTTGGCCTTAAATCTTGTACCATTTTTGAATGGCCAGAGTATCGGACTGATAACGTGGACAGTTCCGCGCGTCGTAAAATGGCCATATCGAAGCGTTGGCAATATCCTAAAAAGGTTTTTGGGTCATATAAAAGCGCTGATGCCCATACGCATGGTGTGCGTATTCCGTGGAAGGTTTGGAGTATTCCCATCTTCTTTGTTCTTGCTGCGGTTATGGGTTTTTATTTGTTCCATAAGATTTCGTCCGGTGATTTAGCATCGTTGGGCACAAAAAAGGTGGTTAAATCCTCTGTTAAATCTTCGTCTTTGCCCGGTATTGCTCCCCATACGTTGCCGGTTGTACAGTCCCGCCCTGTGGTCCAGCAGTTAAAGACTTACCATATATATGGCCATATTTCTAACAGTCATGCGTATTATTTTGTCGTCATTACAGGTCATAAGGATTACGTGTTGGTGAATCGTCGCCATTGTGTGCATCAGCTTGATAACTGGGTCTGCATGATTGGCAATGCGCGCGCCTCGTTGTTTTCGTAGGTTGCGCGCCCCGACCGTCGCCGCTTGAGCGGCAACGGTCGGAAGCGCTTTATTATATTCTGATTTTTCATTCCTTGTCTTTTTCCCGTTCATCGACTATCTATGGGGTTGTCAAAGTTGGGAGGGCAGGGGCTATGCTGGTTTTTCCGTTTATTTTTGGCTATCCGCGTTGGCTGTATTTGTTGTTGTTTTTCGCCTTTCTGATTGCGGCTTTTCTTTTTAATCGGTTTCTTCGATACTCGCTGCGGAATGGTCCCCGTTGGGGGAAGTCGTCAGCGCCGTCTGTTACACCTCGGCCTGCTGCCACTGTTTCACCTCGGTTTGCTGCCACTGTGTTACCCCGGCCTGCTGCCACTGTGTCACCTCGGTCTGCTCCCACTGTGTCACCTTGGCCATCTGCTACTGTGACACCACGGTCTGCATCTTTTGCCCGGTCCGCTGGTGTGAGGTCTGCCCCTGTATCCCGTTTTGCGTATTGTCGTCGCTATGCTGATCTTTTGGCGTTGTGTGATGGTAGCGTCGTCCGTGCTGATCGTTTGGTGGACGACGAGGTTAAGGCTTCGCCTTCTGCTGCGCCTGATGTGTGGGTCAATCTGGCGATTTCTCGGTTTCCTTCCGCTCGGTAGTTCTCCGGGCTTCGCCCGGCCATTCCCTCCAATCAACCGCCTTCACTTGGCGAACCAATCAGAGAGGGAAGGGCGGAAAGCGTCAACATCGCGTGACGTTTTTGCTTTTTTGTCGGTCGATTCGATGAAAGCCCGCCCCGTTGGTGATGGTGTCTAGTCGGTGGCCGGGCGTGACAGCCGCGGGACAGCCGCGGGACAGCCGCGGGACAGCTTATGAGCTGCGCTTTTTACTATATGTTGTGCCCCTGGCAGCGCACCAGGTGACTACATCTTGTGTTTCAGGATTTGAGCCATAGTCGGATGGTCTCCGGTGACTTGCCCATGATTCGTGCAATGTCTCGTGTAGGCATTTTGGCGGCTGACAGGTTTTTTGCTTCTTTGATGGCAGATTGTCGGCGGTCGCGGTTTTCTTTTGATTTTTCTTTGCGGATTATATCGTTAGCAGTGTAATAACTGCATTTACAGAGTTTTGCGGTGAGTGTGGTCAGCTAACTTGATGGTTCTCTGGTCAACTTATATGAGGGGCAGCCGGCGGCATAAAAAAGCCACACAGCCCGATTTTGTGAACGGGGCGGCATGGCTCTGGGTTGGTTAGCTTCT
>JAQUAU010000076.1 GCA_028687085.1 Minisyncoccota bacterium | reverse complement strand
GACGCGGTGCGCTGGGTCGTGGCGGTTGTGATGCCTGCTGTTGCGCGTCCTGGCCGTCACCGTGGCCACGATCACCAAGCATTTGCATTTCATTGGCGATGATGTCGGTAGCGTATTTTTCAACGCCGTCCTTGTCGGTGTACTTGCGAGTCTTGATGCGGCCTTCAATGTAGACCGGACGGCCTTTCTTCAGGTACTCGCCAGCAATCTCGGCCAGTCGGCCAAAGAATGTAACGCGGTGCCATTCGGTTTCTTCAACCAGTTCACCGGCCTTGTTCTTGTACTTGCTGCTGGTGGCGATGGTGATGTTTGCAACGGGGTCTCCGTTGGGCAGGTATCTGACTTCCGGGTCGCGGCCCAGGTGCCCAATGAGTTGCACTTTATTTAGTGATGCCATGGTGTCTTTCGTTGATGAAAAATGGTGGGGCGGCTGGGCTACGTTCTGTTCTCGTGATTGAGCGCAATCTCGACACCGGCTAGGCCGGGGTGTTGTCACTGCTTCCGGAATGGGTGCTATCCATTCACATCCCGTCATGCAGTCGCCCCATAAGCGTTACGCTGCTTCCGATTCAGGCACCGGATCAGGTGCATACTTGAAAAACGGCAGCGGCTGGATGTGCTGGCCGAAGTATTTTCCGATTGACTCGGCACCGACAAACGCAGCATGGGCCTCTGGCGTCACGTTGGGGTAGTGGTAAATTGCTCCCGCACCACGGGTGAAGGTAACAGCCAGCGTCAGTGTGTCGGCGTCATAGCCGACCGCTTTGACTTGATTAGATTTGACCGGCGTCAGTGCAATAGCCGGTCGGGGGTCTTTGCTGTAGTCTTGGGGTGCGGTGTATGTGCGTGGTGCCATGATGGGCTCTCCTTTGTGGTTGATGAAATTACGCTGCAACCGCTTGCTTACGGATGCTGATGGATTCAGTGAACACCGGGCGCACGCCGATGATGTGATTGACCAGCGACAAGCAAATGAGGTCGAAATCGGATTCGTGATAGAGCACGGCGGCACGTTCGCGTCCTGCGGGCTCAAAGCCAAGCGAACGCAGGAAGTCGGCAGTCACCTGGAAGCCGAGGCGGGTGCAGATCACGCCGAGCTTGAGTGATGGCGGCTCCGATTGCTTTGATTCGATCTTGTCGATGAATGCGGCAGCGTTCCGGTCTGCATCAGCTTTCTCGCCAAGTACCTGCGCGGGTGTCAGAACGACGGTCTGATGACATGGCGGCGCGGTCGCAAGAGTAATCTCCGGTTGGACTGCCTTGGCTATGGATTCTGCGCTGGTACGGGCGGCTTCAGCTTTCGCTGCTGCGGTGGCTTCTGCAATTTCAGCATCGGCTCGGGCCTGGGCTGCAGCTTCGGCCTTGGCCTGTTCCTCGGCCCGGATGCGTTCACGCTGCTCGGCTTCTTTCTTGGCTTCTGCGGCCTTATGGTCAGCAATTCGCGACTTCACAAGCGCAGTCAAGTCATCATTGGCCTTTGCTACCAGTTGTCCAGCATCGGCAAACAGGAATGCGTATTCACTTGCCAACTCGCGCAGCGTGGTCAAGTTGACTTGAATGCGGTCAGCGGCTTCATTGGCGGCGATCTTGCAGCGCGCCAGTTCAGTTGATACTTTGTCCTTCATGCTGTCAAGGCTTTTCAGCCCTTTGATCACGCCCTGAAAGTCGGCGGTGATGATGGGCATGTAGGGCTTTCCAAGTCGCTCGTTCAGCTTGCGGACATGCGTCACCAGTTCAGCAGCGGAATCACCAACGATTGCGGTGCGGCGGTTCTCTTTTTCTGCCTTGACCAGCTTCTCGACCAGCAGGCGGTTGGCGCGCGCAGTATCGCGGTACATGGCCACGGTTCGGCGCATGGTGTCGATACTGTCGGTCTGCGCCAGTGCGCCGGATTCAGCGGCGTCCAGGGCGTCTTCAGCATTCTTCAGTGTCTTGACAGTGGCCTCAAGGTCAGCGAAGTCCTGATCCGTCTCGGGTTTCTTGTTGATGCGCTCGATGTAGGCAGTAAGCGCGGTTCCAAACACTTGCAGGTTGTCGATCAGGGCAATTGATCCGTTCACTTGGATACTGACTGCTGGCAGGCCGAACTGCGGCGTGGCAACAGCCTTTACTTCAGCCACTGGCGGAACGTAGTCAGTCAGATCAGACTCAAGCTGAGCCCATCCGGCCACGATCTTGGCGCGCAATTCAAAATCTGGCGCATACCAGCAGTGGCGTTCTTCGACAAGTTCGTCACCGTTCCACTTACTGGCCATGAAAAGACAGTTCTTGCCACCGCAGATCATCAATTGCTGTTCCATTTGGGCGCGGTACATCAGGGGCAATTCTTGTCCGATAAAGTGCTGAAGTTTGCGCAATTCATCATTCAGAGTTTTGTGTTCAAAACCCTCTGAATAGTCATCCAACAACCCGTCGAAACTGGCTGAATACTTGCCTTCGCTGCCGACAATCGGGTAGAGAAATTCGCCGTCGAATATGTGCTCTTCGGCCCATGTTCGTGCCAGGGCTTCAATTCGGTGACCTTCATCAAAGCGGGCCTGAGTCCCGGCGTCAATGTCTGGCGCGATTCCGGTATGCATCCGGTGGATCAGTTGGGTGCGTGTCTCGTAAGGAGAACAGCCCATCATGGCCGGGGCATCGCTGGCGTTGAAATGGGTGGCTCGGTGGGTGTGCCATTCCGGCGTGCCCTGGGTGAGTGAGTGAATTTGCATGATTAGTCTTTCCAAGGTAGATCGTCATCGGTAGCGTGTTCGGCTTCTGTCTTTTTCATGGCCTTAATGCGCTCTTCCTGCGCTGGCGTGAGTTCCCCCTTGCTGCGCGCCATGGCTAGGATTTCGTCTGTTGTCTTGAGTCCTTCGGCTACGGCTTTTGTCCAGCGTTGGGTCTGCTTGTCGAATGCTTCGGCTGGCCAGGTTGGCGCTGTTTTAGCGGCAGGCACGTCTGTCGGCGCATCCCCCTCGTGGCGGGTCAGGTGGTCCACCAGAGCGGCATCCATGTCTTCAAGGTCTTGGCTGAAGCAGTCGCTGGCAGCGGTGACGTTCAGCACCATGGCCATCTTGGCGCGCTTGTTGGCCATCTTCAGGATGGTGTTGGCCAGGTCGGCGGGCTCTGTCCTGATCTGATCCTGTTTGTAAGTTGTCCCGCCCTTGCCGCGTGCGTGCTTGACACGGCGCATATTGGCTGGTGTCTCGTCAAATTCTTCCTTACAAATAGCCTTGCGCCATTTGTATTTTTCTTCGCCGCTGGAAGCCTCGCCAAGACCAGACCCAAGAACCACGCCGCTGACTTGATGCGCGCCGATGCAGTTGACGCGGTAGCGCACCGTATCGGCAGTTGACAGGTCGGTCACTTCGTAGGTATCGGCGACACGAAACACCATGCACAGTACCTCTGCGCCTGCTTTGTAAAGCGTTGGCTTTGGCGTTCCCGGAATCGTGCCGTAATGCACGTCAGGCTTCATCACGGCACGCATGACCTCTTGGACAACGGCCACATGCTGGATGATGTCAGACACCGCCATGCGTCCTTGGTTGTGAGAAGCAAGAGCGCCTCCCATGGGTTTAATTTCAACTACAGCATTCATGATGTTCCTTCAGTTAAAAAATGTTTGATACGCCCAGCCGATCAGCCCGCCAGCCGTTGCCGCGCTGATCGCCAGAATTACAGCCAGTGCCAGCATGTCTGTGCCGCGCATGGCGTACTGCTCTGGGCCGTCCTCGAACCAGACGTTTCCAGCTTCACCTGGTGCGTTTACGCATGTGTGCGTAGGCTTCAATCTGGCGTGTTCCACTGGAACATGTTCCAGTAGAGGCCAGCTTGCACGCATAGCCCGGACGTGCTGGCCTGCCGATCTATTGGCGA
>JAQUAU010000075.1 GCA_028687085.1 Minisyncoccota bacterium | reverse complement strand
TTTGAACGTATTGCTTATGTGAAACATCTCG
Organism: Minisyncoccota bacterium; assembly: GCA_028687085.1. Lineage (GTDB taxonomy): Bacteria > Patescibacteriota > Minisyncoccia > Phycocordibacterales > Phycocordibacteraceae > C7867-001. The sequence goes on along the minus strand of JAQUAU010000075.1, from coordinate 3,848 downwards.
CGCAGATCAAATACCTGGGGTTTCTTACTAACGCGCAGTGGCTGCATAAGGTAGGTATTGATAAGCTCCTTGATTCCGGGATCGACTGGCTGTCGATCTCCATGTCCTTTGCCGGGCGGGAGGAGTTTAGGGAATGTGTTGGGGTAGACCGGTATGAACAGACACTTGAGAATATCATCACCTTGATAGAGAAGAATAATATGCGCGGCAGGAAGGTAGAAATAGGTTTTTCTGTCAAGCCTGCGCGGTCAGGGACGGTCCGGATCATCAAAAACCCAGATTTCAAAAGAGTAAATTCCGTGATGGATAACGCTCTGTATAATGAAGTAGTAAGGCAAGGGTTTTGTGTGGATGATTGGCAGGGAAAAGTGGAGTTGCCGGATTTTTTAAAGAAGCGCCCTATCTTACCGCGTTTTTTCCATCCCTGCAAGCTTCTTTATGATAGCTTGATAGTTTTTTCCGACGGGACTATTGGGGTTTGTCCCTGCCGGGATTTTGAAGCCGAAAGCGCCCTTATATTGGGGCATATAAAAGACATGAGTATCCCGCAGGCCTGGGGAGGAGAAAAGATCAAGATCATGCGCGATGATTGGCGTAAGAAAAATAAGATCCCGGCTATATGCAAAGTCTGTTCACACTATATATATTAATATGCCTTCTGCGATGTTGAATAAATTCTGCGAGTTTTTCTTTCACCTGCTCCGGGTGGACTCCCCTCTGATGGAGCGTATCGAGAAGATCACGCCCCTTTCCCTGAAGAAAGTCTTGAGGGTATTCAGGAAAGAACTATTGTACTTAAGCGAAAAGTCCAGGATACGCAGCGATATAACATCCTTCCTCGGCCCTGAATATCCGCCCCGGTATGAAAAAATTGAAATTAATATCACGTATAATTGCAATCTTAGATGCCGTTATTGCAATAGGTTCGTTGATATAGCGCCCTGCGATGAAGAGATGTCGGTAGGGCAGATAGAAAATTTTGTCCGGGAAAGCATTGAATCAAAGAAAAAGTGGAAAATTATATCCCTAAGCGGAGGGGAGGCGCTCTTGCATCCACGGTTAACCGAGATATTAAACGTTATTATCTCCTACAAGAATACCTTTTCTCCGCAAACCAAAATATGGCTGGCCACCAATGGGATGCGTAAATCTGATCTGGCCGGTATCCCTTCAGATGTTTATGTCTTGGATTCGGGGAAGGATGTTTGCCCCCAAAGCCATATCCCCGTGACCGCCGCTCCCGTAGATATCGCCGCGTATAAGGATGCCGACTTTGTGAATGGCTGCGATGTCACGTATCGCTGCGGTATGGGTTTGGATATGCATGGTTATTACCAATGCGCGGTGGCGGCGGCAATAGACAGGGTCTTCGGTTTTGATATCGGAAGAAAAACCATGCCGTCAAAACAGGATAATATGAGCGACCTATACAGAAAGTTGTGCGGATATTGCGGGCATTTTTTGCGTTCTCCAAAGCACTATCTGTGTCCGATAACCCCTAGCTGGGCCATGGCCATCGGCAGTTATTTAAAAAAACGGCCCTGCTTGACCAGGTATTGATCCGGGAGAGTGGCGTTGATGATTAAGCAATTTTTTATGAGACTGACTTTAGTCCTTTTTGGTTGCGCGGTTGCCTTTCTTATGGCAGAAGCAGTATTAAGGATATTTGCGCCGGCATGGCTTACCCGCAGGATGGAGGAATTGAACGCGGGGCCCTATCAATGGTTTGACAGCGATGGGAATTTACCTGTAAGGATCGCAGACGATGAGGTTATAGGTTTTATCCCTTTAAGCAAGGCAAGGATAGATTTCTATGAATACGCTAATAACGTTAGTTTTGACGAATTCGGCGGCCGGGTAACCACAGCCGGAGAGAATAAGAAAAGTTTTATAATCCCATTCTTGGGGGATTCTATGCTTTTCGGTCTAGGCGTCGATGACGGCCAGACGTATCTGAGCCTGCTTGGTTCCAAGTCCAGCGTCCGTTACTTGAACTTAGGCATACCCGGGAGCTGTCTGGCCCAGGAGATAGATATTATAAAATACAGGCATAAGGATCTGGGTTCTCCCCCCTTATATGTGTTTAATTTCTTTACGGGAAATGACTTTAGCGACCTGGTTAATTATTATAAAAAAAATAAAGGCTTAACAGAAGAAAACCGGCCCTGGATATCCCCATATCCCTTTGAAAACTTTCTTAGGGAGGTAAATAGGTATTTTTATCATAATCACATCTTGAAGAAATCATTCAGCGTACAATTTTTTAGGAACCAGGTCCTGTATCTATATAACAGGATGTGCCACGGGCAGTTTAAGGATCCGGTTTTTCTGGTGATGGATAAGAACAATAAAGATTATTTGTCGTTAGTCCGGAATTATCTGAACCTGCAATTGGAGCGGCTTAATGATTTGTCGCGGGAATTAAATTTTAAATTTATTTTTATCATTATCCCGGATCGGCACCAGGTCTATCCGGATCTCCTGAAGCTAAAGATCCCATATTACGGCATAAAAGAAGCCGACATTGACGTTGAATTGCCAAATCGGATGCTTAAGGATAGCCTTGGAGGGATCCCCTATATTGATCTCCTGGGATGTTTAAAATATAGAGGGGAAAGTTTATATTATATCCAGGATAATCATTTTACTGTTAAGGGGAATGAGGCCGCGGCCGAATGCATATATCCGGAACTAAAAAAATATCTTTACGAAATCGGACGTATAGATATCGGGAACTAACATTGACCTGCGCAGACAGATGAAAAGAATATTAATTCTGATAAGCGGACATCTCTCAACTGCTCCGCGCCCCCAAAAGGAGGCTCAGGCTTTGGCTGATGCCGGGTATGATGTTCTGGCAGGCGGATTATGGTTCGACCAGGAATTAGCCCGGCGCGATATTTTATTATCAGAGGGGAAAAAATGGCGCTTTCAACCTATCGTGGACTTCAGGCCAGAAAAAACTTTTAAAAATATATTTTACAGGTTAAAGAGGCGCTTGGCAAAAGAGCTTTTCAGAAGGGCGAAGATATTCACTCCGGAATTACTGGGATATGGCATTAGGGAGATTTCTTCATTCGCGCGTAAGTATAAAGCAGATCTGACTATCGTCCACTCCGAAGAAGGATTATGGGTGGGGGATAGATTATTAAGAGAGGGTTTTAACACAGGGGTGGATTTCGAGGACTGGTTTTCCGAGAGTTTTGTCCAGGATGAGTCCTATACGCCGTTTAATAAATTAAAAGAGTTGGAAAGGCGCCTGGCAGTGAACTGTAAATATTGTTTGACCATGTCTAGGGCTATGGCGAAGGCTATAGCCGGGGCTTATCAGGCCAAGCCCCCGGAGGTTGTATATAATGTTTTTCCCTGGGCAGAACGGGATAGCATAGATCAAAAGATAAAAGACCGTAAAGACTTGGGAGTAGTATCTCTAAATTGGTTTTCTCAAAATATCGGTAAAGGCAGGGGCCTGGATGTCCTTATGCTGGCGTTAAGACATATTAAGGTTCCACTTGAGATCCATCTGCGCGGCAACTATCCTGAGCCTACGCGCCGCTGGTTCGAGCCTCTTATTCCTGCTGATTGGCGCGGGCGGGTATTTATACATTCCACGGTTCCTAATACCGAGCTATTGTCGCGCATCGCCGAACATGATATCGGTTTGGCCCTGGAATCGGATAACTGCCTGAACAGGACTTTCTCTGTCTCTAATAAGTTAATGCAGTATTTATTAGCCGGCTTAGGCGTGATCGCTTTTGATATTCCCGGCCAGAGAGAAATATTATCCGATTACCCGGATGTAGGGATAATGGTGCCGGTCAACGACCCTTTGGCTTTGGCCCGTGCCA
>JAQUAU010000019.1 GCA_028687085.1 Minisyncoccota bacterium | reverse complement strand
ACCTTGGCTATCCTCTGCAATTCTTCTGCTTGAACGCGGGTAAAATTGCCCGGACAGACTTCGCGCGTCTTTCCAGAATATTTCGCATCGTAGGAGAAAAAGTCATTTTCGGGAGGGATGATCTCGATGACAGGGAGCGAATAGAGCGCCTCGCCGCGCAGACCCTCGACGACGCCAGCAGTCGCTTCTCTGCCCTTGATATGCTCTTCGACAAGCACTCCGAGAGCACCCCGAGCAAAGAGCTCTTCAATAGCGGCGAGCACGGGCGCATAGCCGCCCACGATAGAGACGCCCACCGACGAACCCCAGCCGACCGGCTTCACAACGACTGGCTGAGAGAAGTTGCGGATAACGTCGTGCGCCACCGCCTCGCTGTCTTCGGCACGCTCAGCGAAGCGGAAGTCGGGCGTGAGGAATCCTTCTTCTTTCGCCCGAGTCTTCGCGATGACTTTATGCATCGCGTGGTGACAGCCGAAGGCGTTTGCGCCGACATAGGGCACGCCGAAACGTTCGAGGAGATTCTGTACCTCGCCCGACTCGCCGTACTCGCCGTGGAGCGGGAGGAGCGCCACATCGATCTGGCGCAGGATGCGCTCGGGCTCTACCAGCCGTCCGCGACTGTGCCATGCACCATCCTTATCAATGTAAATATCGCGCGTGAGATACTGCTCCTCTGGCAAGTGTGCGAGCATCGCCGCGCCGCTTTTGAGCGAGACCTCGTGCTCGCGCGACGGCCCGCCGCGCAGTACTCCAACAACGGTTTGCATGGCCTCTAGTATAGCCCATGTCTGGACATCGTAAGTCCAAATGCATTAGGGACTTACGATGTCCTTAAATTCCTGGAGCGAGCTCTGCGGTGCCGCGCGAGGGAGAAACGGTGTGCCTCGGCGTTGGCGAGCACAGCGTCTGCCTCGCTCACGCCCGCAGAACGCGCGCCGATGACCTCGCGCGGGCGATGCCGCTCGTCCTTCACGACTGCCGCGACTGGTATCGCGATACCCATCTCCTTCAACACTGTCTCCGCCGCCTTCTTCTGCGTGCGGCCACCGTCGACAACGATGGTGTTCGGGAACGGCCACTCAGAGTGTGCGAGTCGGCGCGAAAGTATCTCTTTCAGCGAGGCGATATCATCGCTCTTTTTTACCCCCTTGATAGTGAATGTCCGGTACTCTTTCTTAACCGGTGTTCCGTCTACCACGACCGTCATCACGCCGATCGCATTCGTCCCCGACAAATGTGCCGTGTCATATGCTTCTATTCGTCGTAAGGTGTCACCTCGCGAATGAGAATGTTCAGAACGATTCTCATCTTTGATGAGCGAGACGTCTTGAATGTGATCAAGCGCGAAGAGTTCGCGGCGCGCCTCTGCCGCATTCTCGAACCGCTCTTCCCTCGCGGCAGTCTTCATTTCTTTCTCGAGCGCCACGCGCAACTCCTTGCCGCGACCACTCAAGAAGAGCATCACCTTGCGTATCGTGCGCTTGTACTGCTTCGCATCAAAATCGCGCGGGTACTGCCCTATCTGCGTATTGAACTCTACAAGAGCTCGTTGATGCTTCCCTGCTGGCTTGCCCCGAGCGAAGTCGAGGGGCTTCGGCGTATCAAAAAACGGAAAGATGCGGCGGATCAGCCGCAGACCCTCGCGCAGTTGCGCTCCGCTCGGAAACGGCCCATATATTGCCTTGTATTTTATTCGCGAGGTGTCACCTCGCGAAATGTGAGCTTTGAAATCGATGTCTTTGCCGCGCACTGCGAGCACACGCGGAATTTCTTCTTGCGTAACAACTGCATATAAGAAAGTCTTGTCGTCTTTGCCGTCGACATTCGCCTTCGGCAGATACTGCTTGATAAGCGCCGCCTCGCGTACGAGCGCCTCGAGCACCGTGGGCGTCGTCTCAAAGGCGATACGATCAGCCTTCGTGACCATATCCACCACGCGCGGGCCACGCGTCGCGATTAGATCGTCGTCAAAGTAGCTCCGCACGCGGTCGCGCAGACTCGTGGCCTTGCCGACATACAGCACCTTCCTCCCTTGCTTGAAGAGGTACACGCCCGGCACATCCGGCAGATTACTTTTCTGTAGATCGCTTTTTTGCATGGCGGTGCAGATTCTTGGCGAGATAGGCTCCGGTGTGGGAGCCTTCGGTATCGGCAACCTCTTCCGGCGTTCCCTTCGCCACTATCTTACCTCCTCCCACGCCGCCCTCGGGGCCGAAGTCGATCAGGTAGTCGGAACTCTTGATGACGTCGAGATTGTGCTCGATCACGACGACCGTGTGGCCGCGCCGCACGAGCTCCTGCAGTATCTCGATAAGCTTCTTCACGTCCTCGTAATGGAGGCCGACGGTCGGCTCGTCGAGGAGATAGATCGTCTTCATCGTCTGCGAGCGGTAGAGCTCGCTCGCAATCTTGACCCGCTGTGCCTCGCCGCCCGAGAGGGTTGTCGCGCTCTGACCGAGTGTGAGATATTGCAGACCCGTCGAGTTCAAGCTCATGAGGCGCTCATTGATTGCAGGAATATCTTCAAAAAACTTTTCTGCTTCTTCAATCGTCATCTGGAGTATGTCGTAAATATTTTTGCCGCGAAACGTGACCTCAAGCGTTTCCTTCATAAAACGCTTGCCCATGCAGATGTCGCAGGTCACATACACTGTCGGCAAGAAGTGCATCTCGACCGCGATAGAGCCGTTGCCCTGACAGGCCTCGCAGCGGCCGCCGGGGACATTGAAGGAGAAGCGGCCCGGCTTCCAGCCCCGCGCACGCGCCTCACCCGTAGCGGCAAAGAGGTCGCGGATATGCGTCATCGCGCCGGTGTAGGTCGCGGGATTAGAGCGCGGAGTGCGCCCGATCGGTGACTGGTCGATAAGCACTGCGCGCCCGAGGTATTCAGTGCCGGTGAGTGAAGCGACGTGCTCCAGCTTGGCTTCGCGGCGCGCGAAACGCGCCGCGATGTTCTTGTGCAAGATGTCGTAGAGAAAGGTTGATTTGCCCGAGCCGGAGACACCCGTGATGCAGACGAGCTTGCCGAGCGGCACGTCGATATTTTGATTCACCAAGTTGTGGAGCGTCGCGCCGCGCACCTTGATAGAGCCCTTTTCGCTCGTGCGCCGCTCCTCGGGCATTTCAATTTCTTTTTCTTGTCGCAAGTATGCAAGCGTCACAGAATTTGACTCGTTCTCCTTTGCCGTAAGCAGGTCGTCGAGCCAGCCTTTAGCGACCACATGACCGCCGTGGATGCCCGCACCGGGACCGATGTCCACGAGATAATCAGCAGAATAAATCGTGTCTTCGTCGTGCTCGACTACGATAATCGTATTGCCAAGCTCTTTGAGCGTAAGCAATGTTTTGATGAGACGGTCATTGTCGCGTTGATGGAGGCCGATCGTCGGCTCGTCGAGCACGTACAAGGCGCCTGTGAGGCCGCTCCCGAGCTGCGAGGCGAGCCGGATGCGCTGTGCCTCACCACCCGAGAGCGTCGCCGCCGAGCGGTTGAGCGTAAGGTAGTCGAGACCAACGTTCAACATAAAGGTGAGGCGGCTTTCTATTTCTTTAAGAATGGGTGCGGCGATATCAAACTTCATTTCTGACAGCTCAATAGAATCCACAAAGTCTTTTGCCTCGCGTATCGACATATTCGTAAAGTCCACAATATTAACCCCCAACTTGGAGGCTTCGCCTCCAAGTGGAGGCGAAGCCTCCAAGTTGCTGGACTTGAGATAGACGCGAAGCGCCTCGGGGCGCAGGCGCTTGCCCTCGCAGACAGGACACACTTCTTCAGAAAAGAGAGAGGCTGTGCCAAGTCCGTGACACTCAGGACACGCACCATAGGGTGAGTTGAAGGAGAAGAGACGCGGTTCTACCTCGGGGAACGAGGCCCCATCTTCGGGGCAGATAAACTTCGACGAGAGCGTCTCGACCGTTCCGTCGGCGTGTTGGATCTTGACCAAGCCATCGGCCTGCTTGAGCGCGAGCTCGAGCGCTTCGGAGAGGCGCTCGCGAGCGCTCGTCGTAGAGCGCGTGAATTCTGAGACAAAAATAGAATCCACGACTGCGTCAATGCTGTGCATCTTATTGCGCTCCATCACGATCTTCTCGCGGAGCGAGTGCACCTTGCCGTCGACTACCACCTTTTCATACCCCTTGCTCAAGAGGTCATAGAGCAGCTGATAATACTCGCCCTTGCGACCCACCACCACCGGCGCATAAATAGTGACAGCCGTCTTGTCGACGGCGACGCCCATCACGCTTGTGCTCGCCGTCTTACGCTTGGCTTCGACACGTGCGAACACCATCTTGATCATCTCCTCCTTCGAGAGCCGCACGATCGGCACGTCGTGATGAATGCAGTACGGCTGGCCCGCGCGCGCGTAGAGGACGCGCAGGTAGTCATAAATCTCGGTCACCGTGGCGACCGTTGAGCGCGGATTGTTGGAGCGGCTCTTCTGATCTATTGAAATGGCCGGTGAGAGACCGGTAATCTCGTCGACATCCGGCTTCGCCATCTGATTCAAAAATTGTCGCGCGTAGGCCGACAGGCTCTCAACATATCTACGCTGACCCTCGGCAAAGATAGTATCGAAAGCGAGCGAGGACTTGCCCGAGCCGGAGAGGCCGGTGATGACCGTCATCGCGCCGCGCGGCATCTCGACCGTAATGTTCTTCAAATTATGGGTGCGCGCACCCCTCACGCGGAGCCAATCGCTCCCGTGCTTGTGCTTATGTTCCTCTTTTGCGGTCTTTTTCATCTGGTTTTTATATAGAAACCCCTGCCCGTGGCGGGGCAGGTACAAGCCCACCTTACCACAAGACAATCTTAAGGGCTTTCCTTTCGATATCAAGAGTTTGTATCGGCAATATCGTGTTGTTCCTCAACTTCAGTCGTAATCTCTCGCAATAGCCGTCCAATTTCTTCTTTCTCAACTTCTGGAGGCTCATGAACCACAATATGGAACCTGGCACCCATTCTTTGGGTCGGCTGGCCCCCGACTTCGCCTACAAATAGTTCCTTCCCGGGAGTCAAGGGGAAAAGATCATCTGCAGGTTTTATAAACAACGTTGCACCCTCGAATTGAGGCCCGAACGCCTTACGCATTGTTTCAGTTATATGTGCACCAATATTTAGACTTTCAAACGCTGCTCCTGCCACCAAGACATCTCTATGCTTATCAGTAATGTCAAGTCTGTGTAGTTGCTGAAGGCGATGCTTGTCTTGCGGAATCTTAAAATACACATGAGACGCATCAGCTGTCGGGTTGGCCGTACGGAATTGCTTGTATTCGATGTGATCTAGGGACGCTCGGAGGTTGTGAAGAATATCCCCGAAGTGATTTGTAATCGAGTCTGGTATGACATCAGCCTTACGCACATAAAGAACGGGGCGGTTCTGGTCGTCTTTCTTCCAATCCAACTCATAGGGATTTGTCTCAAGAAAGGAGCGAATCTCTCCATCCAAACGAGGAAGTAGAACTTTGGCATACTCAAGCTTCTTGCGGGACATAATTAGTGCAATGGTTTGCGCTTGCGACTCGTTTTCTTCGGGCCGGTGCCTTCGAGCTTATATATCTCGTCACGGATGAGGGCAGCGGTCTCGAAGTCGAGCTGCTCGACCGCCTCCGCCATCTCTTCCCTCTTTCTCTTTATGAAATCTTTCGGGTCATCTTTGTAGGCAAGAGTGTCGAGCACGAGGAGCTCGTCAATCGTGCGCTGATGTTCGGTGCGCATCGAAGCCGCGATGTCGTGAATCTCTTTCTTAATCGTCTTCGGCGTGATGCCGTGCTTCTCGTTGTAGGCCATCTGGAGCGTGCGGCGGCGGTTCGTTTCGCCTATCGCCTTCTCGAGCGAGCCAGTCATCACATCGGCATAGAGAATCACTCTGCCCAAGACATTTCGTGCGGCGCGGCCAATAGTCTGGATGAGTGAAGTCTCGGAACGCAAGAAGCCCTCTTTGTCGGCGTCGAGGATGCCCACAAGCTCCACTTCTGGTAAATCCAATCCCTCGCGGAGCAGGTTCACGCCGACGAGGATGTCGAAGCCGCCCTGGCGGAACTTGGTGAGGATATCGATGCGATCAATCGTCTTCACGTCGGAGTGCAGGTACTCGGCTTTGATGCCCTTCTCGCGCAAGAAGGCGGCGAGGTCCTCGGCCATCTGCTTGGTGAGCGTAGTCGCGAGCGCGCGGCCGCCGCGCTTAATCACTATCTCTGCTTCAGCAATAAAATCTGCTATTTGTCCTTTGTATGCACCGGTTTCAATCACACCACGCACAGTGAGCTCGGGGTCGATAAGGCCGGTCGGGCGGATGATCTGCTCTACGATTTGCTCTGAGTGCTCGCGTTCGTAATTGCCGGGAGTAGCGGTGGTGTAGAGCACCTGCCCCACGCGCTTCTCGAACTCCTCGAACATCAGAGGGCGGTTGTCGCGCGCCGAGGGGAGACGGAAGCCGTACTCAACAAGGTTATCCTTGCGCGACTTGTCGCCCGCATACATACCGCCTATCTGCGAAACGGTTACGTGCGACTCGTCGATGACCGTGAGAAAGTCAGGCGAACCGTCCTTCTTGTGTGGGAAATAGGAGAGGAGCGTAAAAGGCGGCTCACCCGGTTTCCGTCCGTCGAAGTGACGTGAATAATTCTCGATGCCGCTCGTGTAGCCAAGCTCGCGGATGAGAGCGAGGTCGTGGAGCGTGCGGCGCTTCAAACGCTCGGCCTCAAGCGGTTTCTCCTCGCGCTTAAACTTAGCGAGCTGCTCTTCAAGCTCGAGTTTAATGTCTTCAATCGCGCGATTACGCTCCTCCTCGTTTGTGACGAAGTGCTTCGCCGGGAAGACGAAGACCGATTTCGGCTCCGCCACCCGCGCGCGCGAGACCGGATCGAGCTGATCGATAGAGGCCACGACGTCGCCCTCTTGCCCTGAGCTTGTCGAATGGGCGAAGCCGATGCGGTACATCACCCGTTCGTTGACCGGCATAAACTCGAGCGAGTTGCCGATGGCGCGCAGCTGGCCGGGATTCAAGTCGGCGTTCGTCCGCTCGAAGTAGATGCCGACGAGCTTGCGGATAAGCGCCGCGCGATTCTCCGCGGCGCCCTTCTCTATCTTCACATGTACCTTCTCATATTCTGCCGGCGAGCCGAGGCCGTAGATAGCCGAGACTGATGCGACGATAATCACATCTTTGCGCGTGAGCAGGGCCTGCGTTGCAGCATGTCGTAGTCTGTCTATTTCAGCGTTGATCATCGCCTCTTTCTCGATATAGGTGTCAGAGTGCGCGATATACGCCTCGGGCTGGTAGTAGTCGTAGTACGAGACGAAGTAGTGCACCGCATTCTCGGGAAAGAATTCGCGATACTCCTGCGCGAGTTGAGCGGCGAGCGTCTTGTTGTGCGCGAGCACCAGCGTCGGCTTATCGTTCTGCGCGATGACATTGGCCACCGTAAAGGTCTTTCCCGAGCCGGTCACGCCAAAGAGCGTCTGATGATGCAGACCTTTCTTCAAGCCTTCTTCAAGCTTCATAATCGCCTGCGGCTGGTCGCCGGCCGGCTGAAACGGGAGATGTAATTTGAAGTTAGCCATGATAGTAGTCGCGAATGAAGTCTGCACGATACTCGTCGAATCGTCCATCAAGGATGGCTTGGCGTGCGCCTTGCACGAGGTTTAGGATGAAGCCGACATTGTGCATCGAGCAGATCACTGAGCCGAGCATCTCGCCCGAGCGGATAAGGTGCGCCACATACGCCAATGTGAACTCCCCGCCCATGTAGGGTCTCGTAGACCCTACATTAGAAAGCGGGGTGAAGTCGGTGCGATATTTCTCGCCCTTGAGATGGATGATGCCTCGCTTGGTATAGATAGAACCGTGGCGGCCGATGCGCGTTGCCGCGACGCAGTCGAAGAGGTCCATCCCGTTCGCAATGCCCTCGAGAATATCTCCCGGCTCGCCGATACCGAGAAAATGTCGCGGGAGATCTTCGGGCAACTCTCCTACTGCGGCCACGAGCGCACTCTTCATATCTTCTTTGCTAAATGAACCGCCGATACCGATGCCGTCGAAGCCGAGTGAGGCGATCTCGCGCGCAGACTCACGGCGCAAGTCTTCGTGCCGGCCGCCCTGCACGATGCCGAAGAGCGCCTGCTTCTTGTTCGCTTCAATATTCTGCCGGTGCGCCGTGAGGCTGCGCGCTGCCCAGCGATGCGTGCGCTCCATCGCCTCTCGCTGGTACTCGTATGACTCGGTCGGTGAGGTGCACTCGTCGAAGGCGAAGAACATGTCCGCGCCGAGTGCGTGCTGTATCTCGACCGAACGCTCCGGCGTAAAACGATGGAGCGAGCCGTCGAGGTGCGAGGTGAAGGTGACTCCCTCGTCGTCGATGATAGCGAGCTGGCCGTGCTGACTCGCCACCTCTTCGTCATAGACAACCGGCTTTGCAACAACCTCTTCTTCTGCATTCTCCGGTTTTGTGAATTTAGAAATAGTCTTGCCGAATGCCGCGCCGAGCGAGAAGACCTGAAAGCCGCCCGAGTCGGTCATAGTCGGTCCCGACCAGCCCATAAATTTTCCGAGACCGCCGGCGGCCTGCACGATCTTTTCTCCCGGTTGAAGATAGAGGTGATAGGTGTTGGCGAGCACGACTTCGGCGCCAAGAGCGGAAAGCGCATCAGGCAAGATGCCCTTCACATTGGCCTTCGTCCCCACCGGCACGAAGGCGGGCGTGCGGATAGTTCCGTGCGGGGTGTGCAATACACCAGCACGTGCGTCGCTTCGCGGCGCACGTGCTTCGATCTGGAATGAGATTGCACTCATCCCCTAGTTGTATATCACTGAGCCGACTTTTGCACCTTCAAGAGTTCCACTTCGAAAACGAGATCAGAATTTGCCGGAATGCCCGCTCCGGGCGACTGACTGCCATAGGCAAGTGCGGCCGGGATAAGGAGTGTGCGCTTGCCGCCCTCCTTCATGCCCGCGACGCCCTCGTCCCAACCCTTTATCACCTGTCCTGCGCCGAGTGTGAAGGTGAATCCGGCAGAGCCGTGATTAGCGGATGCGTCGAAGATGGTGCCGTTGGTGAGTGCTCCGACATAATTGACCGTCACGCTATCACCGGCTGTTGCGACGGCACCGGTGCCGACGACGGTATCTTTCATCATGAGTTCTGTTATCGGTTGGGTGACGGGAGGCATAGTAGTTGCAGTAGGTGTTGTTGATGCTTGATCTTGAATAATGTTCACTTGCGGCTCGGGAGCAGGTGCGCTGCCGAAGGGCGAGAGGCCCGGGATAATGAAGAACAGGGCTACTACGGCGAGGGCAAGTGCCGTGGCGATGCCGGTCTGGGTTGGTTGCATATGATTAGTATTATACCTCGATTATACTACGGGGCCCTGAAGGCCTTAAATCGTGTAATCTCTTCGGCCACAGCGGCCTTCGCGACGCTCTCATGATCGGGCACCTCTTTATTGAGGAAGGTCTGCAGCGCGGAGGCGTCACCCCCCTCGGCGAGCTTCGCAAACTCTTCGCGCTTCTCTGAAGCGAGCTTCCCTACCACGGCGAGTGTCGCGGCCTTAAGTGCAATCTCACCGAACTGTGCGATAAGCGTCTTCTGCTCTTCGATCGGCAATCCGTCAATGCCGAGATCTTTTGCGATGAGTGCGGTCAGTTCGTCGTGCATAGGTGAAATCATAGCACAAGGTTATTTGATACCTTTTGCAAAATCGTCTGGAGACGGCGCCTTCATAAGCGACCGCGCGAACAGCCAGCCTTCTTGAACCGGTTCACCGCGGACCAGCTGGCCCTGGATAAAACGCCAAGGGATTCGCCTGGTGCCAGTCTCATCTCCCGAGTAGATAATCTTAGTCGGATGCTCTTTGAAAAACTCGAGCATTATTCGCGCCTTCTCTTGTGCCGTGCCGCCGAAGATGAATGTCTCTTTGCCGCCCGCGCCTTCGTAGAGGTGCGTCTCGTTCGCCGGTATCGTAAGGCCGAATTTGTTTGGCAGGTTGACGGCCCCTTCGACTGGCGCGGGCGCACTCGCCGGCGCTTCAAGCGGAGCCGCGGGAGCTTCAACCTCAGGCTGGCTCACAAATTCTGGCGCGTTGGTAATATCAACCGGCGTTACGGTTGTATCGGGCGAGACAATAGTTTCAGTCGGAAGGGGCTGTTCCTCGGGGATAGAAACGGGCGGTGTTTCGATAGGTGACTGGCTTACAAACTCCGGTGCATTGGTGATGTCGACAGTCTTCACCGTCGTGTCGGGCGAGACAATAGTTTCAGTCGGGAGCGGCTGCACTTCAGGAGTTTGAGGACTGACTGGTGCAGCTGGATCTTCAGCTGGTGTCGCAGGCGTCTCGGCTGTCTCGGTCGGTGCGACGAATGGCTCGGTCGGCTCGGGTTCTGGGACTTGTATCTCGGTGATGACGATCCCCTCGTCGGCTTCGAGCTTCGCGACCTCGGGTGCGACAGTCGCAGGCTCGTGGACCTCAGGAGCGGCGACTTCGGGCATTTCTGGTGCTTTCGGCGTTTCAACCGATGCGGCGGGCTCATGCACTTCAGGAGCGATGACTTCCGCGTGAGATGCGAGAGGAGCCTCCGGTGCCTTCGGCACTTCGACCGGAGCAGCCGGTGGGTGGATTTCTGGCGCCGCAGGAGCATTGGGCACCGCGACGCGAGGAGCCTGTGCAACGGGAGTATGCACTGAAGCTTTCGGTATAGGCTCGGCTGTATGATGTCCAAACATGGCACTGATTCTTTCTACAACACCGTGCTCTCGTGCATACTCGAGACCTTGATTGATTGCCGTCCCCATGACTGCGGTGTAGAGCATTGCGTCAAGCGCCGCGCGCTCTTTCATCCCGATAAATTGAAAAGATTCTCCAATCTTTTTTTCTTGTAATTTCTTTTCAAGTGACAGGAACATACTTGCCGCACCTGCACCTCGTTGTAATACCAAACCCGTTAAACCAGCGAGAGCCACCGGAAGTGAGAATGCCGCTCCAACTGCCGTTGTCACACCAAGACCTACACCGATACCCAGCTTGTGTATCAGACTCAATTTTTCATATTTCTCACCAATGATGCGGGTCCATTTTTCTAGGCCACTCATCTCTGCCGCTCGATCAATCTCCTTCGCGCGATTATCCAAATACTCTTTTGACCTGATAAAGTTTTCCTTACCTCCTTCAACAACCCTTCCCACTGTTTCTTTCAATTTTGCATACCACTCGCTTCGCGTACCCTCGGGCTTCGAGGGTACATCTTCAGACGATATCGAATCTACATCGAGTGTCGGTTCTATTTTGCCATCAGGTTCTGTCGAAGCTGGTATACCGATGTCTGCCGTCGCCTCCGCCGCCATGTGTCTAATCTCATCTTTCGCTTGCTCCTCAGTTGTCTTCCCTGCCTTTCTTGCCGCAGCGATATTTTTATCGATTAAGTCACTCTCTGGTTTCTGTTTTGATTTCTGCGTCCGAGGTTTTGCCGACTTTTTATTTTCATCTCGTCTTTCATTCTCTTTTTCTGCATCTTTTTTTTGAGCTTCAACTAAATTTTCAATAAAATACTTCTTCCTCTTCGGATTGGTAAGTCCCGTATATTTCTTCAAAAGCTGAGGAGAGACTTCCCCGCGGATAACAGCTTGAAGTTCTGGTGGAATAGCAACCGGTTCGCTCGTCTCAATTGTTTGTTCATGTTTCGGCTGTGCGCCGAACATCTCTGACACTACACGGAGACCTTCTTCTGCCTCTGCAAGTTTTTCAGCCTCAGTTCTCGTATCAACTTTTTGATTGAGTTTGTCCAACTCTGCTTGAACTTCAGGATGACTTTTGTATTGCGGAACGTCAGCCCTACTGATGTCTATATCGGGCGGCCGCACAGCTTCTGTAGGTATCACTCCTACCTCTGCGAGATGTGCGCGCATCTCCTGCGTTTTTTTCTGATCTTCGAGAGTCTGTGCGGTAGCGACCGAATGCGGATCGAAAGATTCTTCTTTTTCTGCCTCAACCTTCCCGTTTTCGGCTTTCTTTCCGTTCTTTGGCTTCTCTTTGAGCGGTTTTGGGTTCGCGAATGCGGCGCCCATTGTCGCCGTCGGAGGAGTTTCTGGAGCTGGTTCAGTAGGGACGGAAGGCTGAAAGACAGGCGAATCGATTACACCTGGTTGGAGCCACGGTTGCTCGGACTCCACCTCCACATCGGTTACATCTTTCATCGCATCTAAGCGGCGTTGGGCTTGAATCTCAGCGGCAACCCGTCGCTGTCGCTCTTCTTTTGGTTCTGACGGAACTTTTTCAGCCATACCTTATTTCAGATACCGCTCGCGAATCATGTTTTCAACAGTAGCACGATCGCGGCCGTAGGTGAGCGAGGAAAGGTGGATGAGATCATCAACCTGCGCTTGATTGAGCGCCGGCAGACCGGGTGTCTCCATGTCAAACGGCTTCTGTGGCACGCCGCCGACAAGAATCTTCATATATGCATTTCTATTTTCTATATTCACAAAATCGAGCGACTCGAAGACCGGCGCAAACTGCTTCGCGAAGAACTCTGCGTCTTCTTCGCCAACCCGGAAGACGGCCATATTGCCCACGTTGCCGAAGACGGCGTCACGCGTCTTCTCTTCTATCTGGCTTAAGAACTGGTGCGCGACCGTGAGCGAGAGCTTATACTTGCGCGCTTCAGAGAGGATGCCAGGGATCGAGTCGGTCGTCACGTTCTGGAACTCGTCTATGTAGAGATAGAAGGGCGGATGCGCCGCGCGAGGATTGTCGGCGCGAGAGAGGGCCGCCATAAAGAGCTTGCCCACGATGATGAGCCCGAGCAGGTTCGCATTCTTCTCGCCCAGGCGACCCTTCGAGAGATTAATAAGGAGTATCTTCTTCGTATCCATCACTTCGCGGAACTTAAACGAAGATTCCTGCTGACCCACGATGGGGCGGATGAAATCGTTCGCGGTGAAGTCGTCGAACTTGTTGGTGATATAGGGGACGATGTTCTCGAGCGCGGCGTCGCCACCCGCCTTTGTCGCGATCTCGTTCCAGAATTGGTTCACGATGGGGTTCATGCTCTTAGCGAGCTTCTCGCGGCGGAACTCGCTATTAGAGAGTACCCGTGCGATATCGAGAATCGTCGAACCGCTCGTCGGGTCCTCCATCACAAGCTGGGTCGCATTGCGGAAGTATTGCTCGAAGGCGGGTCCCATACTCTCGGGCACGTCTCCATAGAGACGTTTAAAGATCATCAGGAGCTCGTTCACGATAAAGGTCTTCTGCTCCGGGCGCGAAATGTCGTATTCGAGGAAGTTGAGCGAGAAAGGGCGCGAGAGATCCGCCGGGTCGAAGTAGATAACGTCCTTGTAGCGCTCGGGCGGTATTGCAGCGAGAATATCGAGAATGTCGGTACCGTGCGGATCGATGAAGCAGCTGCCGTCGCCGTTCTTGATGTCCTGAATAATCATCCCTTTTAGAAGTCCCGTCTTACCAGTACCGGTCTGGCCGATAACGTAGAGATGCCGCAAGCGGTCTTCAGGTGAGAGATACACGCGCGTTTCGGCTCCGCGATACGAATTGATGCCGAGCAGGACACCCGTCTGCGGGAGCGCGAGCGGCGCGGATGCGTGAGTGAAGCGCGACTGCTTCAAGTGCGGCGAGCTCACGATACCCGACGGCGGGAAGTGATAGATGGTCGTGAGCTCGCGCAGCGATAACGGGAGCGCCTCATCACTCGGCACGCGGAAGGAGAAGTCTTCAAAGATACGTTGTGCACGCGCTGCAGCAGCGCGCGCAAACTCGAGCCGGTTCCCTTGCGTATTTGAAAATTGATTGAAGGCCGATTCGATCTCGTCGAGCACCTGAGTGGCCTTATGTTCATTGCTCGAAGAGACGACCACACGTATCGTCGCGCCCACGATCGGCGTCGCAATCTTCTTCTCCACCTGCTCGATGTACGCCTTGTTCGCTTCGATCTGGCGCGTCTCGGCCTCTTTCGCCTTCTCGACATCCTTGGGCTTGTTGGTAAAAAGAGCCTTACTAAAGTCGCGTGTCAGCTCGCCGAAGACGGTCTCGGGCGTGCTCATGGCCGAAGAGTGTTTCTCGCCCTTCCGGAGCGCTTGAAGAATCTTGCGATAGTGCTTCACGTGCCGCTCACCGCGGGGCTCGATGATGATCTGGAGCGCCGCTCCCTCGCCCGCGTGCTCGATCTTCGCAAAGGCATTCGTGATGGCGTTTAACGGATCATAATCGAAGCTGGTGTAGTCAGTGAGCGGGAGAGCCGGATTCTCGGCAAACTTCGCTGTTGCAGCGAGCGAGACGCCGCCTGATGCGAAGATGTTGTAGTCGGCAGGCTGGGGCACGAGATGCGCATCAGGAAAGATGGCGAGAAGCTGTTTCTCAAAGAGATTGCATTTGCTGTTCGGTACTGCGGCATAGAACTGGAGCTCGGGAGCGTTTGCCGGCACGGCGAGTTCAAGCGCGAGGTAGCGCGGTTCGCCCGGAGCCGCGTTCTCAACCGAGAGAAGGCCGGCATATACCTGCTCCATGCCCGAGATGAGCTCTTTGAGCGTTTTCTCGCGCGCGCCCGGCTCTGCGCTCTTCGGCTCCGGGAGCGCGATCTCATAGAGCGTCATATGGAGCGCCTGAAAGCGCGGAGCCTTCTCGCCTTGTCCAGGAGCAAGGAGTCCTGCGGCCACGTAGCGTACGAGATAGCGATGGAAGTCGTCGGCGATATGCGGGTCGCCCAGCTTCTCTGCGACCGCGAGCGCATTTTTAATCCCCTTTTCTTCCATCGTTCTGCCGAGGCTCAAAATCGCCTGCTCACTCCCGCCAAGCTCGAGCTCAGCGAGTATCGCCTGCGCTTCGCTCTCCTTTGTCGCTTCGCTGATGCGATACTCAGGAGCCAACACCTCAGCAGACGCGGCGTGATGCTCGTGCACAGTCTCGGAAATAATCTTCACCTGTTCAAAGGCATTGGGCGCCTTCCCGCTCTCTGCGAGTTCTGCCTCCTTCTTCGACACCTGCTCGCGCAGATATGCTAATTCTTGTTCTGGTGTAGATAACGCCGGTGCTTGTTCCATTGAAACAAGTATACTCTACGCACATGCTCAACTTTCTTTCTGCCTGTATAAATCTCGACCCGGTTGCGATGGTGAAGACCGGCAGCTACGTCGGCATCGCCACGCTCGTCTTCGCTGAGAGCGGACTCCTCTTCGGCATCTTCCTCCCCGGCGACTCGCTCCTCTTTGCGGCAGGGCTCCTCTCTGCAGCCGGGTTCCTCTCGGTGGGGCCGCTCATCTTCTTCGTTGTTGTGGCCGCAATAGTCGGCGACTCAGTCGGCTACTGGTTCGGGGCGAACGTCGGCGTGAACTTCTTCAAACGCAAGGACTCCCTTTTCTTCAAACAAGAATATCTGAAGCGCACCGAACGCTTCTATCAGATGTATGGCGGGCGCGCCGTCGTGCTCGCACGCTTCGTGCCTATCGTGCGCACAATCGCGCCGATCCTCGCCGGCATAGGCTCGATGACCTACGGGACATTCCTCCGCTACAACGTACTCGGCGGACTCCTGTGGGGCGTCGGCATGGTAGCGCTCGGCTACTCGCTCGGCTCGGTCATCCCCAACAGCGAGAGTTATATCCTCCCCATCTCGCTTGTCATTATTACTGTTTCTTTCCTCCCTATCCTCATCAACATCATCCGCGGCAAACGCGCGGTCTAATACCCGATGCTGTTCAGTGTGGTGGTGTAGGAGCTGATGAACGAGGGTATCGCGAAGGCGAGGCCGATAAGCGGCAACACGATAAGGGCGACTGTGACGACTCCGGTCCAGAAGAGATACTTGCGCGATGACTCTGCCGCTTGATACGCCTTCTCAGCCTTCTCCTCTATCTGATTCAGCTTCGCGAGGAGTTCGGGATCAATCATGACTCCAGAGGTTGAAGACCCAGTTCACGACTGAGAGCACGAGCGCGAAGAGGAGCGCCGTCCAGAACCCCGGCACTACGAATCCCGGGACGATAAACGACGCGAGCATCACCAAGAGAGCATTGATGACAAACGAGAAGAGTCCGAGCGCGAGGATAGTGATCGGGAGCGTAAAGAAGAAGATAATCGGACGGATAAAGAGGTTGAGTGCACCAAGCACGACAGCAGCGATGAGTGCCCCAACAGGCGTGACCAACACGCCAGGGACAATATACGCCGCGATGCCGATTGAGAGCGCCGCAACAAGCCAGTGGAAAAATAGTTTCATATGAGGATTATACCAAATGCACGACCGCGTAGAGCACGGCGGCGCCGAGAAGCGTCATCACGGTTGTGAGCGCGCGCGGGTGCCGGTGATGGCTCTCGGGGATCAGGTCACTCGCCGAGAGATAGAGGAAGGTGCCAACGAAGACGGCGAGCACGAGCCCAATCGCCGACTCGGGAATCGTGAAGAAGAGCGTGGAGGCGGCGCCGAGAAGCGGCGCCGCC
>JAQUAU010000074.1 GCA_028687085.1 Minisyncoccota bacterium | reverse complement strand
CGCCTGTATCCACAGTTCTGCGCGTTCAAAACCGGCACGACGTTCCATGAGCGACGGTAGCGGACCGCTGATTTCCACCAGAGCGGGCGGTACGCACTGGCAGGCGGCACTCAGGAAGGTGTCTACGTGGTATCTTTGGTGCGCCTCGGCACGCAGTAGGGTGAGAGCGGCAAAGGGCGGCAACCCTGCCGCCCGTCGTTCATTCAGGAGCGCCTCGGCGGGAGGGCGGTAGTCGCCCCGGGCGAGGCTCTGCAATAAAGGATGTTCTGGCAGATGAGTCTGCAACAGGACCTGTCCTGGTCGCTCTTCACGGCCGGCGCGGCCTGCAACCTGCACAACGGTCTGTAGCAGTCGTTCCGGTGCGCGAAAATCGGCACTGAATAGGCCTTGGTCCGTATTGATAATGCCCACCAGGGTGACCGCCGGGAAATGATGGCCCTTGGCCAGCATCTGGGTACCCACGAGTATGGCAGCGCGATTCTGGCGAATGTCGGCGACCGCCGTAGCGAGGGCATCGCGATCGTGCAACGCATCGCGGTCGATGCGCCAGATGGGGGTTTGTGGGAATCGCTGGCGAAGCACGTCCTCCAGTTGCTCAGTGCCTTGTCCGGCGGTGATCAGTGCCGCACTGTGGCATGCAGGGCAGGCTTGCGGCCAGCGCGACTCGTGTCCGCAATGGTGGCAGCGGAGGCGTTCCTGCCGGCGGTGCCAGGTCATGGGCGCACTGCAACGGGGGCATTGGACCACATGGCCACAATCGTGGCAGAGCACTGCCGGGGCGTAGCCGCGACGGTTCAGGAACAGCAATACCTGATTGCCGGCTTCCAGGGTTTCCTTACACGCCGTCAACAGGGTGGTGGAAATGCCACCCTGTAGATTTTCGCGGCGCAGTGGCACGATGGTCATCACCGGTAGATCGGCTGAAGTAGCGCGTTGCCGCAGTTGCAGGTGTCGATAGCGCCCCTTTTGTGCATTGCATAGGCTTTCCAGAGAAGGTGTGGCGGAGCCCAGGACGATCGGAATATTTTCCAGTCTCGCGCGTTGAATCGCGAGATCCCGTGCCGAATAATGCCAGCCGTTTTGCTGTTTGAAAGAGGGGTCATGCTCTTCATCGACGACAATCATGGCAAGACGGGGCAGGGGCACGAATACTGCCGAGCGGGTGCCGATGATGACTTGTATCCGGCCCGCAGCGGCCGCCGCCCAGATGCGCAGGCGCTCTCCGTCGCTTTGAGCAGAGTGCAGAGCGGCCACGCGACGCGCGCCGAAACGCATCTGGCAGCGTTCCACGAGTTGGGGGGTGAGGCCGATCTCCGGGACCAGGATGAGGATCTGTGCCCCGGACTCCAGATGAGGCCGGATTGCTTCCAGATATACTTCTGTTTTGCCGCTGCCGGTCACTCCCTCCAATAACCAGGCGTTAAAGCCCCTGGCCATGCGCAACTGGGTCACGGCGCTGGCCTGTTCTGTATTCAGGCAGTGTGGAGAGGGCGCCACCTGCGTCGGCGGGGTGTCTTCCATCACGGCTTCTATCCAGCCGCGGCGGACAGCCTGGCGCAGGGTGGCGCGCAACTCTTTGGGGATGGCTGTTGTACGCACAACCCTGTGGGTGCTGAGGTGCTCCCGGAGCGCCTGTTGTAACTTGCCGGGCTGGCGCGGCACCGTCTGTGCTTTGTCGATGCTGAGGCGGTAACCCTGGGGAGCCGGTTCCGGCAGTGGCCGCCCCTGGCGCAGCAGGGTCGGCAGCGCGGTGGCCCAAGCATCGCCAATCGGATGATGGTAGTATGCCGCCCCAAATTGTACCAGTTGCTGCAGGGCAGGGGGTAAAACAGGGTGCGCATCCAGGACCTGGCCGATGGGCTTGAGCGTTATATCGGGCGGGCAACTGGCATACCCGAGAACGATGCCAACCCGACTGCCTTTGCCGAAAGGCACCCTTACCCGCATGCCCGGCTGCAAACGACCCTCCGGCGGCGGGGCATAGGAAAAGATGCGGCGAAGCGGCACCATCACGGCGATCTGAATGCAGGTGTTTTCGGCATTCATGAAGTTGCCCACAACTTCTGTGGATAAGTCTGTGTATGAGTATCCTGAAAAGTCTCAGACCCCCTGTCCTTCAAGGCATTAGAGTCTGCGCCTAAAAAAGGTGCAAATAGAAAACATATATATAACAATGAGTTGTTAATTAACATCAGAGATCTGGCGGGAGGCATCCGACTCACTTCGCTATATGAGTAAACTGTGTATAAGTTTGTCAATAATTGTTTTCAAGACGCTTCGGTGGCATGTAGGCAGCATCGGAATAGTCGGTCTTCATGCCGCTCCAGGCAGAACGGCGGATACCCCGCCCGGCGCGAGGCCCGCGACAATCCCCCAAAAGAGTAGCAGTCCAATCCAGTTATTGTGCAGAAAGGCGTGAAAAGCCTGATCCCGGTCGCCGCCGAGCAGCGTCTGCTCATAGGCCGCGAGAACAGCGGCACCTGCCAGGGCGATCCAGTAAGGCCAGTGCATGGCCTGGGCGACACCCACCCCGATAAAGACGATCAGCATGACCGCCTGCAGGCCGGCAATGATGTGACGGTCGAATCGTCCAAAAAGAATGGCAGTCGACTTGATCCCCGCTTGGATGTCGTCGGGACGGTCCGCCATGGCGTAGGCCGTGTCATAAGCCACGACCCAGCAGGCATTGGCCAGCATCAGCCACCAGGCGAGCGTGGGCACCTGGTTGAGGGTTGCAGCAAAGGCCATGGGTATGCCAAAGGAAAAAGCGATGCCCAGGTAGGCTTGCGGGAGATGGGTGAAGCGCTTGAACAAGGGATAGGTAATGGTGATGAGCACTGCGCCCGCGGATAACCAGATGGTCAGCCAGTTGAGGAGGGGCAGGAGGGCCGCAGCCAGGAGGCACAGGACGACAAATAAACGCAGTGCCTCTTGCGGAGTGATCAGGCCTGCCGCCAGGGGGCGCTGGCAGGTGCGGGCCACTTGTCGGTCGAAATCACGGTCAAAGTAATCATTGATCACACAACCTGCCGAGCGTGTCAGCCAGGTGCCGATAGTGAAAATCAGGAAGAGGCGGAGTGATGGAGTGCCCTTTGCGGCAAGCCAGAGTCCCCAGTAGGTGGGCCAGAGCAGGAGCAGGGTACCGATGGGACGATCCACGCGCATCAGGCCTGCATAAGCGCGCAGGCGCTGGCGGAGCGGCGAGGGTGCTTGCATCAGCGTCGTCCCCGCCCTGCCCAGCATGGCAGATCCGGCAGAAAATGCTCTTCTACCAGCACGCCTGCGCTGCCGCGCCGCAATACGGAGCGCCGCTGCCAGCGTCGTTGGCCAAACCGCGGCCGGCTTTCAGCCTGAATCGGGGAGCGCCGCAACCGGCGGTGGCGGAATAAGGTGTTGCCGATGGGGCGCGTGCCATGGCGGGTCAGAGGTAACAGACCGTGGCGCAGTCCTCGCAAAGGAATGGTGGTGCGCGCCCAGAGTGCCGGATATGCCGGGTCACCACCGTGCAGGAGCACCTCGCGCCAGAAAATCCGCTCGCCGCGGCGCATGCACAAAATGCTGCGCTCGACCGGCGAGGGGTTCGCGCGTCCGCTATCCAGCAGCAGCGCCCGCACGGTGTGCGGTTTTCCATAAGCCCGTTGCAGAGCTGCGGTGAGGGAGGCAGGCAGGGTGAGCCAGGGCCAGATTGCGCGGGGAGCGTGGCGCAGGGCAGGGGGATTGCCGACCATCATCGTGGCGTGCGGCAGCGATCCCCTGCGCAACACGGATACGGCGTGTTGTGCCTCTTGGTCACGCAGCATTACGACCACCTTGCCTTTATCACCCGTCACGCTCGAATCCATCCTTCTGCGGGGGGTGGTAAATGAAGGTGTCTACCCGTGCCGGTGGAACGTTGCGCCAGACCACGGCGACGCGACTGCGGCGAAACTCGGCTGGCAGTCCCTGG
>JAQUAU010000073.1 GCA_028687085.1 Minisyncoccota bacterium | reverse complement strand
GTGAGCTGTATTTTTCGGTCTTTGGCACGCCAGGAGCCCAGGTGGATCTGACCATTGCCGGAGTCCGGGGCAAGGTGTTCTTGCCGGAGGTGAAAAGCGGCGAATATGCCAACACCTACACCCTGAAGAACCGGGATCACGTCACACGCAACAGCGTCGTCACCGCCAACATGCGTCTGGGTGAACGGGTCAGCAGCGCCACATTGGGCAAACCCTTGCAAAGTGACAGTGCACCGGCGGCGCTGCAAGTCAACCGGGTCTGCGCCACCTGTGGCGTGGTGGAGTCGGTGAACCTGGTGGATGTCAAGGGTGAAGGCAGTTACCTGGGCACCATCGGTGGTGGTGTGGTGGGAGCCATTTTGGGCAACCAGATTGGGCAAGGCACGGGCCGCACCGTGGCACAAATTGCCGGTGCCGTGGGTGGGGCTTATGCCGGGCGTGCACTGGAAGCCAAGTCACGCAGCACCCAGCACTTTGAAGTGGTGGTGCGTTTGCACAATGGCAGCGCCCAAACCGTGAGTTTTGCCACCGATCCCGGCTTCAAGGTGGGTGACAAAGTCAAGGTCAACGCGGGTGTGATCACCCGTACACCTTGAAAAAAACTCGGCGTACACCATGAAACCGGGGCACCGCAAAGCAGGCTGGACCAATGCGGTGCCTTGCCTGCTGACGGTAGGTGCCATGTGGCTGGCGGGCAATACCTGGGCGGCCGTCGATGACTCGGCTGGCCTGGCGCTGCTGGCGCAGCACACCCAACTGGCCGGGCAACTTCAGCACAACCCGTTTGGCCGTCCACTGGTACTGTTTTCATCAGAGGGGGCAAGTGGCCTGACAGGCGATATTTATGCCGTGATGGCCTACCCGCTAAGCACCGTCAGCACCAGCCTCAAGTCGGCCGACAAATGGTGTGAGGTGATGATTCTGCACATCAACACCAAATACTGCCACGCCACTGACGGGCCGCAAAGCAGCACCTTACGCGTTCACATGGGCAAAAAAACGCCGCAAAGTCTGGCCGATGCCACGCGGATGGATTTCCGGTACAGCGAAGTGGCCGCCAGCGCCAACTATTTTGCGGTTGCCCTCAGCGCCGAAGACGGGCCCTTGGGCACCAGCGATTACCGGATAGGCTTACAAGCCGTGGCTTTGCCTGGCAACAAGACGTTTTTGCATCTGGGTTATTCCTACGGCATGGGTTTTGCGGGGCGCATGGCCATGCAGACTTATCTGGCTACGGTAGGGGCGGACAAAGTGGGGTTTACCCAAATACGCAAGCGGCGTGACGGCCAATTCCAGTGGGTGGATGGTGTGCTGGGCGTGGTGGAGCGTAATGCCATGCGCTATTTTCTGGCCATTGACAGCGTCCTGGCGGCACAAAGCCTGCCGCCTGCGCAGCAGTTTGAGGCACGTTTGCAGGGCTGGTTCACCGCGGTGGAGCGCTACCCGCGCCAGCTGCATGAAATGGATCGCCCAGCCTACCTTGAGATGAAACGTGCCGAGCACACACGTCAGCAAACGCTGCTCTGAAACAACCCAAACACTGTGATGCCACTGGATTTAACGCTGTATTGGGCATTGCTCAAACAAGTCACCACAGCCTGGCTGGACGACTATGTGCCCAGCATGGGTGCAGCACTGGCCTACTACACCTTGTTTTCCATGGCCCCCTTGCTGCTGATCGTGATCTCGGTGGCCGGGCTGGTGTTTGGCCAGGATGCGGCGCGTGGCGAGATTGAATGGCAGTTGCGCACGCTGATGGGGGCGTCAGGGGCCAGCGCGGTGCAGGCCTTGCTGGTCAGTGTGGATCAACCTGCCAAAGGCGCAGCCGCCACACTGCTGGGGCTGTTGTTGCTGCTGGTAGGTGCCACCACCGTGTTTGGTGAATTACAAGACGCGCTGGACCGTATTTGGCGCGCCCCCATACGCCATACCAGCAATGGCTGGGTCAACCTGCTGCGCACCCGGCTGCTGTCATTTGGCATGATTCTGGCCATCGGCTTTTTGCTCATGGTGTCGCTGGTATTGAGTGCCGTACTGGCCACCATGGGCCGCTGGTGGAGCCCTTTTTTTGGCGGTTGGCTGATGGTGGCCGGCATCGTGAACGGCATTACCGGCTTCTTTTTGGTGGCCGTTGTGTTTGCACTGATCTACAAGGTGATGCCTCGCGCACAGGTGCAGTGGCGCGATGTCTGGGTCGGTGCGGTATTTACCGCCCTGCTCTTCACACTGGGCAAAACCCTGATTGGAGCCTACATTGGCCACAGTGGCATCGTTTCTGGCTTTGGCGCTGCGGGCTCACTGGTGGTGGTGTTGCTGTGGGTGTATTACTCCGCACAGATTTTCCTGATCGGAGCCGAATTCACTTGGGTGTATGCGAATACGTTTGGGTCGAGAAAGGAGCTGGCCGACGCTGCCCTCCAAACGGTTGGGAGCAACAGCAAGGCCTGAAATTGTGCTGCGGACTGATTTTTTTGAACAAATTGGCCTCTAGCCCATGATCTACTTGCGCTGGCAGCTACTTTTTATATAGCTCTATGCGCGATCTCCAACTGGGCTGTTGTGGCTCATGGGCGCTGGCCTGTTCGGCTTTCTTGATGTCCAATGGAAGCAGACCCATTTTCACCAGTGCGTCCACCCATGAACGACCCAAAGATTCAGCCATGCCATTTGTGATTCATCCCTTTGACACTCCTGCCGCCACCCCCAATTGGCACCGCATCATTGGTGAGGTGATGGGTGGCGTATCGGTCAGTCCAATGCGCTTGAGCCATGTGTAAGGTAGATCGGTTGCATCCATGAACATGACGGTGGCTTGGGTGTGGGTGGTCTATCTGGCGATTGTTCCGGTGGTCGTGTTTTGGGCCTTGTGGTGGCTGCGTCGCGAACTCACGCCCAAACGTTTGGCCCATGCAGAGGGGCACGATGGTTTGGGATCGGATGTGCAGCACTTGCGCATTCCAACGCAAAACCAACGCAATCTTTTTGCCCAATGGCTGCCGCAACCCAAGTCCAAGCACGTTGTGGGTATCGCCATTCTCATGCACGGTTGGGGCGGTAATGGTAGCCAGCTGATGCCCGCAGCCAGGGTGTTGCACGCGCAAGGCTGGAGTGTTTTGCTGCCCGATGCCCGCAGTCATGGGCTCAGTGATACAGACACGTTCAGCTCTTTGCCTCGTTTTGCGGAAGACCTGGATGCTGCTTTGAACTGGTTGCTTGCGCACGAAGCCGCGTCAAAACATCGGCTGGTCGTGCTGGGTCACTCTTTGGGAGCTGCGGCAGCCATTTTGTGTGCATCGCGGCGCACGGATGTGTCAGCCGTGGTCAGTGTGTCGGCATTTGCCCACCCTGAGCACGTCATGCGGCGATGGCTGGCGGAGTACCACATCCCATTCTGGCCGCTGGGCTGGTTGGTGAACCGCTATATTGAGCATGTCATTGGGCACAGGTTTGATGACATTGCACCGGTTTCCCGTATCGGGTTGATGGGCTGTCCGGTACTTTTGGTGCATGGCACGCGGGATGACATCGTGCCCTTGGACTGTGCCTTGCGTTTGAGAGATGCGGGGGCCAGTGCAACGCTTTTGGAAGTTGCAGGAACCCACGAAAGCTTTGACGACCAAGACGCCCTTTACCAACAAGTCAATCAATGGCTTTGTTCCACACCGGACAATGCGGCATGAAAAAATTACTTGTTGCCATTCTTTGGGGTAGTTATTGGGCGATGGCCATGGCACAAAGCAACACGGTCGGCACTTCGGTACAGTCGGCCTCGGCTTTAACGGCCATCCCCTCGCTGGACGTGCCGCGCTACATGGGAACCTGGTATGAAATTGCCAAATATCCCAACTGGTTTCAAAAGAAGTGTGTCGCGGGCACCCAAGCGCACTATGCGTTGAAAGGCAGGCTGACGACCAAACCAAACAATAGCCAGCAGGCACGCAGCGCCACTGCAGTCAGAC
>JAQUAU010000072.1:2225-3996 GCA_028687085.1 Minisyncoccota bacterium | reverse complement strand
ATGCGACTCTGGGCAACTCCGCCTATCTCGCCATCTACTTCCTCTTCAACGTCTTCATCGCGCTCTGGCTCGCGCTGACCGAAAGGTATGCATGGTTGAAATGGTCCCTCATCGCGCTCGCGGTGCTCGAGGCGGTTCTGCTTTTCTATACTGAGACACGTGGCACAATCCTCGGCCTGATGGGCGGGCTCGCGCTCGCCGCACTCCTCACTGCACTCACTGCGAGTAAGCGCGCCCGCGGCTCCGCCGCCGCGGCGTTCCTGCTTCTGCTCCTGCTTGCCGGGTCGTTCTATCTCGCGCGCAATTCTTCTTTTGTACAAGGGAATCATGTACTCCAGCGCATCGCCACCATCTCGCTTGCCGACGGACAGACGCGCTTCACGATCTGGCATATGGCGTTTCAGGGCGTCGCCGAACGCCCGATCCTCGGCTGGGGGCAGGAGGGGTTCAACTATGTCTTCAACACCTACTACGACCCGTCGCTCCACGGGCAGGAGCCGTGGTTTGATCGTGCACACAACGCGTTTGTCGACTGGCTTACCGCCGGCGGCATCCCGGCCTTCTTGCTCTACCTCTCGCTCTTCGGGACGGCGCTCTGGCTCCTCTGGCGGAGCTCGGAACTCTCGCGGCCAGAGCGCATCGCGCTCACGGCCGCGCTCGTCGGCTATGCGGTGCACAATCTCTTCGTCTTCGACAATCTCTATTCCTACATCTACTTCTTCGCGATACTGGCACTCATCGACTCGCAGGTCGCACGGCCCCTAGAGCAGCTCGAACGCGCTCCCGAGCTCGGCGAGGCCGAGAGCATCTCCTATGCGCTCCCGATCGCCGCGGCCGGTGCGTTCATGCTCATCTGGATCGTGAACGTCCCCGGGATGACGGTCGCCTCTAAACTCATCTTCGCTATTTCACCCTCTTCAGCGGGTCTCTCCGATAACATCACGCGTTTTCAAGAGCTCTCTGCACACCCGGCCTTTGCCGCACAAGAAATCCGCGAACAGCTCGTGAGCTTCGCCTCACAAGTCGTTTCGAAGTCTGGGACAAGCGACGCGGTTAAACAGCAGGCGGTTACGCTCGCGATCAGTGAGATGCAGAAGCAGGTTGCTGCGTATCCCGCCGACGCGCGCGGACGGCTCGAGCTCTCGTATGCGTATCGTGCCGGAGGCGATGCGGCAAATGCCTTGAAGGAGATACGGGCGGCGGCGCAGCTGTCGCCGAAGAAGGAGAGCATCTTGCTCGAAGCAGGCATGATTGAATGGGCCCTCGGTGATGCACAGGCGGCGCAGAGAGATCTCAACGCAGCGTATCAGCTTGGGCCGCAGTTTAAGGATCTCGCCGCGTATGCCGCCGCCGGCGATATCGTGGCCGGTGATACGGCTGCTGCCGACGCACTCTTGCTCAAGGTCTATGGAACGACTGCAGTCGACAGCGACATTCTCGCCGTCGCTTATTATCGTGCGAAGGCGTGGCCGCGGCTCATTGCGCTCTGGAAGGTGCGGGCGGAGACGCCAGGCGCCTCTGTCGAGACGTGGTTCTCGCTCGCGGCCGCCTATTACACCGCCGGCGACAAGGCGAATGCGGTCGCGACTATTAAGAAGGCCGTCGCCTTGTATCCTGCTGCCGCAGAAGCTGGTGCTTCTGCGATCAAGCAGATTCAGGGACAATGATTGTGCAAGAGCACGTTCCACTCGCGGCTCTCACGACATTTAATATCGGCGGTGAGGCGCGTTTTTTCATAGAAGCGAGAACAGCAGAAGAGGTGGGTGAGGCG
>JAQUAU010000072.1:0-2215 GCA_028687085.1 Minisyncoccota bacterium | reverse complement strand
GTTCGTACTCGGCGGCGGTTCGAACATTATGATCGCTGATGCGGGCTTTGACGGGCTCGTGCTCGCGCCACGGATGGCGGAGGTCACCTTTCAGAAGCAGGGCGATACGGTTCTCGTGACCGCCGGCGCCGGCGTCGTGTGGGACGAGTTGGTGAGAGAGGCAGTCGAACGCGGGCTTATCGGCATCGAATGCCTCTCCGGCATTCCCGGTACGGTCGGCGGCGCCGTGGTCGCGAACCTCGGCGCGTATGGCGCACAGGCGAGCGACACCTTCGTGAGCGCCGAGGTGCTCCTGCGCGGCGCCGCCGAAGATACGCTGCAGGTCGTTACAAAAGAGGAGTGCGATTTTTCCTATCATGACAGTATCTTCGGTCGCGAGTCCGGGCGCTATCTCGTCCTCTCTGCGACGTTCTCGCTCTTGGCCACCGGCACCTCGCAGCTCTCGTATCGCGACAACCGCTTTGATCTCGAAGCGCTCGCCACCGAGCACGGGCGCGAGCCGACTCCCATTGATGTGCGCGCGACGATCCTCTCGATGCGGGGAGAAAAGGGCATGCTCAGCAATCTGTATAAGAGCGCCGGATCATTCTTCCATATGCCGTTCGTTTCTGCAGAGAAGTATGCGCAGATAGTGGCGCAGGCGCGCGCGCTGGATGCAGAAAAAGAGGAGCGCTTGCGCCCCTGGGCGTGGAAGCAGGCAGACGGCTCCTACAAGATCGCCGGAGGATTCTTGCTTGAATACACCGAGTTTACAAAAGGGTATCGGCGCGGCGCCGCGGGGATCTCGCCCAAGCATACGCTCTCCATCATCAATGCTGCGGGTGCATCAGCGAGCGAGATCGCACAACTTGCCGCTGACATGCAGAGCGCAGTCGAACGATTGTTCGGCATCCATCTTGAACGCGAAGTTGAATACGTCGGTGATGTTGAGCACGCGAAATAAATTATAAAAATAGTTCTGAAATATTTTTTACAAAAGTTATCCACACATATTTATTTTTTCTCACACAAAATATTTTTTACGCGCAATAATGATACATAGAAACGTTTGTACTGCGCACAGCGAAGTATGAGCGGGTCGACTTATAAGTCTCAACTCTAAACGCAACCACCATGGCAAAAAAGCGTAAGGCCGCGAAAAAGACAGCCAAGAAGGCGACGAAGAAGCGCAAGGCTGCTAAGAAGCGCGCATAGTTCACATCTGCTTCGGCAGATATGGAAAGAAGGATCCCGCTCCGGCGGGATTTTTCTTTTTTTGTTATACTGTTGTGTAATGCTTGGGCTCACCCGTTTCTTCGCGAAGAATCAATCCGCGGCCTTTCTCAAGGCCGCGGCGCCGGTCGTGGCGGCGGTAAATGCGCTCTCCGAAGGGCTTGTAGGGCTTTCTGACGAGACGCTTCGCACACGGCTCGCTGAGGTGAAGGCGCGAGCGCTCGCCGCAGGGGCGACGAGCGAGGATGATCTCCCGCTCGTCTTCGCGCTCGTGCGCGAGGCGGCGCTCCGCACGCGCCGCGAGCGCCATTTCGACGTCCAGCTCATCGGCGGTCTCGCGCTCGCACAAGGGAAGATTGCCGAGATGCGCACCGGCGAGGGCAAGACGCTTGTCGCAACATTGCCCGCAACTTTTCATGCACTCGCCGGCAAGGGCGTGCAGATCGTCACGGTCAACGACTATCTCGCGCGGCGCGACACGACGTGGATGGGGCAGGTCTACGACTTTCTCGGCCTTACCGTCGGCGTCGTGACGAGCGCGGGCGCCTTCCGCTACGACGCATCGCATGTGTCGAAGGAGGGCGATGCTGAGCGCGACATCGAGGGCTCATTCAAAGTACTCTACGATTATCTGCGTCCGGTGTCGAAGAAGGAGGCCTACCAGGCCGACATCACCTACGTCACCAACAACGAGCTCGGCTTCGACTACTTGCGCGACAACACCGCCTACGATGCGAACCAGATCGTGGAGCGCGGCCACCACTACGCCATCATCGACGAAGTCGACTCTATTTTAATCGACGAAGCGCGCACGCCGCTCATCATCAGCGGACCGGCCGGCGACTCGCAGCTGCTCTACGAACGCTTCGCCGCTATCGTGCTCGGCTTCTCCGAAGGCGATGATTATACGATCGACGAGAAGCAGAAGGCGGTGCAGATCACCGAAGCGGGCATGCACAAGGCTGAGGTGGCGCTCGGCCTCGACAATCTCTACACCGAGGGC
>JAQUAU010000018.1 GCA_028687085.1 Minisyncoccota bacterium | reverse complement strand
TTAGCGTCTCCCGGAGCGCCCTTGGTCTCTATTATCGGGTATGGCGGATTCGAAGTGGACGCCGGCGTGTCTGAAATCGATGTCGGCAAGCTCTCCGTCGGAAATAAAGTGACGATGACTCTTGATGCCTTTCCGAACGAGACCTTCACGGGGTCGGTATTCTACATCGCGCCGGCACAGACGAACACCCAGGGCGTAATCAGCTATCAGATAAAGATTTCATTTAACAAAGCCGACCCGAGACTGAAGAGCGGCCTTACGGCGAATATTGATATCCAAACAAAGAAAAAGGACAACGTGCTTATCCTCCCGCAGTACGCAATTGTGCAGAACGATAACGGCACCTTCGTTGAAACACTCTCTGGGAAGACCTCGACAACCAGTCCGGTTACTCTCGGCATCTCTGACCAGAAGGGGAATGTCGAGATACTCTCGGGCGTCACGCTTGGTGAACAAGTAATTAATATCGGTCTCAAACCCACCAAGTAGGCGGTTCGATTGAATCAATGATCGAGATACATAATCTAAAAAAGGAATACATAGTGGAAGAAGAGACTCCGACACGAGCGCTCCGCGGAGTGACTTTCTCGATTGCTCAAGGTGAATTCGTCTCCATTATGGGACCTTCGGGCTCAGGCAAATCAACACTTCTGCATATCTTGAGCTTCCTTGATCGGCCGACCGGCGGCTCCTACACCTTTCAGGGCAAGAGCATCGACGAGATGACCGACCAGGAACTCGCACGTGTCCGTAACAAGGATATGGGTTTCGTCTTTCAATCATTTAATCTGCTTTCTCGACTGACCGTCTATGACAATGTTGAGATACCGCTTCTCTATTCAGATACCTTACCCGCTAAGCGCCGAACACTCGTCGAGGAGGCCGTCCGAGCGGTTGGTCTTGGAGAAAAATTGCATACCGAAGCTGGCAAACTCTCTGGCGGGCAGAAACAACGTGTCGCTATTGCTCGTGCGCTCGTCACCGATCCGAACGTTATATTCGCCGATGAACCGACCGGCAATCTCGATTCGCAATCGGGCCTCCAAATTATGGAAATACTAGAGTCGCTTAATAACAAAGGTCGCACGGTGATACTCGTGACACACGAGACCCAGACCGCAGAGTTCGCAGATAGGATAATCAGGATAAAAGACGGCGTGGTAGAGAGTGATAATCCTATTACCGCGGATCGTCTCCGTCGGGGTAACCTGAAATAACTATGCTTTTTAGAGATGCATTTAAAACAGCTACGCGCAGTCTTGCTCACAGCAAGATGCGTTCTGTTCTCACGATGCTCGGTATTGTTACGGGCATCGCATCGGTCATCATCATTATGTCACTGGGCGATTCAGCAAAGCAGTATATCGTTGGTCAAATCCAGTCGATGGCCCCCAATATGATCAACGTTCAGCCGGGCGCTCCGGTTATAGGCGGTGCGCCCTCGTCGGTGATGGGTCTCGTCGTCAAGACGCTCGTTGCACGTGACGTAGAATCGTTAAAACGAGAGCCGTCTATCACGAACGTGGCGCCGAATGTCACTGGGAGTTCACGCATCGTGTATGAGAGCAAGAGCAAATCGACCCTCTGGATTGCGACGACGGCAAACATATTCAAGATGACGAACCTAAATTTCTCCAGTGGATATGGGTTCACCAGTGCAGATGAAACTGCCTACAGACATGTTGTCGTCCTCGGTTCGAAGCTGGCTGGCGATCTCTTTGGAGATGTTGAACCTGTCGGGAAGACGGTTCGCTTCGAGGATATTACTTTCCGTGTCATTGGGGTCCTTGAACCGAAAGGTTCCGGTATGTTTAGTATGGACGGGTACGCACTGATACCGCTTCCGGTCGGGCAAAAACAAATTCGGGGCATTGATTATTATCAAGAGCTGAATATTCAGATTGACCCTACGTACGACACGGCGTTCGCCAAGGCACGGATCATTTCTATTTTAAGAACATCTCATCAGATTACGGACCCAACGAAAGACGATTTCATGGTTACCTCTATGGACGAGACGCTGAACATGCTTGGCAATATCATGTCGATCCTCACTATATTCTTAGCGGCCATCGCCTCGATCTCGCTTATCGTCGGCGGCATCGGCATTATGAACATCATGCTCGTCTCGGTCACCGAGCGGACGCGAGAAATCGGGTTGCGCAAAGCGGTCGGTGCGACCGATCGCGACATTCTCCAGCAGTTTCTTATCGAATCGGTATTACTGACGCTCGCTGGCGGCATTATCGGTATCTTGGTAGGCGCGACTATTGTAGGTCTGATATATGTTGTACTCTCGACCTTCTTCTCTATCGGTTGGGTTTTTGCCTTCCCAATCTCGGCCGTCATTCTCGGTCTCGCTGTGTCGGGCATCTCTGGTCTCGTCTTCGGCATCTACCCCGCGCGCAAGGCAGGGAAGAAGAACCCTATCGACGCCTTGCGGTACGAGTAGGTCGCAGGTTTATCCACAGTTGCCGAATACCCCCTGGGGGTATATAGTGGCGGCATGACACACGACCACAGCGACACAAAGAAGCTCATACGGCGATTGAAAATAATCGAGGGTCAGGTGCGCGGCCTGCAGGATTTGATAGAAAAGGACACCTACTGCATCGACGTCATCACACAAACCAGTGCTGTGCGACAGGCGCTTTCGAGCGTCGAGGACGCGTTGCTTGAGAGCCACTTGAAGGGCTGTGTGCGCCACCAAATGACCTCCGGCCAATCAGTAAAAGCGGTAAGTGAGGTGTTGAAGGTATATAAGCTTAAGCGCAAATAGCATGACGACGTCTACGTACCCGGTGCGGGGCATGCATTGCGCATCGTGTGCGAGCATTATCGAGAAGACGCTGGGGAAGGTTGATGGCGTGCATTCTGTGGAGGTGAATCCTGGCACC
Source organism: Minisyncoccota bacterium (assembly GCA_028687085.1). Classification (GTDB taxonomy): domain Bacteria; phylum Patescibacteriota; class Minisyncoccia; order Phycocordibacterales; family Phycocordibacteraceae; genus C7867-001. Next base: position 14,000 of record JAQUAU010000018.1, on the reverse strand, counting down.
GAGGCGGCAAAGATTTCATACGACGAAACGAAAACGACTCCGCATCATCTGTCAGAGAAGCTCGAGCCGCTCGGCTATTCGCTTGCACTCCAGCAAACGGCAAGCGAAATGGGTATGTCGGAGAGTGAATACCACACGGGCACTTCCATTTTTGTAACGCCTTCGGCTAACAAAAATTGGTCGCACTCTGCGCATCTCGGGCTCAATCAGTCGAAGAGCGAGAAGCTCGCCGAGCTCGCGTCTATGAAGACGAAGATCGTCACCATCACGCCGATGGCGGCCTTTGCTATCGCAGTCATGGCGTGGAACATTCTCGCAGAGTTCGGCAGCGTGGCGCTCGTGCCGCAGGCATGGAATGACTCCTTTAATCTTGTTCTCGCGCTCATGGCCACCTATGCGCTCTTCGTTGTGGGCAAGCCGTATCTGGTTGGCTTCTATCGCTTCCTGCGCCACGGCGCCGCAAACATGGACACCCTCATTGGTATCGGCACTTCGGCCGCCTACCTCTATAGCGTCATCGTCACGGTATTTCGCGAAGCGGTGCGGCCATATATAAACGTGGACGTTACCTATTTCGACGTGGCGATTGTCGTCATTGCCTTCATTACGCTCGGGAAGTATCTCGAAGCGCGCGCCAAGATTAAGACCGGCGATGCGATTGAGAAGCTCTTGAACTTGCAGGCGAAGACTGCGCTCGTGATTCGCGAGGGGAAGGAAGTGGAGATCTCGGTGGACCAGGTGGTGCACGGCGACCTTATCATCGTGAAGCCGGCAGGGAAGATACCGGTCGATGGCGTGGTGACCCTCGGGTCGTCATACGTTGATGAAGCGATGGTCTCGGGCGAGCCGGTGCCGGTCGAGAAGAATGTCGGCGATGCGGTGGTCGCCGGGACGCTGAACACCACCGGCTCATTCACCTTTAAGGCGACTAAGATCGGCTCTGAGACCATGCTTGCGCACATCATCAGAATGGTCGCCGATGCACAGGGAAGCAAGGCGCCCATCCAAGCGCTCGCCGACAAGATTTCGAGTGTCTTTGTGCCGATTGTACTCGTCATCGCATTTTCTTCGCTCGGTCTCTGGTTACTCATAGGCTCTTCTTCTCTCGGATTCGCCCAAGCGCTCTCACTCGGACTCGTGTCGTTTGTTGGTGTGCTGGTCATCGCCTGTCCGTGCGCGCTCGGTCTCGCGACGCCGACGGCGATCATCGTGGGCGTGGGCAAGGGCGCGAAGGAGGGCATTCTCATCAAAGATGCCGCGACCTTGGAGAAGCTTCACAAGGTGACGGTGGTGGTCGTCGACAAAACGGGAACCATCACTAAGGGCAAGCCGGAGCTCACATCGATTCAGAACTTTTCAGAAAAGAGCGATGATGAGATTGTATCGATTCTCGCATCGCTTGATACCAAGTCAGACCACCCCATCTCGCACGCGGTCGTCTCCTATGCGCGGGAGAAACATATCGCGCTTGTGCCGGTCGATCGATTTGAAGCGATAAAAGGGAAGGGGCTTGTCGGCACGATAGAGGGTGTCGAATATCATGTCGGGAGCGCGCGGCTCGCCACCGAGCTCGGTGTATCAAGGTTAAACCTTGAAGCGGATACGAAAGAAGGTAAGACGCCGGTCATCCTTGTTGCAGGCAGGAAGGTGCTCGCTATCGCGATGGTCGCCGATGCAATCAAGCCAGAGGCAGTACAGGCGGTGAGAGATCTGCACGCACTCGGCATTACGGTGGTGATGCTCACCGGTGACGATGCGAATACGGCGCGGTTCATTGCTAACCAGGTCGGCATTGATGACGTGGTCGCCGAAGTGATGCCCGAGGATAAGCTGCATAAGATAAAAGCGCTGCAGGCAGAAGGGAAGATCGTCGCGATGGCGGGCGACGGGATCAACGATGCGCCTGCGCTCGCACAAGCGGATGTCGGCATCGCCATGGCGACCGGGACTGATGTCGCTATCGAGAGCGCCGGCATCACGCTTCTTCATGGCGACATCTCGAAGCTCGTGAAGGCTATCCGCCTTTCAAAGTTTACGATGCGCGGTATCAAACAGAACCTCTTCTGGGCATTCGCGTATAATGTCATCGGTATCCCGCTCGCGAGCGGCATCTTCTATCCGGTGTTCGGCTGGCTCCTCTCGCCCGTCTTTGCAGGATTCGCGATGGCCTTCTCGAGCGTGTCGGTCGTCGGCAATTCGCTCCGGCTTAAAACTAAAACACTATGAACACCACCTATGAATTCCACGTAAACGGCATGCACTGCAAAGCGTGCACGCTACTTATCGAAGAAACGATTGCCGAGCTTCCAAACGTCGAGAGCGCGCGCGTGTCGCTTGCGGATCATCGCCTCTCGGTCGTCGGCGAGTTCGATGACGCTCCTGAGAAGGTCGCAGAGGCACTGACCGCGATCGTGCATCAGCATGGCTATACGATTACCGTCGAGAAGCAGGCGCACCAGGCTCTCTGGAGCGACTTCGCCTACGCACTCCCGATTGCGCTCGCGCTCATCATCGGCTTCCTGTTCTTGCAGAAGTCCGGGCTCACAAATCTTATCACCTCGTCTACTGTAAGTTACGGGACAGCCTTTGTGATAGGGCTTATCGCCTCGGTCTCCTCGTGTCTCGCCATTGTCGGCGGACTCGTGCTCTCGCTCTCGGCAGAGACGGCGAAAGAAGGCGCCACCTGGCGTACGCCAGCACTCTTCCACGTCGGCCGGCTCGGCGGATTCTTTATTCTCGGCGGCGTGGTCGGGCTTATCGGCAATTCGCTCCACTTGAGTCTCATGGCGAATACGATACTGAGTAGCATCGTTGCGCTCGTGATGCTTATCCTCGGTCTTAATCTGCTCGATGTATTTCACTTCACGAAGCGGCTTCAGTTCACGCTCCCGGCGCGATTCTCGAAGCATCTCAGAGCAGGGAGCAAGCGCGACTATTATCTCGCACCGGCACTGGTCGGCGTCGGGACCTTCTTTCTGCCGTGCGGCTTTACACAGTCGATGCAGCTCTACGCGCTCTCGACGGGCAGTTTCTCGCAGGGGGCGCTGACGATGCTCGTCTTTGCGCTCGGCACGCTCCCGATGCTCGCACTCCTCTCGTTTAGCTCGCTCAACATCGCGCACAAGCCATGGAAGGGGATCTTCTTCAAGACGGCCGGCCTCATCGTCATCACGCTTGCGCTCGTAAACGGCGCGAGTGCACTCGCGACTGCGGGCATCATAACCCCGATTTTTAACTTCTAATATGGACACGAAAACGATTATCGCGTTTGCAATCAGTGCCGTCCTTATCGGGTGGGCGTTCCTGATCTCCTCAAAACCGTCGAACAGCGCCGACGCCGGTGCGCCGCCTACAGCCGTTATCGTCGATGGTACGCAGATTATCGACATCACGGCGAAGGGCGGCTATTCGCCGCGCGTGGTCACCGCAAAGGCCGGTGTGCCCACTATCCTGCGCATGCGGACGAACGGGACCTTCGACTGTTCAGCGAGCGTGGTGATACCCAAGCTTTCGTATCAGAAATTCTTGCAGCCGTCGACTGTCGAAGAGATTTCCATCTCTGCGGCACAGGCGCAGGGTACCTTGCAGGGTCTCTGCTCTATGGGCATGTACAATTTCCAGATAAAATTCGAATAATCGGGGTTCTGCCCCATGAGATGGCGGCTTCGCTTATCTCACGGGGTTCTGCACAGGGGGTCTCCCAGACGGTTGTAAAAGAGCCATACTATAGGGAGCGGACCACCCGCTCCTAATCCCTAACAACCTGTATGCACAAAACTGCATTCGTGCTTGTCATCATCGGTGCCTTGAATTGGGGTCTCCAGGCGATTGGCTACTTCGCGGGTAGCAACTGGAACGTTGTGAATCTCCTTGTCGGCACGTGGCCGACGGTTGAGAATATCGTCTATCTGCTCGTCGGCGCCTCGGCACTCGTCTTGCTCTATTCGCACAAGAGAGACTGCAGGATGTGCGGCGATTCGGCAGGAGCGATGTAACTCCTCCGTTTTGCGTGCGAGAACCGTCCGCCAACATCTGCGAAGTTGTGGCGGACGGTTCTTTGTATTTCTGCTAAAAATGAGGTACAGTCCGCCCGGCTGTTGTGGTCTTTGTCATCTTCCACAACTCATCGAAATCTCACTGAAAAGGGGGTGCGTCATGCGGAATTACTCGATTGACTCTGCGTTTCCAGTCGGTAACGCGGCGGGGCATTGCAAGAGCGTATCTGAGGTTCAAAGTCTCGCTCGTTCTTCGGCGAGCTTCATTGTCGTTGGATCCATCACGCTCGAAGAGCGAGCGGGGAACTCCGGCAACACGTTTAATGGGGATCCGGTATTTTGCCTCAATTCGCTCGGTTTGCCGAATCCCGGCATCGAGAAATTGAAAGAGATCGGACCAGCAATGGTCATGCTCGCTCATGCGGCCGGGAAACCGATCATCCTGAGCGTCGCCGGGCTTTCTCCTATAGAATTTGGGAAACTCGCTGATGAAGCATACGACGTCGGGTTCGACGGTATCGAATTGAATCTTGGTTGCCCGAATGTTGTTAGTGTCGGCGAACGTAAGCCGATCATCTCATATCGGCGGAAACTCGTCAGCGCTTCTCTCGACAACGTTTTCTTCGGTGGACGATTACAAAACGCGGGCTGGTTCGTCTCGGTGAAAGTCTCGCCAATGGATCCGGATCGTATCGACGAAATTGCATCAGTTATTGAGCAATATGCGGTCAAGGCTGTCGTCACGATGAACACGGTGCCGAATTGTCTCGATTACAACCGTGACGAGACGCCAGTCATCAATACGCCGGATAAAACCGGCTACGCTGGTGGCTCGGGGCGGCAAGTCTTTCAGCAGGCACTCGGCCAGGTCAAGCAATGGCGAGCGCGTTTGCCGAAAGAGATCGCCGTCTGGGGCGTGGGCGGCGTGCAGTCCAGCGAAGATGTGCAGAAAATGCTCTGGGCCGGCGCTTCGATTGTGCAAGTCGGCACGGCATACTTCGTCGGTGGCGCCAAGGTGTTCGGCGACATCGCTTCGCAATTCATCAACTTGAAAGGGGACTGAAATGGCAATGCGAAAAGGAGAGTTGGATAGCATCACCATCACGCGGCCGGACGACATGCATCTGCATTTGCGCGATGGTGCGGCTCTGATGGACATCGTCAGCTACTCGGCAGCAGTCTTTGGCCGGGCGATCATCATGCCCAACCTGAAGAAGCCAATCATTAAGGCGGCGCAGGCGTGGGGGTATTACGAAACAATCCGTGCAGCGGTGAAATATCATGGTCTCGGCCTAAACTTCGAGCCGCTGATGACGCTCTATCTCACCGACTCGACGACGCCGGCGGATATCCGCGAGGCGAAGGCGAGCAAGTTGGTATACGGCGTGAAGCTCTATCCAGCCGGCGCTACGACCAACTCGGAGAACGGGGTGACCCAGATGAAATATGCCGCTCCGGCCCTCGCGGAGATGGAGAAGATCGGTATGCCGCTTCTCGTGCACGGCGAAGTCACTGACCCCGCGGTCGATATCTTCGATCGCGAGCAAGTCTTCATCGACAAGGTGCTGATACCGCTCATGATACGTTTCCCGTTCTTGCGCATCGTGATGGAGCACATCACGACAAAGGAAGCGGTGCAGTTCGTCCGGGGTGAACGGTCCCACGTCGGGGCCACCATCACGGCGCACCACTTGCTTGAGAATCGGAATGCTATCTTCAAGGGTGGCATTCGTCCGCACTACTACTGCCTGCCGATACTGAAGCGGGAAGTGCACCGACAGGCGCTTGTCGAAGCGGCTACCTCGGGAGATACGCACTTCTTCCTCGGTACTGATTCGGCGCCGCACGCCAAAGGTGCCAAGGAGGCGGCATGCGGCTGTGCCGGGTGCTTCACCGCGCCTGCAGCGCTCGAGCTCTACGTCGAGGCGTTTGACTCGATGGGGAAACTCGACAAGCTGGAGGGGTTTGCGTCGCATCATGGCGCGGACTTCTATGGCTTGCCGCGGAACACTGGCACCGTGACGCTCGTTCGCGAAGCATGGAAGGTTCCCGACGAAGTGTCGTTCGGCGACAACGTCGTGGTTCCGTTCCGTGCAGGCGAGATGATGCAGTGGAAGATGCAATAGAAAAGAAGTTCCTCATGGGCTCCTGTGGTGTCACAACCGCAGGAGCTTCTTGTTTGCGGGGACTTGCGAATACACAACCCCACTTGGATTTTTATAGTCGTTTCACTCCTTAAAAATCTCAGCGGATGGGGTGGGATTCGGTCACGCATAATTTCTTGCTAGAAATTTACGCGACCCCGCCTCGCGCCGTCGCGCTCCGGCTTTCGAATCCCACCCTCCCGATACAAAAAGCGCCCACAAGAGGCGCCTTTGTATCGGGTGCGGAGGGGGAGGGATTCGAACCCTCGATACGGTTTTACCCGTATAGCGAGTTAGCAACCCGCCGCACTAGGCCTCTATGCGACCCCTCCGTATGAGGTCACAATATCAAATTTAGTACGCGAGGGCGAGCGGGATAATATGCTCGGCGCCAGCCTCTTTGAGTGCATCGACGGCGGCCTGGAGCGTCGCGCCGGTGGTGATGACGTCATCTATCACTATATAGGTATGTGCAGGATCTGCGGGGTGCGCCGCGCTGAAGGCGCCGCGCATGTTCTCTTCTCGCGCTTCGCGCGGGAGCGAGACCTGTGAGACAGTCTCGCGCACGCGCACAAGGAGCGTCGCATCGACCCGGATGTCGAGCTCACGCGCGGCGCGCTGTGCGATCTCTTGTACCTGATTGAAACCGCGCTCTTTCCGGCGTTCTCTCCCGAGCGGCACCGGCACCAGAGAAATGTAGGACCTCCGAGGTCCTACATCATCGCAGTCGCGCAGATAGTCGGCGAGCGCGGAGCTAAGCAGGGTAAAAGCGTGTTCACTGCCGTGATACTTCGCCTCATGAATCGCTGAGCGCACGGAGGTAGAGGAGAAGGGGAGAAGACCGACCGTCAGGGGGCGCGTCGCCGGGACAAGACGGGGCACCTCGAGGGCGAGCATATCGTCGACCGAGACGTCCCGCACGATGCGTTCGTCTGCGCGGGGCGGGAATAGAAAGTCGAAAAAATGAAACATGGTAGTATTATCACATGTCGTTTCTCGATAGCTTTTTTAAGAAAGAAGAAAAGAGCGTGCTCGGCGTCGATATCGGTTCGTCGTCTCTGAAGGTTGTGCAGCTGCGTAAAGAAAAGGGGCAGGCAGTGCTCGAGACCTACGGCGAACTCGCCCTCGGCCCTTATGGCGGCTCTGAAGTGGGGCAGGCGACGAACCTCTCTCCCGAGCAGATTACCGAGACTCTGAAGGACCTTCTGCGCGAGGCCAAGGTGACGACAAAGAATTGCGGCGTCTCGATTCCGTTTGCGCGTTCGCTTCTCACACTCGTGACGCTTCCGTACCGCAAGGATCCGGTAGAGCAGAAGACCGTCATCAATCTCGAAGCGCGCAAGTATATCCCGGTGCCGGTGAACGAAGTGCAGCTCGACTGGTTCATCGTTCCCGAAGCAGAGCCCGCACAATTCGCCGAAGCTGAGTCGGAGAACACAGTGGCTGCAAAGAAGGATACGGTTGATGTGCTGCTTGTCGCTGTCCACAACGACGAACTCTCCTCGCTCCAGAAGATTGTTGCCGGTGCCGGGCTTACCGCGAGTTTCTATGAGATCGAGATATTCAGCACCATTCGAGCGGTCATCGAGGAGCAGATGAAGACGGCCATGGTCATCGATGTCGGTGCGGCGTCGACCAAGACCTATATCATCGAACACGGTGTCGTGGCGCTCTCGCACTCCATCTCGGTGGGGAGTCAGGACATCACGCGCGCCATTTCCGTTTCCGGCAATGTGTCAATCGCCCAGGCCGAAGCAATGAAGAAAGAAGAGGGCATGAGCGGTGCCGGAGCGCTCGGGAGCCCCGAGCTCGTCTTCTCGCGCATCTTCTCAGAAGCGCGCCGCGTCCTGATGCAGTACGAGACGGCGCACAAGAAGTCGGTTACCTCTATCGTGCTCACCGGCGGCGGCGGTATCACAAAAGAGCTCAACACCTATGCAAAGAGCATTTTCTCCATCGATGTGCGCGTCGCGGATCCGTTTGTAAAGACGGGCGCCCCGGCCTTCATGCGCCCGGTTCTCGAAGAGATCGGTCCCGAGTTCGCGGTTGCTGTCGGTCTCGCACTGCGGAAGCTCGAAGAAGTGTAAATCGGACGTTTTGCACAGATGACGCGCACACCGCTTGTGTGAGTAGCGTATACTAAAGAACAAATGGCTCTTCCTCCCACGATACCCACATCGTTCGTCCCTCATGCTTCGGGAGCTCCGCAGAAGTTTCGTTCTGATTTCACCGGCGCATTCGGCATCTTCGCGTATGCGGTCCTCGGCCTCATCTTTGTCGGAGCGCTCGGCGTGTTCCTCTATGGCCGCATCCTCGCTTCTGATCTGGCGGCAAAAGACGCTGCGCTCAAGGCGGCGACCGACGCGATCGATCAGCCAACCGTCGAGGGATTCGTGCGACTGCGTAACCGCTTAAATCAGAGTCAGACGCTCCTCAACAAGCACGCCTCATTTTCTAATTTCTTCACTGCCCTGAAGAACACCCTTCCGGCGAATGTTCGTTTTACAGCGCTGCACATATCGCTCGATGCGGCGGGTGTGTCGAAGATAGAAGGCACCGGTCTCGCGAAGAGTTTCAATGCACTGGCCGCGGTCTCTACTGCATTCGCAGAAGACGGCCGCATCAAGGACGCCATCTTCTCTAAGATAAGTATCAATAAAGACAGTTCGGTCTCGTTTGGCTTGTCGGCGAAGCTTGATCCGAAGCTCATCGTCTTCTCTCCCGAAAGCATCGTAGAGAGTACCGTTGCGCCGCAAGAATCCGCGTCGAGCGCGCCAGCCTCGTCGACCGCACCTACACTATGAACAGCCGCCTCCTCCCCACACTTGCTCTCTTTGTCGCCGCCGGTATTTTCTTCGTGTACGTGAATCCGACATGGAGCGGTTCAATAACCGACACTAAGGCGAAGATCGCGCTCGACAACCAGGCGCTCGACGCGGCGCGCCAGTATGCGGCACAGCAAAACGTGCTTGCCGACGCGCGCGACGCGATCGACGCCTCGAGTCTCGAACGACTCTCGACCTTCTTGCCCGACTCGGTCGACAATGTGGGACTCATCCTCGACTTAAATGCGCTTGCGGCCCGCTCGGGCCTCTCGCTCGCAAATATCGACGTCGTTACGAACGATATTCCCGGCACAAAGACTGCTCCGGCCGCTACGAGCCCGGTCGGCTCAGTCAATCTCTCGCTCTCTGCCGTGGGTACGTTCTCTGCTCTGCAAACATTTTTGATCGGCGTAGAGCGGAGCGCCCGCCTGCTTGATATCCAAGATGTCGTCGTAAAAGGCTCCGACACGGGCGTGTATACCTATCAGATGACCCTGCGCCTGTACTGGCTGCGTTAATCCGTATGCAATCCAACAACACTATTCTCATCATTATCGCAACACTCGTCGTCGGGGCGGGCGCGTATTGGTTCTTCTTCACCGGGACAGGCAACGATGTGCCGCTCGTACCGACCGATATGACCCAGAATAGCGCGCAACTGCGATTCAATAAGCTCGTGAGCGAGCTCGGATCGATCTCTTTTGATACGCGCATCTTCTCGGATCCGCGCTTCGACATGCTCTTAGACCTGGCGACGCCGATAGCTCCCGAGACATCCGGCCGTTTCGATCCATTCGCCTCGATACCGGGGGTAATCGGAAAATGAGTAATGAATTTTCTCGGATCACTCGTCGATAAAGGCCTCCTTTCCGCAAGTGACCGCAAGGCGGTCGAAGCCGATCTGGTGGCGAAGAAGCCGCTCTCAGACGCACTCGCCGAGCGCGGCATCTCACTCGTCGATGCGCTCGCTGAAGCAGGAAAGGCCTATGGCCTCGCTTCGCGCATCCTCGGCGATCCGCCTGCCGCACAGGAGGTGTTCAGCTATATCCCAATCGACTCCGCTCGGCACTACGGTTTCGTCCCGCTCGGCCTCAAGGAGGGGGCGCTCGAAGTGGGCATCACCGATCCCGACAATATCGAGGCCTTCGACGCTCTGCAGTTTATCTCGGGGAAGATAGGCATCCCGTATGTCATGTTTCTTATTACCGAGCAGGACTTCGAGCGGGTCATTGATGCCTATCAGAACCTCTCGGGCGAGGTCGGTCGTGCGTTGACCGAGTATGAGACGTCCGCGACGGCCGCTGATGCAGTCGCTTCTGGTAGAAAGCCGGCCTCCGGCGCGTCCGTCGAAGAGAGTGCACTCGCGCTTTCTGATGAAGAAGTGCCTGATCTTACCGGCCCGCATGAATCTCTTAAGGAGGACGCGCCGGTGACGAAGATCGTCTCTACTGTCTTGCGGTACGCTATTGAGGGACACAGTTCTGACATTCACATTGAGCCGTCGCCGACAAAGACGCGAGTCCGTTTTCGCATGGACGGAGATCTGCATACGTCGCTTGAATTGCCGGCAAAGGTGCACGAAGCGGTCGTCGCGCGCATCAAGATTCTCGCGAAACTGCGCCTCGACGAGAAACGCAAGCCTCAGGACGGACGCTTTTCGGCAAAGGTGGAGAATCGCCGCATCGACTTCCGCGTTTCTACCTTCCCGACAGAATACGGCGAGAAGGTCGTGATGCGTATTCTCGATCAATCAGACGCGACAGCCACGCTCGAGTCGGTCGGCTTCAGCAACGCCTATCTCGCAGAGATTCGCGAGATGATGAAGATCCCCTACGGCATCATCCTTATCGCCGGGCCGACCGGATCAGGTAAATCGACAACGCTTTTCGCGATGCTCTCTGAGACCGACCGCGAGACGGCGAACGTCGTATCGCTTGAAGACCCAGTCGAATACGAGATTGCCGGCGTTGCGCAGAGCCAGGTTCGGCCAGAGATCGGCTACACCTTCGCGAGCGGTCTGCGAAGCATCTTGCGCCAAGACCCGGATATCATCATGGTCGGCGAGATTCGCGACAAAGAGACGGCCGTGCTCGCCGTGCAGGCCGCGCTCACCGGACACCTCGTCTTCTCTACTATTCATACCAATACAGCGGCCGGCGCGATTCCGCGCCTGGTCGACATGGGCGTCGATCCGTTCCTTATCGCACCGACCTTGATCGGTATCATCGGCCAGCGTCTCGTCCAGAAGCTCTGTCCGGGCGGCGGCAAAGCGTTTCCGATCGACGAGAGCATTAAAGAATTTCTTGATCGCGAGTTCGCCGATCTGCCTGCGGCCTATCGCGCCAAGCTCCCGCCCTTTACAGAATTTTTCCATGCGAATCCGACCGATGAGTGCCCCAACGGCACGCGCGGCCGCACGGCCGTCTTTGAGATATTGCGGATGGATAAGACGATAGAGCAGGTCGTGCTTAAGGAGCCGATCGAAGAGAAGATCTATGCGGCCGCCCGCGCGGGCGGCATGCTCACGATGCGTGAGGATGCGATCATAAAGGCGCTTGCCGGCGAAATTCCCTTTGAAGAAGTCAATACGCTGGGCGGTGAATTATTCCCCGGTGAAGAGACCGTTGACACTGAGACGTAGTATACTGTTGCATATATGACCTACCGTGTGTACCTTGTCGACGACGACCGATTTCTTCTCGACCTGTATGCCGTCAAGTTCAAGAACGCCGGCCATGAAGTGACTGTCTTCAACGGAGGAGAAGAGCTCCTTGCCTCTCTCCGCAAGGATGAAGTGAAGGCTCCTGACGCGATTTTGCTCGATCTCATCATGCCGGGCATGGGCGGCTTCGAAGCGCTTGAAGCGATACGGAAGGAGGGCCTCGCGAAGGGCACGAAGATCATCATCCTTTCTAATCAGGGGCAGGATTCTGATATCGAGAGGGCGAAACAGCTCTCTGCCGACGGGTACATCATCAAGGCATCTGCTATTCCATCTGAAGTGTTTGCTGAGACTCTGCGCACTATCGAGGCGCCCGCCAAACAATAGTATGTCCACCGACAAACGCCTCGAAGACTTGCTAGATGTCGTCATTGCTCAGGGCGGTTCTGATCTCCATATATTCGCCGGTGGGTCGCCCATGATTCGCGTCTCAGGCGCGCTGGTCCCCCTGCTTAAGTATCCGGCCTTCACCGATACCGACACCGAAGAAATGCTAAAGAGCATCGTGCCGCCTGATCGCTGGGCATCGTTCCTCTCTGAACAGGCTATCGACCTCTCTTATGCGCACAAGACCGATGCGCGCTTCCGTGTGAACGGATATCGCGTGCAAGGAGCGGTCGCGCTCGCGCTCCGGCTCATCCCGCGCGCAATCAGCACGTTTGCCGAGCTCAATCTCCCACCGATTCTCGAGGTCTTCACCCAGCGCGAGCAAGGATTCTTCTTGGTCGTCGGGCCGGTAGGGCAGGGTAAGTCGACGACGCTGGCGACGATGATTGATCGCATCAACGACTCGCGCGCCGAACACATCCTCACTATCGAAGATCCGGTCGAGTACCTCTTCACCCAGAAGAAGTCGCTCATCCACCAGCGCGAGATCCATATCGACGCACCCGATTTTCATAATGCGCTCCAGAACGCCTTCCGCGAAGACGTTGACGTCATCATGGTCGGCGAGATGCGCGACTACGAGACCATTTCGTCCGCCGTCACGGCCGCCGAGACCGGCCACCTCGTCTTCTCCACGCTCCACACCAACAACGCCGCACAGACGATCGACCGCATCATCGACATGTTCCCCGCCGAACAACAGGGTCAGGTGCGCGTTCAGCTCGCCGGGAGTCTCGCGGGCATCTTCTCTCAGCGCCTTATCCCGCGCGTCTCGGGCGGGCTCGTTCCGGCCTATGAACTTCTCATCAACAACAGCGCGATTAGCACGCTCATCCGCGATGGACGGACGCATGAGATCAGCGCCGTGATCCAGACGAGCTCGCAAGAGGGGATGATCGACATGGATCGCTCGCTTGCCGAACTCGTGCGGCGCGGCGAAGTAACGGTCGAACATGCGTTTGAGTATGCGATGGATCCGAAGACGTTTGAGAGATATTTATAAAATATTTAAATATATACACATTTAAATATGCTATTTAAATACCACGCTATCGACCAAGACGGGCATGAACGCGAAGGGGCCATCGAGGCGCCGTCGCAGGAGATCGCCATCTCGGCGCTTCAGCGCCGCAATCTCATCATCTCGGCGATCAGTCCTGCTGAGAAGCGTTCTCTGCTCGAGTTCGATATCTCGTTTTTCAATCACATCTCCAACAAAGACATCGTCATCCTCTCGCGCCAGATCGCGACCCTGTTTGAGGCGCAGGTTAGTGCGCTGCGCGTGTTCCGTCTCCTTGCCTCTGAGGTCGAGAGCAAGCCGCTCGCGACAGTGCTCTCGACGGTCGGCGACGATCTCCAGGGCGGGAGCCCTATCAGTTCGGCGCTCGCTCGCCACCCGAAGGTCTTTTCAGAATTCTATGTGAACATGGTTCGCGCCGGCGAGGAGTCGGGCAAGCTTTCAGAGACGTTCGACTATCTCGCCGACTATCTCGACCGCTCCTATGACCTCTCGAGCAAAGCCGAAAATGCGCTCATCTATCCGATTTTCGTCATCTTGGTCTTCTTCGGCGTGATGGCGCTCATGCTCACGCTCGTGATTCCTAAGATCAGCGCCGTGCTCCTCGACTCCGGTCAGGAGGTGCCGATTTATACGAAGATCGTCATCGGCTTCTCGAATTTCTTCGTCCAATACGGCATCTTCGTGCTCATCGCGCTTATCGCCGGCGGCTTCTATCTCTGGCAGCTCGGCAAGACCGAGCGCGGCAAGCTCGTCCTCGACAGCGTGAAGCTCGGCATCCCGTATGTCGGCGAGCTCTATCAGAAGCTGTATCTCTCGCGCATTGCAGACAACTTCTCCACCATGCTTCTCTCCGGCGTCTCGGTCGTCGAGGCGATCGATATTACCGGCTCGGTCGTCGGAAATGCC
>JAQUAU010000071.1 GCA_028687085.1 Minisyncoccota bacterium | reverse complement strand
CAGACCGGCCTCAACACGTTTGAGGGCAGCCATGATCTGGCTGTCGGTAAATCTTGACTTCTTCACGTAGAACTTCCTTCTTGGAAAATTCTACTTCTGGGGCCTTTGGTTTATCGGGGGGATTACCGAGCGACTGGGTGACGCCGTCCGGTTCAACCCGGATTACCTGGCTTTTGCTGCCCATTACAAGTTTGAGCCGCGCCCGGTGGCGGTGGCTCGCGGCAATGAGAAAGGCCGCGTGGAACGCTCGATTCGCTACATCCGCGATAACTTCCTTGCCGCCCGTGCCTATAAGGATGTGGCCGACCTCAATGCCCAAGCCAGAGCCTGGACCGATGGGCCAGCGTTTGAACGGCCATGGCCGCAAGGGGCGCAGTTGACCGTGCGTCAGGCTTTTGAGGCCGAGTCGCCCAGTCTGATGGCCCTGCCCCTGGATGCCTACCCGGTGGATGCGCGTGTCGAGGTGAGGGTCGCCAAGACACCCTACGTTCGGTTTGACCTCAATGACTATTCCATCCCCCACACCCATGTGCAGCGCACCCTGACGGTGCTGGCCACTGCTGAGCGGGTGCGCGTACTCGATGGCACCACCGTCTTGGCCGAGCATGCGCGCAGCTATGGCAAGGGGGTGCAGGTCGAGATGACGACCCATGTGGACGAGCTAATCGAGCGCAAACGTGGTGCCCGCTTGCACCGGGGAGTCAGCCAACTGACCCAGACCATACCGGCCATGGCGGACTTCCTGGCCCGTGCTGCGACTAAGGGCCATCACCTGGCCACCATGACGCGGGTGCTGGGGCAAATGCTGGACCACTACGGCGCGCAGGCGATGCAAGAAGCGGTGGTGGAAGCCCTGCGCCGGGATGTCCCCCATTTCAACGCGGTGCGTCTGGCCCTGGAGCGTGTCCGCCAGGAGCGCCGGGACACTCCGCTGGTGGTGCCCCAACTCTCCGAGCGGGCGCAACGCCTGGATGTGACGGTACAGCCGCACCGACTGGACGCCTATGACGATTTACAGGCACCAGCACACCGTAGCGACGAAGCCTGCGATGGTCATTCCACAGAAACCGAAGAGGAACGCAAATGACGAACACCACCGTGGCAACCAGCGACTTGGGCCCTATGGCGCAATTGCAGGCGCGCGCCCAGGCCCTGCGATTGACCGGACTGCTGGCTCACTGGGACCAACTGGTCTGTGATTCGGTGCGGCTGGCTTGGGTCACCGAATTGCTGGACTGGGAAGAGACCGAGCGCGACCAGCGCAGTCTGGAGCGCCGGTTGCGCTCGGCGCACATTGGCAAGTTCAAGCCACTGGCCGACTTTGAATGGGACTGGCCCAAGCGCTGTGACCGCCAGGCCATTCAGGAACTGATGACCCTGTCCTTTATGGCAGACGCCAGCAACGTCATGCTGGTGGGGCCCAACGGGGTGGGCAAGTCCATGCTGGCCTGCAATCTGGGCCATCAAGCTCTGATTCAGGGTCACACCGTGCTGTTCATTACCGCCGGGCAATTGCTGGGTGACCTGGCTGCGCTCGATAGTGATTCAGCACTGCGTCGTCGGCTCAAGCATTACGTGGCGCCGGACTTGTTGCTGGTGGACGAGGTCGGGTACTTGTCGTATTCCAACCGGCACGCCGATTTGCTGTTCGAGCTCATCAGCCGGCGTTATGAACACAAGAGCACCGTCATCACCACCAACCGGGCGTTCAAGGAATGGCATGAGGTGTTTCTCAATGCCGCTTGCGTGGTGTCGCTGATTGACCGTCTCGTGCACCGTTGCGAGATGGTGGCCATTGAGGGGGAGTCGTACCGGCTCAAGGAGGCCAAAGCGCGAACTGAGTTAAAAGCGGCGGCGCGGGCTGCCACGGCTCGCAAGGGGAAGACGACATGAGACGCTGCCGACCGGGGCCACAACCGTCACCAGACGCAGGGCAAAGTTCTGGCTTGTTGGAGGTGCCAACCCATTGGACCCCCGCCCAAGCCACGGCGGTGTTTGAGGTGTTGGATGACCTGCTGGAATCGGTTTGGCGCAGGTACGGCATCCAGATTCAGAAGGTGCAGCGCCAAGACCGTGTCGTCACAACGTCAGTTATTCCGGCGACCCTTGGCGACGGGGATGGGCCGTTTTAGGACGCAGACCCATACCAGTCAGTCAATTTTTTCAGGAAGCTGCTATCCAACATTTGACATGAAACGAGGCTGTTGGCGTGGACTTGCCCATGCTGAAACGCCGCGGTTACTTGGATGAAAGGAGCAACTTGATGCCCAAGACTCCCAAGACCAACCCAACTGTGCGGTCTATGGCGAACTTTGTCCTGACGTAGGCGTCTCGCGGTTTAGGCGCGGAAAGCGCGAACGCGACAACCAAATACCAGGATGCTTCAAGGGTGAAGACCCCGACTGGCAATGCCGCGGTGAGAGGCAATGATGGCGATGGCGGCAACATGGCCGCAAATATGACCCCGTATTGAACTGCCGCCTTTGGGTTGCTGAGCATGGTGGCAGCAGCCAGCCAGAAGTGACGCAGAAGGCTTTTTGGTGAGGCGTCGGCATTTGCGCCAAGACTGATTGGCGTGCTCGCCCCGCGCCATGTCTTGTATGCAAGATAAAACAGATAGAGGCCACCGATAACCTTGAGTGCCAAGTAGGCGGATGGAATCTGATGCAAAAGAGCGTTGAGTCCAAGCAACGCAGCAACGGCAAGGACGACTGCGCCTGTTGCCATGCCGAAGGCAGCCGAAATTGCAGCCACTCGGGACACCGCCACCGCCGTACGCGCGACAAGAATGAAGCTCGGGCCGGGACTGATGATGCCAATGGCAAGGACGGCAAGGATAGGTATCAGGGCGAGAGTTGTTTCCATAGCGAATAAAGACTGTTCGAGTGGATTGGAAATACCAGTATGCCGGTTTTCATGTCAACCCACTTGAATGACTCCTTGCGGCCCACGGGTTGCTCCATTGCTGACATCGAATTTCTGCGCCTGACAATTGAAAACCGCGCTCACCCGCCATTTTTGCGCGCTTTCAGACCGCCACTAACAGGTGTAGAGCGAAACGTCACGGTAGACCATCAGGACTTCCTGCATCTTGCGGTCAAATTCGGGATCACGCTTTTCAGGTAATAACGAATCTTGTGAGGTTTGATGTCGTTATCGTCCAGGATGCGCCAGACCGTGCTTTTGCCCGGATTGGCCAGACGGGGAAAGCCTGCAGAGCACGCCTGCTCGCCAATGAACCGCGCCAAAGCCGAGATCGACCACAACTCGGCCGCCAGCCCATAATCCCTGGGTTTGGTGCACGCAATACTGACAACCCAAGCCTTAGCTTCTTCGCTGATCTCGGGTTCGTGTGGCCGGTGGTACTTATCCTTGAGGCCCATCTGAATGCCTGCGGCCAGTGCCTTGTCCACGCACCGATAAATCATGGGTCGGCTGAACCCAAGACGGCGCTGAAGTTCGGTGATTGACACGCCATCGGCATAGCCCAGCATCACCTTGGCACGCTCCACCTCGCGCGTAGATGCCACTCGCGAGGCAGAAAGCTCTTGGAGTGCAGTTCGTTGTTCCTGCGTCAGCACCAATGCGGGCCGTTCAGATTTTCTTGCCATGATCACCACCTTCATGAGTTGAAAAAGAAGCATGGCGATTATCATCTATTTAGTAACTGTATTGATGGAACGAACTACTAGGCAGAGGTCAGCTACCGTGACCAAAAAGCGATTAGTGCACCGAGCGTGAACTTGTCTTTAAACGAAGGCCATGAAAGTCGGCTGGAGAACCCGCAGCTCTGTGGCTTTGGCCTCCACAGCATAAAGCTGGCCTATGAGCGCCATGAACTGAGCCGTCAATTGATCGGCTGTGCGGGCATTCTTGGGTAGTGCCTGCAGCGCATCATTGAAGTCGCGCCTGCAATGCGCCCAGCAAGCCAAATGCATCAGCTGATGTGTCTGTGCAATCTGTTCGTAGACGGCATACCCCTCGCTCATCAGGGTCGACCCCGCACGCATACCGGCATAAAGCATCTGCGCGGCTGCGGT
>JAQUAU010000070.1 GCA_028687085.1 Minisyncoccota bacterium | reverse complement strand
ATCGTGACGGTGCTGGTAATAAGGCCATCGCTCAAGGTGGCCTGGAGCGTATCGTCAAGCACCTCAGCAACGATGGTCGTGTCGGTCACGGTTGACTGGATTTGCTCGATGTACACCGTAGCGCCAGTTCCAGTTTTCGGATGCGTGATCAAGTCCCACACCGATCCAGCCGTGAGTGAACTTGCCGCCAAAAGGTTTTGCCAGAACGTCATGGCCCGGTGTACTCCATGATTCCGGTGACGGTTGCCCGGCTACTCACCGCAGCATCAATCATGGCCAGCTCCGCTGCCAGATCAGCGCGGACCGCCGCAGCAATATCCGCAGCACTGGGGCCAGTGGAGCCTTGCGCGGTGGTCACATACGACGTGCTCGTCTCACGTTCCACGTAGACCCCAGTCACAGGGACGATTGATCCCTTGAGGTTGCCGCTGATTATGTAGTTGCCAGGAATGGGAAACTTCAGCGACCAGCCATTGATCAAGTCAGCTTGATACATGAAGCCACCGCTGCCCAATGTCAGCGCTTTCCACTTGTGCGTTACAGGGTGAACAACACCAATGTCACTGTCCTCCCAGTCACGCAGCGCAGCGTGGAACACTGGCAAATCCGTAATAGATGCCGTGCTCTCAATCACCAAGTTTGCGTGGTCAAACGTGAGTGCCATGGACTATCACTCATCCGATCCGCGTACCGCCGTCCCGCTGCCGCCAGTCTCGGTCACGCTTAGTGTTGATTCAAACGGCACGATCGCACTGCCGTCTGCACCATTACGAACCCGGTAGCGGCAAGTGAAATTCGTGTTGTATTGGAACGCTGCGCTAATCACGCTAGTCGCCAGTGCTGGCACAACTTTATCAATCAGCGGAATGAACGCGGGCTGACTTGCGTAGGTAGCCAGTGCCGGGCTGATGCCAGACAGCGTTGTGCCAGTCCAGCTTGTGTACGTGTAGGGCACGCCAGCAATACGCAGGAAGCCGCTGGCAGGCGTGTCTACTTTCAAGCCAGGGACGGATAGCGTAGTAGCACCTGCTGTACAGCTTACTGTGTACTCCGTGGTGAGAATGCCGCCAGAGCCGTTGTCACGTGCAACCAGCACGTAGTCGCCAGCCACCACGCCACCAACCTCAACCTGCACGCTGCTTGGCGGTGTTTCAGTCACACCTGTGTGACTGATCAACTGGTAGTTCTTGCTATCTGCAGCCATTACGCCGGTCAACCACCAGCCCTGTGCCACGAACCACTTGCCACCAGCAAAGGTGCCAAACGGTGCTGCTACATTTTCGGCGTAGCTGGCATCTAGTTTGCGGTATCTCCAACCAGGAACACCTGCCACAGTAGCTGTGCTGCCCTCGCTGGTAGCCCACATCAAAGCCTGATAAGCATCGGCCAGCGTGGTTGCTCCATTGAGAGTAATCGTACCTTTATGCAGCAAACTGCCTTGTCCACCACCTAAGTCCTGCGTAGTATCTGCCACCGCCACGGTCATAGTGCCCCATGCTGTTTCGGCAGCAACAGCACTCAGCACGATGTTGCCGTCCACTGCCGTACCCAGCGCCGCTGCCTGTTCACCACCGGCTGCCAAATTGACATCAAAGTGGCTGAAGGTCTGCCCGTACTTGCGACTCCATGCGGTGATGTTGCCGCTATCAATCAGCGTGCCAGCAGCCTTGGCTTTGACCAAAATCTGAAAGCTGGTGTTGACATCGGCATCCGCCCAATATTTGCTGATCTTGGCGTTGCTCTGCGTGATGTAGATCGGGCTACTCGCCACCAATGTGCCCAACACTTTGAGGCCGGTGTACAGATCGTTGCCAGAGCCCTGCTCAATAGAGCCAAAGTTAAACCACTGACTGGTAGCGTCGTTGATATTGATTGTGGGCAACAGCGTCAGCGCCATTGGCCGTGTGGCGTTGCGCTTACCGGCCAATTCTGACGGGTTGTTGCCAAGAATGCTGACAAGATCGTCGCCACTGGCAACAGCGTTGTCGGCTAAATCCTGCAGAAAGGCGTGTAGCTCAAGCGTGGTGTAGCGGGCGCTGGTGCCGGGCACGAACGCCGCCACTTGGCGCACGTCGCCTCCAGCATTGATTGTGAGATCGGTTGCGATGGTCATGGTTGACTCCTAGTCTGGTATCTGAGAAACGTAAACGGACGCGCTGCCAACCACGGCTGTCAGCATGGTTTCATACGGCTGGTAATAAGGCGCTACGCTACCCTTACGCACTTTGATGCGTAGATCGTTGAGAGGACTGCCAGAGGCGTAAACCTGCAGCGTGACTACCTTGCTTGTCCCTGCGACAACGCTGTTGTGGAACGTGGTACTGCCGTCTTGTGACTCGATCTGCAGGGCAGAGCCGTCAATGATATTTGTCAGGGTGACTGTGGTAGTGCCAATAGGGTCAGTGGGTAACCTTACATACCCCACGACGGAGCCTCTTGGAGCTGGAGTTGAAAACAGTGTGCTACTGACCACAATAGTCGGCAGACCTAAGCCGCTCCCAAGACCAAAAAGCATTAAGCTGCTCATGAGAAATACGGCTCAGGGTCAATGATCAAAGTCAAAGTTGTACCAACGGTTCCTGAAAACATCAGCGAGCAGTGGACAACAGCGTCGGGCTTGATTGGGTGAGAGGTAGTTGTAGGAATTCGGTAGCTCACCAAACTCCCCTGACCCGTCCAGACATCGTCACTCGGTGTCATGGCGACCGCATCAGAACTGTGTGCATGTGCTACTTCTGAATAAAAATAGTCGTCTGTCGCCTGGTAGGTCACCATCAACGACAACATATGATCTGTTAGAAGCGTGTCTGCTGCGGCTAGTAACTTCAGGCCAACCACGGACGCGGGTACTGACCCTCTGTACTTCGTGGTTGATTTGTAGACTTGGCGCGGATGATTATTGCGATAGGCTCCGGCTTTCAGCATAAGCCGCTGGGACCAATACTCTCCGCTGGGTAGCGTGGATAGCAGGTAGGGCTGTGCTATGGCGGGGTCAAAATCAAGCACAATTAGATTGTTTTCATAGCGAAACCCATAGTCATCAGTAACACCAGTGTAAGAAAATTCAAACAAGTCAAAAGTACTTGCTGGCAATCCGGCGGAGGAATACAGAAGATTCTTGACACGATCAAGAACCACTGTCATTGATACCGCGCCGCTTAACGTCATGCCAGATGAAACAACTGCCTGGTATGCGTTCGCAGAATCAAACTCGCCACCAATAATGCCAAACTGACTGCTTGCGTATCCTGATGATGTACCCGTCAGACTTAGTACACTCCATAGACCCGTCATAGCCCGCGCCGTGAACTTGCACCCGATATAAAAAACCAAGAAGTAGTTACCAGCGGTGCTATGCGCCAGGAGTCTTGGTCGATTAAAAACAAACCAACAGTCAGAGAAGGTCAATTGTGGAGAGCTTGATTGAGTAGAAGCAAGCATGAACCCCTTGGTTGCTGTGCCAGCTATATCCTCGTTAAACTTTGTGCCTTTAAATGAGGCATGGCCGTCATATTGCCGTGTCCCTATGTACAAATTCCCGTTGCCAATCGTGCTTAGCGGCTTGTAGTTAATAACGAAGTTATTTTTTGTCTTTGAATAGGCTGAAAACGGCCCAAAATTTACCTTAAATTCATATACTAAAGCAGCAGTGGATTCAAGGTTCCAGGTGTACACACCATCTTCCCCTGCCCACACATCGCCGTTATCAAAGATAACGTTACGAAATGCCGCAGTGGCGCTGACGGTAATATTTGACCCCGTAGAAATAAGAAGCTCAGATAAATCAACCCCGGCTCTTGAAGTCCTTACCTGTGTAAATTCTGTGCCCGTAGGCTCTATTGGCGATGGTGTTTTGTGGAATAGAAACCCGTAGAGTGAAGAAGCTTTGCCGAACAATGTTGCACTTTGTGGGGAAAGATACCCAAACGGCCCATCTGCACCGCCAGCAAAAGCCCCCATCGTCGGCGCAGTACCCCAAGTACCAGCCGTTGTACACACCATGCCGTTCCAATCCACTCCAGCAATGCGATGTGCAATCTGCACGATGGCGGCATTAGCAGGGTCGATTCGCG
>JAQUAU010000069.1 GCA_028687085.1 Minisyncoccota bacterium | reverse complement strand
CTGTTCCTGTTCCAGGCCGCGTACAATCCCCATAACGGGCTGCTTTTTAAATTCCGCTACATCCATTGGTTACTCCTCATCTTCCCCGACCAGGCTCTCATAAAACTCGCGGTAATTCTCTTTTTTATCGCTGTCGCGCAAGGCCATTGCCGCGCGGGGATGTTCGTCCAGAATACCGGTAATAGCGTAAGGTATGATGTAACCCCACTCTATCTTTTCGCGCAAGGGGATGAATTCTTTAGAGATCAGGTCTAGGACCGGACGGATATCAAATTTAGGATTCTTTAAGAATCCCAGGACCAGTTCCAGCGGACAATTCCCCGCCGCCCTGCCCAATCCGTAAACCGTGGCGTCTACGAAGTTGGCATCATGAATGATCGCTTCGATGGTATTACCGAAAGCAAGCTGCTGATTATTATGAGCATGGATACCTATTTCTTTGGTCTTAATGATACTCTTGGCTTTTTTGATCAGGAATTCTGTAGTCTCCTGATACAACGCTCCGAAACTATCCACGATATATACCACGTTGGCCTTACTCTCCCTCTCCAGCTGTTCCAGGGCCTCGGTCAGCTCATTATCCAGGGCGCGGGAGATAGCCATAATATTTACCGTAGTCTCGTATCCTTTATCCGCGAAGTGATTTATCAGGAAAATAGCCTTATCGATATCCTTGACGTAAGACGCCACCCTGACCATCGCCACCGGGCTCTCTTTGCGCGGCTTGATGTCTTCAATATCCACCCTATCCACATCCACCATAACCGATATCTTGGTCTTGGACTCGATGCCGTCGATCACCTTTTTGATATCATCATCTTCGCAGAATTTCCATTTGCCGAACTCCTTGGGGTTAAAGAGCCTCTTGGAATTCTTATACCCTATCTCCATATAATCCACACCCGCCTCGGAGAGGGCCTTATAGACCGCGCGCACGAAACGCAGGTCGAAATCGTGGTTGTTGATCAATCCGCCGTCGCGGATAGTGCAATCCAATACTTTGATCTTTTCTCTGAACATATTTCCTCCAGATTAGCTCACAGTTTGTCTATAAAATATTCCAGATATAATAACATAATTCAGCGGCTTAAGGAATAGTAAATCGCTTTAAGGCAATCTGGCATTCTCGCCGATAGGCATAATAGGAATGATTATATCCAGGCAAAGCAGGGATCTTATCATCTTCAAGAATTTATTCCGCGATAATTTTATTTTAAATCTTTTCTGGAGACCCGAAAGTGTCTCTTCCAGCGTATTCCTGCCGTCAAGAACTCCGATAAGATATGCAAGTTTCTTGCGGCCAAATTCAGGGTAAGGGAAATTGACTTCCCTGGTAAATGTTTTATTCTCATTGCATAATTCCGCGCTTATGGTTACTTTCCCGCCTAAACAGAACAGGTTCTTTAATTTTATTGCCGGATCCAACATAAATCTGGCCTTAAGGCTTGATTTCTCTCTTAAGGATGGGAGCGCTTTTCTTATTGCCGGCTTGATCCTTTGCCTGGGAGGCAGGACATTAGCGATATTCCAGCCGTTCTTGCACTCAAAAAGCCTGCAGGTAAGAGGCCTTTGCGGATATATCCGGCACCTATTCTGACTATTCAGATAGACGCAAGAACCGTCTTTCTTCTTTTTCAATTTATACCTTCTCCTTGAACAATCTATCTCCTGGTTTTCGCATATTCTCCCGGGCAGATTACAGACTTCCAGGGCAGCGTATTTGCGGGAGCGGAATTCCTGCTTATTGATCGGCACATCCCATGACCTGCAGCAGATCGCCTCGCAGAGATCAACATTATCCGGGCACTTTCCGGTAAAATAAATCCTTCTTTTTTTACCGTCAAAAACTAGTCCGGGGGCCATCAACCTCTCCTATTATTCTTTATGGATATTATAAATATCTAAAAGCTGCAGCCTGGTGGCTTCAAGGCGGGCGGTAAAGACGGTCATCAACCTTTTCAGCAACTCATATCCCATTTGTGAATTTTTTTCGCATTTCTCCCGTAGGCATTTTCCATCCAGCGCCACTGCCCGGGTATTCTCCGCTGCCTTGGCGCTAAAACGATACTGATAAGGAGGAATAAGCCATGACCACCCCAGTATATCTCCGGAGTGGATGCTCTGTATGGCGATATAATTAGGCTTATCTATGTAGATAGTGACATTGCCGCTGCGGATAAGGTAAAATTTATCCGCGGATTCCCCTTCCTTCAAAATGACATCTCCGGCCTTAAATACCACGTGGGTGGCGCAGCCTACCATGAAATCAATGTAATCCTGGGGAAGGCCCTTGAAAAAAACATGCTCTTTTAGGATGGGTTCAAGCGTTTCCATAACATACCTCCTGATTTAGACGCGCGCTAATTTTAAAGTCGTGCTCTGGCCATTATTCCATGGCCATAACATGGCAAATATAGTCTGCTGATCCTGGCTGCGATAATAAAGGGTCTGTCCGGGCATGATCCCGCCAAAGGGGTCTATGGCCTTTTTTATCTGCGCGGAGAGCTGATTTTTCGAAGGATATTCGGGCTTGCCGAAAAGGCCCTCCAGGCAAGCTGTCAATCCGCCCATCTGGCCCTGAAGGACCACCGCCTCAAAGTTAGCGTCTCCATCGATACGCACCAGATTCATCCGGACTTCCTTTATTTTATTTTTAATGCTTTCAAAATCCATTATTCCTGCCTTTCCTTAATTGATCCCCAAACACCTTGCCGATCGTCCCTTTGGTATATTTCATAGCGTTAATTATAACTCCCTGGCGCCCCAACGCAATAAAAAAAATGGCCAGGCCCCTTTTTTAAAGAAGAGCCTGGCTCATTTCCTTCTTGATTAGATACAAGGACGCAGGCTATCCCGCATCAGACGCATCAGCTCCACCTGCTTATTGGATTCTATCTGCTTAAAATAAACCCCCACGCGGTATTCATTATTCTCATGGGGGATACAGGAGCGCACCTCGCCGGTTATCTCCAGAGGTATAGCTAAATGCCCGCGCGAACCGTAATTGGCGCTAAAAACAATGAACTTTAAAGCCAGGCCGGAATATACCGGTATCTGGTAAATGCAGGTAAATGCCATACCCAAAGGGCTGACGTCAATTGTAACTACCTCTCTCTCCTTATCTCCGAACTTCTGGCGCAGCTCATCCGGGGTCACCACCTTATACCAGACGACCAAGTTAAGATTGAGCCTCTGGTATCTCCTGTGGTCATGCCCCCAATGACGGTTATACATACACCCCCTAATAAAAAGGCCACGGTAGGCGGTTTTAATATACGCCTTTTACCGTGGCATTAATCTGTGTTTCTAAAATAAGTATACACTATAAAACCGGATTTTTCAACCCCACCCGAAAAACAAAGAAACCGTTATCTTCCGGAGAAAGATAACGGGTAATCCCAACCTAAATCTATAGCTAGAGATAATTACGCAGGGTATCCAGGCATTTGCTGTCAATGACGCCTGAGGCGATATAGCCCCTCACAGAGTCATGCATGGAATGCATTTTATAACTCTTACCGGTCTGGATAATATTGGGGATCTGTATCAGCTCATCCGTGCGGATGACCCTTTTACGGCATCGTTTGCCACTATTACTTCCGTTGCCAAGACGCGCTCCTTGCCGTCGATGGTCGGGATCAACAATTGCGTAATCATCCCCCTTAAACAATTGGCAAACTGCGCCAGCATCTGTTTACGCGACTCCACGGGGAAGAGCCCGACTAAACGGTCTATCCCGTTAAGCGTATCCGGGGCGTGAAAAGAAGCGATCACCAAATACCCGGCTTCAGCGGCGATCAGCGCGGTCCTGACAGTCTCTATGTCATCGAGTTCCCCGATAACGATAACATTAGGATCCTGCCTGAGGCTGGTCTGCAGGGCGGTAGAGAAAGACTTTGTATCTACGCCTACCTCGCGCTGCTTTATTATGCACTGCACGCGTTCGTGCACGTATTCTATGGGCCTCTCCAGCGTGATAATGACCGCCCTTCTCTGATTATTGATCATATCCACCATCGCCGCGATAGTGGTAGATTTGCCTGAACCGGTAGGCCCGGCGACCAAGATAAGCCCTTCTTTACACGAAGCAAGGTCCCTGACCACATCCGGGATCTTAAGCTCTTCAAAAGAGAAAGAACGCGTGGGGATCAACCTGAATACC
>JAQUAU010000017.1 GCA_028687085.1 Minisyncoccota bacterium | reverse complement strand
GACCTGCCACTCCCCTCCCCACTTTTTCTCAAGGACATACCACTCCCCTGTTCGCGCTACTTTCCGGACCTTCGATTCGTGCAGATTGACCGCCGGATCATACTCGTCTCCGCCGCCTTCAACCTTTGGAAAGTTGTCAGTGCATATCGTTTTCACCTCGATAAAATGCAAGGTCTCTCCCTCTACGGCGATCACATCGATCTCGCCCGTCTTGCGGGCGACGTTCCTGTCGACGACCCGCATCCCGTGCCGCTCCACGTAGTTGGCGGCTATCCGCTCCCCTAAAGAACCTATCTCCTTGCGGCTATAACCAGACAGGTCAACTGCCTTTGGACGGCCTTTAAAAATAAGGCTCATTTGTTAACTATTTCACGGACTCGTGAAAAAGTCCCCTGTCCTTTATCCCCAGTGTTAACACCTTTATCCACTTTCAACATAGAACCAAAAGACACGCAAAAACGGCTCAAAAGAGCCGTTTTTGCGTGCAAGGAGAATCGGTCACGGATAATCCCCTCGCCGTCGCTCAGGAATTTCCGCGACTACCACAAGAGTACTTCAAATCTCTAATCGCTTCGCTCAAGAGATTTTGGTCGCCTGCCTCACGCCGTCGCGCTCCGGCCTTCGATTCTCCCAACTCCTTCATCTTCACTATGTTCAGCTGTGCGGGTATGTAAGCATACCCTGCACAACTCTCTTGGAAAACCTGAAAGAGGACTTTCAGGTTTTCGCTCGTTCGTTGTGCGGGTAGGGAGAATCGAACTCCCATCATTTGATTGGCAACCAAATGTTCTACCATTGAACCATACCCGCGTCAAGTTTTACTATCAGCCCCCACTACATATTCGCATAATATGCTTCATTCATCAATTCCTGTGGGAGGAGTTTGATCCATTCGAGTATTTTTTGCTTAAAATAGTAGCTGGACACCGTTACGGTACATATCCCCCAGTTTAGACGTCGTGTCTTGTGCCGTCCTTGAATAAGAGTGCTTTTGGTGAAGTTTCCGATGGGAATACCAGAAACCTTTGACCAGTATGAACGGCAAATATTTTCTTGCAAGTCTGGGTAGATGAGAATATGGGCTTTAATGCGATCCATGGGTATACGGCACGCACGGACGAGGAAATCCACATAAAATGTAATCATTTGCGCGTCTGTATTCACGAACTTCACGCCATCCTTAGGATTCTTCCCGCCCTCTCCCCAGTAGAGCATCACTCCTGCTATGAATAAGGGGTTGTATTTCAACACATTGAGATCCTCAGCAGCTTCTCGGCGCGCAGACTCATAAGCGCGTTTTAGATGTGCTCCGCGCACTTTGTTAAGGTCAGTCATCCGCATTGAATGAATAACCTGCGACTCTTTTGCCAGACGTTTCGCAATATCTGCTGACCAATCAATTTTGCCAAACCAGTCAGAGATTGTGCCTAGTGGGATTTTGAGTCTTGCTCGGATTTGTCGATAACTCAAACCCTGCTTGCGCAATTCAGTAGCTTTTTCCTTGTCTTTTCGCATTCTTTACATAGTATCATCTACAGTTCAGTTTTCTGAAGGGCAGAAAGCTTTTTGTGCATATCATCTCAACCGATGTGCCCCGACCAGGAATCGAAGCTTACAGTTTCAGTACACCTTGCGGATTTTCTGTTCGCTTCGCTCCATAAAATGCTCGCAAGGTCTTCGATTCCTGGCTGCACGCCTCCCAGGCGTGCTTCGGGGCACATCCTCGCAGACTCGTATGTGCCCCGACCAGGAATCGAACCTGGACCGTCAGTTCCGAAGACTGATGTGATATCCATTTCACCATCGGGGCGTGCCTTTATAGTACTACCAAGCGAGCTGAGACACGAGCGAATGTCTTCGTTTGCTCGTGCGATGCAAGCGTAGGGAGAAAGCTTACTTACGGTACTGTGATACGATTTGGAAATGCACTATCGCATTCCTGAAGAAGTCTCTATTGTCTCAAGTGGCCTGCGAGGAGCCGGCTATGAGTCGTATCTCGTCGGTGGGTGCGTCCGCGACCTGATTATAGGCCGAGAACCAAAGGATTGGGACATCACCACCAATGCGAAGCCGGAGCAGATCCAGGCCATATTTCCTGACTCTTTCTACGAGAATGACTACGGCACGGTCGGGGTGAAGACCGAGTCTCTGGATTCGCGACTCGCCATCGTCGAAGTGACCCCCTATCGCACCGAGTCGGGGTACTCCAACAAGCGGCATCCAGACTCAGTCGCCTTCGGCACTTCCCTACTCGATGATCTCGCGCGGCGCGACTTCACGGCCAACGCCATAGCGCTTGATGAAGATAAAGGACATCTTGTCGACCCCTATGACGGTCAAAAGGACATAAAGGACAAACTGATTCGTGCCGTCGGCAACCCGTCTGAGCGCTTTGGCGAAGACGCGCTGCGCATGCTCCGCGCCGTACGCCTCGTCGCCGAGCTCAGTTTCGGCATCGACGGCGCTACGGCCGCGGCAATAAGCGAAAATAGCAAGCATTTAAGCCATGTTTCACGTGAAAGGGTGAAGGATGAACTCGTGCGCATTCTTAATTCGACCAAGCCGATGGATGCACTCGTCCTCGCGCAGCGGCTCGGCATTCTTGAATATATCTCCCCTGATCTGATTCGCGGTGTGGGCGTCGAACAGAATCAGGCTCACAGCTATGACGTCTTTGAGCACCTGATGCGCACCATGCAGCACGCAGCCGACAAGGAGTGGTCTTTTGATATCCGGCTCGCAGGCCTCTTTCACGATGTCTCTAAGCCAGAGACTCGCCGAAAGAACGAGAAGGGAGAATGGACCTTCCACGGCCACGAGGTCGTTGGTTCACGTGTAACAAAGAAGGCGCTCGAGGACCTCCACTTCCCTCGCGAGACGATCGACAAGGTGGTCAAGCTGGTGCGCTGGCACATGTTCTTTTCTGACCCAGAGCAGATTACCCTCTCGGCCGTGCGCCGGATGATCAAGAACGTCGGCGAAGAGAATATATGGGACCTGCTTAATCTGCGCATCTGCGACCGCATAGGGACTGGTAGACCCAAAGAACAGCCATTTAGATTCCGTAAGTACAAGGCCATGGTCGAGCAGGCGCTCCGTGACCCTATCTCGGTCGGGATGCTCAAGACCGATGGGAACCGTTTGATGGAGGTGTTCCACGTGAACCCAGGGCCGCGCATCGGCTGGACGCTGAATGCGCTTCTTGAGGAGGTTTTAGACGATTCTGATAAGAATACTGAAGACTATTTGGATAAAAGAACGGCTGAATTGTTGATGATGTCTGATGAATCGCTAAAAAAGCTTGGAGAATCAGGGAAACAGAAGAGGGAAGCCGCAGAAGATGAGGAAGTACGCCAGATAATGTCAAAACACCACGTCTGTTAGCTCCGTATTGTTCCACGTGAACCATTTGGATAGGTAATATGTGAAATATGGTTCACGTGGAACAAAAAACCAAGGCTAGGCCTTGGCTTTTTTAAACGAAGCATCCCAAGAGTGATCAGAGCGAAAAGGAGCAGGGGTGTAAATTGGTGCTCAGACCGGAGATGAGGGAGGCTTGTTTCGACAGATAACTGATGTGCATTCTTCGTGCTTTCACGTGGAACACCGTGCGCGGGGGCTTGTGTCGCGAATCATCGCGAATGTAGGCAGGCGGCCTCGTAATCACAGATTAATGCCGACAGAAAGATCTATGAAAGAGCATCCCGTCCTTTGTTGATACTAGCGTGCTCAAGGACATTGTAAAGGACACCCTGTGGATAAGTGTCCTTTATAGTCTTTTACAGGTGTATAGTGCCGATAGTTATTCGTATAGATAACCTACACACTGCTATGAACGGAGAAGGAATGGAGTTGCCGGGGCGAGGGAAGTGGTTTGAAGAACATAAGGACATCTCCCCCGATTTTCACCTGGATCCGAGTAAAGAAGTAGATCCGACAGAAAGGCTAGTAGAAAAGGTAGGTCCCGAAGGGGCGTTCGATGAGCTTATGGAAAGACTCGAACAGAACCCAAACGATGAAGAAGCTCGCCGTCAGGCCAATCTTCTCGTCAATCGGTTTGAAGATCTCGCCAGCCGCCTCCGCGGAAAAGTCGGCCACTAGTCTCGCATTCTCCCTCAGCAAAAGCGCGGCCCCCTGCCGCGCTTTTGCATTATTTCGCCATATCCCAAAGCATCATAAAGAATTGTTTGTAGTTCTCGGCAACCGTCTTTGACTTGATCACATAGACGAGCGGGGGAGTGAGGAAGCTGAAGAAAAGGACGGTGTCTTTCCGGACTACCATATGGGTAACGCCTTGGGGCAGGTTGCTCATAAATCGGTATTCCTGGTTGGGGAAGAGGCCGATAGACGTTTTATAGAAATCGCGCTCATTTCCAGAGCCTAGATACAGGACTTTTATTCCTTTGCCGTTCTTTTCTGTTAGATATTCCGTGAGCTGGTCGCCCATAAGGTCGGCAAACCCCTTGGAATGCCCTCCCAGGATAAATTCTTCTTCTCCCTCTACACTCTCATACGCGTAGTCCATCTCGTATTGCTGAATTTGCTTTGCCCCCTGGAGCACCTCGAAATCCTGGTCATTGTGGATGGCGCTTATTTTGTTTAACTCGTGTACAAGGTCGTTTGCAACAATGCTCTTTTTACGTGTTATCTTCTCGATCTCGAGAGGGGAGCGGGCTTTATATTTGCTGTGTTTCCCGAAGGTTACAGTCTCGACCAGGCCAGCGTTTATAAGCTTCTCTAGGGCGATATAGACATATTGCCGGTGCAGGCCGGTCCCGACAGCTATTTTGGACCCGCCGCTCTCACCCGTCTTCTGGAGCAGGTACACATATACCTCAGCCTCTGCCCTCGATAGCCCCCACACGGCGAGCTGGTCTATGAGCGGCTGGTCTTCTCTCGGTAATTTTTTAGCTGTCATACTATATATGACACTCTACCAGTCCAGCTATATCTTGCAAGCATTTTTGTAATAAAATACTGTCATAACACACATTGACAATCAGTACCAATCCTGCTATGATGGTGTCAGTAAGTTAGAACCTTGAACCAATCCGCGGAACCATCCGCAACCAACTTGAGGAGAATCAAATGGAAGCATTCGAATTCAGCAAAACCCGTGCAACACACAACTACACCCTTCGTGACGCCGCCACTCCCTACTATGTTATGTGGCTTCTCCACGGAGAGCTCCACGTCAAGTTGGAGCAGGGCAAGATTGAAGAGGCAAGGGCAGCTGTTAAAGCTTTTGCCGAACTTCTTCGAGCCAAGCTCGCAAACGGAGACCGCACGAGTGAGATGTTGTTCACCGCGGTTCGCCTAACGCAAGCGTCCAGAGCAGGGGAGCACGATCCGAGAGATTTCGTGACGGGGAAACTTATCGAGACGCCCCGTCTTACCCCTTCTGACCTGCAACCAGTGTGGGAGCTCATCAGTTCCGTGCCACCCAGTGAATGGGACACTCGGCACATTGGGCAGAGAAATTTGCCGGAAATGATTGAGCGGGCCACAGGACGAACACGCTAGTGGTCAGTGTCCCAAGGATGACGCAAAAACTCCTTCGCGATTCTCTTCCGCGTGTAGATGAGACAGGTTCCGAGGCAGACCTAACAAAAGGCTTCATACAAGAGCGACGGATATCCCGCCGCTCTTTTCTTTTGCCTAGCTCACCGTAATGGTACCCACTTCGCAGGAGTACCTGCTACGGGGCATCAGTCCTCTCGAAGACTCGAGGCTGAAAACAGTTCCTATCCCAGAGTTACTGAGATAGGACAGTGGTCGGAGCCGAAGATGTCGGGGTGGATATCGGCCTTTTTAATACGTTTGACGAATTCGCTTGCGACGAAGAAGTAGTCGAGGCGCCAGCCGACGTTCCTGTCGCGCGCGCGGGTGAAGACGTCCCAGTAACTATATGCCTCCTTGGTGTTGGGGTGAAGGTGACGAAAGGAGTCCACGTAGCCGGCGGCGATGACCTCGTCGAGCCAGGCGCGCTCTTCGGGGAGGAAGCCGGTGTTCTCTTCATTCTCCTTTGGCCTCGCGAGATCAATCTCTTCGTGGGCAGTGTTCACATCGCCACAGAAGATGACGGGCTTCTCCTTGCGGAGCTTTTCTGCAAAGGTGAGAAAGGCATCGTAGAAACGCAATTTATAATCAATGCGTTCAGGACCCTTGCCGCCGTTGGGGAAGTAGGCATTGATGAGCCAAAAATCCTCATATTCTGCGCCGATAAATCGACCTTCCTGGTCGAACTCGGGGATGCCCATGCCGTAGATTACCTTCAGAGGCTCAACTTTTGAATAGAGCGCGACGCCGCTGTAGCCTTTTCGAATCTGACAGGAAGAAAAGAATGCTGAGTATCCCGCTGGGGCTAAAAATTCTTCAGACAACTGATCGGGGTTGGCCTTGGTCTCTTGGAGACAGAAGATGTCGGGCTTCGCGCCCTTCAAGAACGATTCCCAGTACCCGTCTTTCGCCAGTGACCGGAGCCCATTCACGTTCCACGAAACGAGTTTCATATGGGTATTCTAGCTTAGTGCATTCATTAGGGGTATAGTTCCCGGAAATGGCAAAAAAGAAGAAAGAAGTTAAGAAGTCTGAATGGACAGAGACCCCTTTTGGCGCGACTCTAAAATTTTTTCTGACTCAAATTGAAGGTCTCGAAAAGTCTGTTATTGCGATTCTGCTTATGCAGAAACTTCATGAGAAAGAAACGAAAGAACTTGAAGAATTCATAGATAAGAAGGGCCAGAACATCAGGAAGAAATCTGGTACGACATACTTCAAACTAGATCCGGTTGATAGAGGGACATATGAAAAAATCAAGCAAGAACGGAACAAATCCAAGACTGCTCTCGAGGCTCTACCCAGGGCGCTCTTTGTGTCGTTAGTAAGCCAGTACGACTTAATAGTCGCATCTCTCATTAAAGCCATTTTAAAAGAACATCCCACAATAATTTCTCCAGAAAAGTCACTTTCGTTTGAAGAAATACAGTTTTTTGATTCCATTGATGATATCGTCGAATATCTAGTCGAGGAAGAAGTGGATTCGATTTTATTCAAGTCGCACAACTTTCATATCGAATGGATTGAAAAGAAAACTGGAGTGGAGTTGTCCGTAAGTTTGAAAGAGGAAATCCCTTGTTTTACTGAATTAACTGAAAGGCGAAATTTGTTCGTCCACGCTAATGGAATCGCAAATAGGAAATACATTAGGAACTGCAAAGATATTAACTGTCCGCATAAAAAGGGGTTGAAACAAGGGAAACAACTCGATGTCAACTCGGCATATTTTAGAGATTCATACGAGTGTCTCTACAAGATTTCAGTTAAGATGACGTATCTCATTTGGGAGAAGCTAAATACAAACAAGGATGAAGTAGAAGAAGCCAACACATTCTTCAACAATGACATAATTGTTGACCTTATTAAGCACAAGAAGTACGAACTCGCTGATGACTTGCTCAGTTTCGCGGCGGAACATTTTGTAGGAGTCCCCGAGATTTATCGAAAACTTTTTACTATAAATAGGGCGTTGGTGAATAAACTCGCTGGGAAAGAGGATATTGCCCGGAAGATTATTGGTAGTACCGATTGGACTGCCGCAGGAAATGAACTGCGGCTAGCTGTCGCAATTCTTGAGGACAGATTTGAAGATGCTTTTAAGCTGATGAGGAAAATCGGTAAGGAGGGTGAATTTATAGGCAAGGAAAATTATCACGAAGATCCACTGTATGAGCCCGTTAGACAACGGCCTGAATTTGCGAAGGTATATAGAGAAATTTACGGAACTGACTTTGTTTCGGCCGTGAAAATATTGAAGAAATAAGACTTTGTTCTGATCTAGAATCATCCACGGGATTTGCCGTGGAATTTTTTGTGGACCCCAGTACCACAAGCATCAGAATGCTTGGCTACGGGGCAGGTCTCGCTACACACGATTGCGACCATGGAACTTCTTGTGTATTTCTCGTAAATGGGAATCCGTTATGTGGGTGTAGATCTGCGTGGTGTTGATAGAAGCGTGGCCGAGGAGCTGCTGGACACTGCGGATGTCGGCGCCATTGGAGAGCAGGTCGGTAGCGAAGGCGTGGCGGAGTGTGTGGGGTGTGACGACGTTGGTGATGCCGGCGCGCGCGACGTACCCCTTCAGGTGGCGTTGGATGTCGCGGGGAGTTATGCGGTGAAGTGCGCCTGATCGGCCGTCGACAAAGAGCGCCTCCTCCATATCCTTGCGCGCTTTCAAATAGGTGCGCACCGCCTCCTTTGAAGCGGGAGAGAGAAAGACGACCCGCACCTTCGCGCCCTGGCCGCGCACCGAGAGCGCGTCGCGCGAGAGGTCGAGGTCAGAGTTAAGGGCGCAAAGCTCAGAGACGCGCAACCCGGTCGAGAAGAGGAGCTCGAGGATAGCGCCGTCGCGTAGGTACGCTATTTTTTTATGTTCATCGGTCTCTTTTGCATACGCTTCGCCGGGCGTCTTCATCAGCCGCTCGAGCTCGGAAGGGGTGATAAGGTCGAGCTGGCGCTCAGGGAGTTTGGCAAGTTCTATCTTCTCGGGGCTGATGGCGTCGATATCACGCTTCCGCAAGAACTTGAGGAAGGCGCGGAGTGCGATCATGTAGTAATTCTGGGTGCGACGCTTCATCGAGTCGCTTTTCGTGCCTTTCTGTCGGTTGAGCCAGAGACGAAAGTCGCGCACATTCTGCTCGGTGATGTCGCTTACGCTCGAAATGTGCATCTGCTCGAAGTAGCGGGAGAGATATCTATCGTAATTTTCAATAGTCTTCACCGCGCGGCCGCGCTCTATCTCGATGTATTCAAGAAATTGGCGTTTCGCGGCCTCGGCATTCATACCCTCATTCTACCACTCAACATTGTGCGCACTTAGAATAAGCATTCCGCTATACTTGCGCGTTTTAGCAAGATATGGTAGGGTACAGGGACTCATGCTTACGACTAAGAAAAAGATGGCGGTGATGAAAAGCACCGCTCGGCACGACTTAGACACCGGTTCGCCGGAGGTTCAGGTTGCGCTTCTTTCGCGTCAGATCGACGAGCTCGCCAAGCACCTCAAGAAGAACCCCAAGGATTTTCATTCTCGCCGGGGCCTTCTCCAGATGGTCGCTGACCGCCGCTCGCACCTCCGCTATCTCGAGACGAACAACAAGCGCCACTACAACGCGCTGATCAAGAAACTCGGTCTGAAGAAGTAAGACTTTCGAAAAGTCTCATCTGCGGCGTTACGGGTCCCAAAGATTTTCTCGCCGTACATCTGAGTACGTCTCCGAAAATCTTCCTCCCGCGCCTTGCATCTGAAGCTTTTCGCGAAGTCTTGGGAAGGTGGTAAGCTTGAACAGTAGCGCTATAGCTACTATTTAATAGTCTTGTTTTCATAAGCTCATATTTATATGGCAGTTATCAAACATCCGGCTCAGCGTGTGGGCGTATTTATCGACACGCAAAATCTCTATCACAGCGCGAAGCATCTCTATAAAGCGCGCGTCAACTTCGGCAAGATCCTCGAAGAGGCGGTCGGCGGCCGCGTGCTCGTGCGCGCCATCGCCTACGTCATCTCGACGGAGAGTGGCGAAGAGTCGAACTTCTTTGAAGCACTCACTAAGATGGGCATCGAGACCAAGGTGAAGGATCTCCAGATCTTCGCCGACGGCGCCAAGAAGGCCGACTGGGACGTCGGGCTCGCTATCGACGCGGTCAAGCTCGCGCCGAAGCTCGACACGGTCGTCATTGTCTCGGGCGACGGCGACTTTATCCCGCTCATCCAGTATCTCGACCTCAACGAAGGGTGTCAGGTAGAGGTTATCTCCTTCGGCAAATCTTCGTCAGGCAAATTGAAGGAGGCGGCGCACGCCTTCACCGACCTGTGCGACGATCCGCGCAAATTCACCATCGCTTCACGCGCATAACACGGCGCATATCGTGCGCGATAGGTTACACTAGGTAGCGATGGACACGAACGCACCTGCGACCTCGAGCAAGGGGACACCGGAGAAGTTTGTCCGCACCTTTGCTGGCGATATGGAAACATTTCAAAAAGGCGGCACGCCCGATCTGGTGCCGCTCTCTGCTTCGTCAGAGACTTCGCAGGGCACAGCGGCGCCGCACGAGCCTCCTGTAGTGCCGGCGCCTCCGGCGCCTATTCCTGTTCCTGCAGAGAAACAACCTCTCCCTCCGCCCGCCCCTGTGCCGCCGGCTCCGACGAATGCGCCCATCAAGACCTACTCGAGCGACTTCATCGAGCGGATGAAAGGGTTGCACGCGACGACAGCGACCGTGCTCGCTGCTGAACAAGATTCAGCACCGGTTCTTGTTGATTCATCGGCAGAGACTCCTCCGGCGCGGCACGCGACACTCTATATCATTGCCGGCGCTTTGCTGCTTGTCGCGGGTATCGCCGGCGCCACGGTTGCATATCTGCGCTATCAAACATCGATTGAGCCGGTCATCTCCGCCTCTCCCACGAGATCGCCGATATTCGTGGATGACCGCGAACAGATTACCGGCTCTGGCGCGGCGCTCCTCCTTTCTATTGAGAAGTCTGTGGCTCGTCCGCTTGCCTCGGGATCGGTAAGACTCCTCTCCATGGACGATACGACCGAGAGCGTCTTCGCGGCGCTTCCGCTCTCAGCACCCGGCGCCTTGCTGCGCAACACTATCGCCGACGGCAGTATGGCGGGCGTCATACGAGCGTCGAGCGTGCAGACGCCATTCTTCATCCTCTCTGTCTCTTCGTATAGCAACACCTTCGGCAGCATGCTCTCGTGGGAGAAGTCGATGCCGCGCGATCTCTCACAGCTCTTTCCGTCGTATGCGGCAGTCGCGTCTGTCGCGACACCAGCGCCGGTCGCTACAACAACTGCGACGAGCTCTTCGCAAGTCATGGTGCCGGTGACCGTCGCCGGTTTTGTGGATACGGTTGTTGCGAACCACGATGTGCGCGTCTATCGCGATTCTGCCGGACGCGACGTTCTTCTCTACGGCTACTGGAACCAAACGACACTCGTCATCGCTCGCAACTCCGCGGCCTTTGCCGAGATACTCGGGCGGCTTGCTTCTTCGCGGGCGCAAAAGTGAGTACACCGGAGATGCTTTTACGGCGCCATCTGCTATCATTCCTCTCATGAAGACCGAACAATTCAAGAAGAAACTCGAGGCTGAGAAGGCGAAGCTCGAATCAGAGATGGGAACCGTCGGTCGGAAGAATCTTGCTGTGCCGGGAGATTGGGAGGCCGTGCCGTCGGAGATAGGGACAGAGTCGGATCTCGCCGACCAGGCTGACGTGGTGATGAGCCGCGAGAGCAACTCCGCTATTCTCGCCGATCTCGAGGCACGCTATGACACGGTCATGGAAGCGCTCTCGCGGATTGAGAAAAAGACGTATGGGAAATGCGAAGTCTGTGGCGAGAAGATAGAAGAAGCGCGTCTTGAAGCGGATCCAACTGCGACGACCTGCGTCGAACATTTGTAATTCTCTATGGCCCCTTCTTCGCGGAAGGCTACGGAGCGGCAGGGAACACTGCCGGCGCCCTTAGTTCCCAAAGCGAAAAAGAATCTGCCCAGAGCCGGGTACGCAAAGACGCTTGCCGCGCAGCCGGTCGGCTCGGGCGCCGAGCTCGTCTCGGTAGAGGCCG
Source organism: Minisyncoccota bacterium (assembly GCA_028687085.1). Lineage (GTDB taxonomy): Bacteria > Patescibacteriota > Minisyncoccia > Phycocordibacterales > Phycocordibacteraceae > C7867-001. Next base: position 6,191 of record JAQUAU010000017.1, on the reverse strand, counting down.
ATCTCACGCGCGGTCTCCATAATTTCACTGTTGTCGGCCTCGCCGACAAGGCAGTCGACGAGGCGCGTGATCGCGTCTCGGCGGCGATCCGCCACTCGGGCTATAAGCCGCCGAAGCAGCAGAACAAGCGCATTGTCCTCTCGCTCTCGCCGGCGGATCTCAAGAAAGAAGGTTCGCACTACGACCTCGCGCTCGCGCTTGCCTACCTTATCGCCGCCGGCGATGTGCTCCCGCCCGACGAAGAGATGCTTCTGGTCGGCGAGCTCGCGCTCGATGGCACGCTTCGCGCCGTAAAGGGGGTGCTCCCGCAGGTGCTCGCTGCGAAGCGGCACGGGACCAAGATTATTTTCGTACCACCGGGCAATGCGCGCGAAGCGCTTCTCGCTGAGGGTGTCGCGGTGTATGCGCCCAGCTCGCTTGGAGAACTCCTCGATCATGTGAAGGGGGAGAAGCCGCTTCCGCGGCTCGTGCGCGATCGCCACACGGCTCCTCCGCCACCGGCGCTTGACCTAAGTGATGTAAAAGGGCAGGAGAGCGCGAAGCGCGCGCTCGAGATCGCCGCAGCCGGCCGGCACAACATCGTCTTCTACGGCCCGCCCGGCACCGGCAAGACGATGCTTGCTCGCGCGCTCTCGGGCATCCTCCCGCCACTCACCGACGACGATATGCTCGAAGTGACGGCAATACACTCGACAGCCGGGTTGCTCACTGATGCCGAGGCGGTCTATTGGCCGCCCTTTCGCGCGCCGCACCACTCGATATCGCATGTCGCTATTGTGGGCGGCGGAGCCTTCCCCAAGGCGGGCGAGGTAACGCTCGCGCACAAAGGGGTCCTCTTTCTCGACGAATTCCCCGAGTTCGACTCGCGGACGCTCGAAGCGCTCCGCCAACCGCTCGAAGACCGCGTCGTGACCGTCTCGCGCGCACGGGCGACCATCACCTTTCCGGCTGACTGCATGATTGTCGCGGCGATGAATCCGGCGAACACTCTCTCTGATGATGCACGTGCGATGGCGCGCGAAGCGCAGAAGCAGGCGCGTCGCATCAGCCGGCCGATCGTCGATCGTCTCGACCTCTGGATCGAAGTGCCGCTTGTCCCGCACGACACGATGTCGAAGCTTTCAAACGGCGAGCCGTCTGAAGAGGTCAGGAAGCGCGTTGTTACCGCGCGCACCAAGGTGGAGAAGCGCACGGGGAAGCGCGGCGCGACGAACGGAGCACTCACCGGTCGCGAGCTCGACGAGAAGAGCGGCTTCACTCCGGCGGCGAAGGAGGCGCTCACCAGCGCGGCCGCGCGGCTCCGCCTCTCGCCGCGCTCCTACCACCGCACGATGCGCGTCGCGCGCACTATTGCCGACCTCGCCGGCGCCGAGTCGGTCACCCCGGCCTATATCCATGAAGCGCTTCAGTACCGCCCCCGCGGCCTCTTCGGTTTTGAATAATTAAAAAATAAACATCCCGCGGCACCGGAGGTGCCGCGGGATTTCGTCTTTCTACTGAAATTACTGAGCCGAGCAGACCGAGCCGACGCGGCAGTTGCGGAGCGGGTTGGCGGCGCCGCGAACCTCGAAGTGGAGGTGTGGACCGGTCACGAGTCCGGTCGCGCCGACGTAGCCGATGAGCTGTCCGCCCGATACTGACTGGCCGAAGCTGGCGACGGTGCTGCGCAGGTGCGAGTAGAGCGTCTGCGAGCCGTTGTCGTGCGTGATCACGACATAGTTACCGTAGCCGCCGTTCCAGCCGCCGTTGTTGCGCGCGACGATGATCGTGCCGCCGGCCGCTGCATAGACCGGTGTGCCGCGCGCGGCGCCGAGGTCGATGCCGTTCCAGCCGTGGAGCGCTTGCGTAATGACGGCGTTCGGCACCGGATTGCTGTAGTAGCCGGCAAATGCCGCTCCGCCTGCGCCATGAAGCGGCTCTTTGATGACGCGGCCGGAGACCGGGTTCTTGACGGGTGTCGGGACCGCGAGTTCGCCGCCGGGGATGATGATGGTCGAGCCGATTGCGAGTGGAGATGAAGAATCAAGACCGTTGAATGAAGCGATTTCATCGGCATCAGCGCCATACTTCTTCGCGAGCGACTTGAGCGTGTCGCCCTTCACCACTGTTCGCTCGATGCCTGAGATCGGCAGGATGACGAGCGTGTCTCCCGGGTGCATGTCGCGCGAGCTTTTCAAATCATTCGCCCACATGATGGTGTTTATCGAGACGTCGAACATGCTCGCTATCTCACTCAGCGTATCGCCCGGCCGAACCACATAGATTGAAATGCTGTCAGACGTTTGGGTACCGACGACATCAGCGATAGTGCCCGACGGGCCGGCATAGGCGAGGAGCGCCCGGCCGCCGCTCGTCTGGATGTCGCCCAGACCCTTGTCCGGGTTCGGGTCGATGTTCGTAGAGGCCTTGAGTGCCGGCGTCGAGGAGCCGGGCATGAAGGTGCTCGCGGCCGCATCCGCATTCGTAGAAAATGGCCAGAACGCGCGAACGCGATTCGGCAGAAGCATTGCGGCGAAGAGAATGGCCGTTAGCCCGAATATGAGAAATTGGTGTTTGGGTTTAATGGGAAAACAGGGGAATCGGTGGGTCTTTCTAATACAAAAATGGCCTACATAAGCCATTTCTTGAATACTTCCATATCAGCTATACCCGGAGTATAGCCGAGGGAGAAAGGGAGTCAATGAGGCCTCCTTATGCCGGTGGATAACGATTTTTAAGGTATATTTGGAAAGTGAAATACCTCGAAGGATTGAATGATGCGCAGAAACGCGCCGTGCTCGCCAAAGATGGTCCGCTCTCGGTTCTCGCCGGCGCCGGTAGCGGTAAGACGCGCGTGTTAACCACGCGCATCTACCACCTGATACGTGAAGGCGTGCTCCCGGGCGAGATACTCGCCGTCACCTTCACCAACAAGGCGGCGAGAGAGATGCGTGAACGAGTCCGACACATGCTCGGACTCGAAGCGAGCAGCGAGCAGCGAGCAGCGAGCAGTCAGAAAGGAGTACCTTTTATTGCGACCTTTCACGGACTCGGACGCGAGCTCCTTGAGAGCTACGGTAAGGCGATCGGTATCCCGCGCTACTTCAGCGTCTATGACCGTGATGATTCTGAGAAGGCGATTGGTGCCGCACTGAAGGCGCTTGATGTTGACGCAAAGGAGCTGTCGCCGCGCGCTGTGCTCGGCCGCATCTCGCGCGCCAAGGGCGAGGGGATGCGTGCGGCTGAGTTTTATGAGAAAAATGGCCGCACAAGCTTCGGCGGACGCATTGCGGCCGAGGCGTGGCTCCGCTACGAGAAGACGCTTGCGCAGGAGAAGGCGCTCGACTTCGACGACCTTATCGCGCTCCCGGTGCGCCTCTTAGAAGAGCATGCCGACATCCGCACACTGGCGCAGGAGCGCTGGAAGTATATCCACATCGACGAATATCAAGATACGAATGCGCTCCAAGGCCGCCTTGCGAATATGCTCGCGGCGAAGCACCGCAATCTCTTCGTCGTCGGCGACATTGATCAAACAATCTACACCTGGCGCGGCGCGACGATCGAAAATCTGCTCGAATTCGACAAAGAATATCCGGAATCGCAGACGATTATCCTCGCGCGCAATTATCGTTCGACAAAGAACTTGGTGGATGCCGCGAACGCGGTGATTGAGAAGAATAAAAATAGAAAAGAGAAATATTCGACGACCGAGCGGGGGAAGGGCGAGCCAATCGTCGTGCATATGGCGCGAAGCGCTGAAGACGAGGCGCGCTGGATCGCACAGAAGATACGCGAGCTAATGCGGAATGGGACCTTGCCGGAGGATATAGTGATCCTCTTCCGGACCAACTTCCAGTCGCGCGCGCTTGAAGAGGGGCTTCTCCATGCCGGCGTGCCGTACAAGCTTCTTGGTACGCACTTCTTCGCGCGCAAGGAGGTCAAAGACGCGCTCGCCTGGGTGCGGCTCGCGATGGACCCTTCGCGCGAGGTCGACAAGCTGCGCGCGGCGGCCGCACCGTCGCGCGGGCTGGGCAAGATTACTCTCGGCAAGCTTGCCGCGGGTGATCGCGCCGCACTTCGCGCCGGAGAACTAGTGAAGGTTGAGGCATTTGAGCGCGTCATCGGAGAACTCTCTCTCGCGACCGACACACTTGTCCCTTCAGAGTTTGTGAAGCTTGTCATCGAGAAGAGCGGTCTGCGCCGCGTGCTCTTCGACGAGGGGAGCGCTGAAGATCGCGAACGATTCGAGAACGTCGAGGAGCTCGCCTCGGTCGCCGCGCGTTATGATGCAACTGCCGGCAAGGGCGGCATTGCCGCCTTTCTCGCTGAAGCCGCGCTTGCAAGTGATCAAGACGAGATAGATCACCCCTCGACGCGCTCGGGGCAGGGGGAAGAAAAGAAGGGCGTGATGCTGATGACGGTCCATGCGGCAAAAGGGCTCGAATTTAGCACGGTGTTTGTGAGCGGCATGGAAGAAGGGCTCTTCCCGCACCAAGGGATGGGGAACGATACTGATCGAGATGAAGAAGAGGAGCGGCGGCTCTTCTATGTGGCGATGACGCGCGCGAAGGAGCGGCTCTATCTCACGCTCGCGCGCGTGCGCAAGATCTATGGGAGCGACTACGCGAGCGAACCGTCGTCTTTTCTCGCCGATATCGATGGTTCTCTTTTGCTCTATGATGAAACAGAAGGAGCAATTATTTATTGAACATATGATACGAACCAACCCTACTTCGCCAAGGCTACGCAGGGCGCGTCCTGTATCGCAGAGCCTCCACAAGGCGCGAAAATCACTCGGGCAGAACTTCCTCATGCATACGCGCATCGCGGAGCGCATCGCGCTCTCTGCGAAGCTCTCTCCGGACTCAGTTGTGTTTGAAATTGGTCCCGGCACCGGCATGCTCACACGCGAACTGCTGAAGCTCTCTGGTAAGATAATCGCGCTCGAAGCAGACCATGAGCTGTTTGAAACATTGCAGACGGATTTTGCGAACGAGATTGCTAACGGCCGTCTCGAACTCGTCTACGGCGACATTCGTTCATTCGATATTGCAAAACTCCCGAAAGGGTATGCTCTTGTCGCGAACATCCCGTATTACCTCACGGGAGAAATTTTCAGAATGTTTCTCACTGCCGAACATCAACCGAGCTCGATGACGCTTCTGGTGCAGAAAGAAGTGGCTGAAAGAATCGCGCGTACAAAAAAAGAATCCATCCTTTCGCTTTCGGTAAAGGCCTTCGGCACACCGAAGCGAGAATTCAACGTGCCGCGCGGTGCATTTCACCCCGCGCCGAAGGTAGATTCTGCCGTGCTCAGCATCCGGGATATTTCACGGAGACAGTTTGCGACAGCGAGCGAAGAAGAGCGATTTTTCAACCTTCTGCATGCCGGCTTCGCACATAAGCGCAAATTCGTGCGGAAGAATCTCGTCGAAGCCGGCTTTGGCGCGGGGAGCATCCCCGAAAAGGCTCGCGCCGAAGATCTCCCGCTCTCTGCCTGGCTTGCCCTGATGAAGGTCTGATCTTCACAAAAGGGGATAATACACATATAGAGAGTGCGTCCGTCCGTGCGAAGCGTCTTGCGACTGTTATACTTGTAAGCGATATGGGGGAAAGATTCCAAGGGAATTGGCAGATTCTAGCGGCGACGCTTTTTTCAGCAGTCCTTATCGGCGGCGCCTACGTGTTCGCGAGGGGGATCGAGTCGCCGAGCGTCGCCCAGGCCTCTGAAGAGTCCGCCCTCCTGCAGGCGATAGCCACAAAAGATTCAGACAATGACGGCCTTCCCGATTGGGAAGAGGCGCTCTACGGCACCGACCCTCGTGCTGTCGACTCGTTCAAGCTCGGCATGACCGACGGCGAAGCAGTCGCGAAGGGTCTTATCGTACCAAAGGCGATTGCAGACATCTCTGTCGCGACCTCTTCGCCCGACGGCCGCGTCATCGTCGACCCTTCGCTCCCGCCTGCGCCGGCCGAGGGCACGCTCACCGCCGCCTTCGCGCAGAACTTCTTCACGCTCTATCTCGCCGCCAAGCAGAATAACGGCGGAGCGAATCTCTCTGAGGCCGAGATGCAGTCTATCGCCAAGCAGGCTCTAACCTCGCTCTCTGCAGCTATTACGCCCGCACCAGATTTCAAGACGGCCAAGGACATTACTGTTTCAGGATCAGGACCGGAGGCGATGAAGGCGTTTGCCGTGAGTGCTGAGG
>JAQUAU010000068.1 GCA_028687085.1 Minisyncoccota bacterium | reverse complement strand
GCGCTAATTCATTTATATATAGAACGCTATGGCTAAAAAGCTTTCACTCAACTCGCTTGGGGACCGCGTGGTGGCGAAGCCGGCAAACACAGGGGGAGAGAAGAAGCTCGCCTCGGGCATCATCATCCCCGAGACCGTGAATAAAGAGAAGCTCCTCTCGGGCGAGGTGGTCGCGGTCGGTCCTGGTAAGAAGAATGATGACGGGAAGCGTCTCCCGATTGACGTGAAGGTGGGCGACACCGTCTTCTTTAAGAAGCCGTGGGACGAACCGGTCAAGGTACAAGAGGAGGAGTATTATGTGCTCGCTGAATCCGATATTATTTTTATTCAAGATTAACTATGGCGAAACATATTCTTTTTTCTGAGGACGCACGGAAGAGCATAGCCAAGGGTATTGCGCAGGCGGCACGCGCCGTGAAGGTAACGCTCGGTCCTCGCGGGCGCAATGTCGTCATCGAGAAGTCGTACGGCGGTCCGCGCATCACGAACGATGGCGTTTCTATCGCCAAGGAGATCTCGTTCAAAGACCGCTTTGAGAACATGGGCGCCGAGATAGTGAAGGAGGTCGCGAACAAGACCAATGACACGGCCGGCGACGGCACGACGACCTCCGTCGTCTTGCTTGAAGCGTTGGTGGAGGAGGGCCTTTCGCACATGATGAAGGGCGCGAATGCGATGGCGATCCGTTCGGGGATGGAGAAGGCGCGCGACGCAGCAATTGCTGAACTCAAGAAGATGGCCAAGCCGGTCGCGGGCAAGGCACAGATCAAGCAGGTCGCATCAGTCTCTGCAGAGTCAGAGGTGCTCGGCACTATCATCGCCGAGGCAGTGGAGAAGGTGGGTTCAAGCGGTGTGGTGACGGTTGAAGAGTCGCAAGGCATGGAGCTCTCCTATGACATTGTCGAGGGACTCCAGCTCGATAAGGGCTACGTTTCCGCCTACATGGTGACGAACGCAGAGCGCATGGAGGCCGAGATGAAGGATCCGGCTATCCTGCTCACGGATAAAAAAATAAGTAACGTACAGGATATTCTCCCATTGCTTGAAAAAGTTGTGCAGTCGGGCAAGAGAGAGCTCGTGATTATCGCAGATGATGTCGAAGGCGATGCGCTCTCGACATTTATCGTGAATCGCTTAAAGGGCACGTTCTCTGTCTTGGCGGTGAAGGCACCCGGCTATGGTGATAGGAAGAAAGAAATGCTTGCGGATATCGCCACCGTCGTGGGCGGCCAGGTCATTACGAGCGACGTGGGCATGACCTTCGAGCAAGCGACGCTCGGCATGCTGGGCAAGGCGACACGCGTCGTCGCGACCAAGGATTCGACCACCATCGTCGGCGGTAAGGGCAAGAAGGCTGATATCGCCGCGCGCGTCGCGCAGCTTAAGGCGCAGATCGAGAATACCGACTCCAAGTTCGACAAAGAGAAGCTTGAAGAGCGCATCGCCAAGCTCTCAGGCGGCGTGGCCGTGATTTCTGTTGGCGCCGCAACCGAGACTGAGATGAAATATCTGAAGGACAAGATTGATGATGCGGTCAAGGCGACCAAGGCCTCTATAGAAGAAGGCATTGTTGCTGGAGGAGGGACGGCTCTCGCCAAGGTGGGGAAGAAGCTCGCAGGGCACGATAGCGCGAAGTTGAGTGCCGACGAGAAGGCGGGCTTCGACATTGTGACGCGCGCCCTCGAGATGCCGCTCGCACAAATAGCTATCAACGCCGGCAAGGATGACGCTTCGCTCATCGTCTCGAAGGTGCAAGGAGGTAAGGTGAATGCCGGCTACAACGCGCTCACCGATGAAGTGGTTGAGGACATGATTGCCGCCGGCATCATCGACCCGGCTAAGATGCCGCGCATGGCGCTCGAAAACGCGGTCTCCGCGGCGGCCATCCTCCTCACCACCGAGGCGGCCATCGCCGAGATCCCCGAGCCCAAGAAAGAATCCCTGCAAGGCGGCGGCATGGACTATTAGCCCAGAATATAGAATATAGAAAAAGCCCCGCCCGCCAACATCTGCAAAGTTGTGGCGGGGGCTTTTTCTATTCTGGTTGTTCGTTATAGGAGACGACCTCCCAGCCGCGCGTGGGAGAGAACATGCGCCACGGATGATATTCGCAGATGGTGATGCCCGCGTTGTGTGCATAGTTGAAGAACGAGAGTTTGGTGAAGTCTTTTGCGTGGAGCCGTTCGCGGTAGAGAAGATAGGCGATGAGCATCTTGAGAAAGACGTGATGCGTCACGACGACGGTCTCGCGCGCGCCCTGGCGCGCAAGCAGCGTGAGGCACTTATGCGCGCGCTTCTTCAGATCATCGAAATTTTCTTCGTCTGAAAAGCGATAATCGTCGTCGTGATAGGAGAGATCCATCTGATCGATGATGCGGGCGACCTCTGGATTGTCGGTGTGCTTGCCGACAATCTCGCTCGGGTTCTTCCGTTCGGTGAGAAGGGGAGAAGAAATGACCGACACGTTGAGACTCGCATTGATAATCACCGCAGTCTCTTCGGCGCGCGGATACGTGCTCGTGATGATGCGCTTAATAGGAAAGCGTTTGAGATAGTTCCCGAGTTTTTCTGCCTGCTCGCGACCCTTCGGCGAGAGTGCGCCCTCGGCACCCTGCCTGATGTGCTCAGCATTTCGGAGCGTTTCGCCGTGGCGGATAAAGAAGAATCGCCGCGGCCGCATGAAGAATACGATGACAAGCACTCCGATAAGAGCGCCGAGGAGCGAGAGGGGTTGAAGGAGCATGATGCATTCAGTATAGCCCAGTGATACACTCACTGTTGATGGCATTCTCTCTCAAACGTTTTGCATTTACCGGATGGCGTTGGGTACTCGGTACATCCATTATTCTCTTAGTCGGAGGGTATTGGTTCTTTGTGCACAAGAGCAACCCCGTATATCAGTTCATCACCGTTACGCAGGGCTCCATCACTGAGACCGTTTCGGTCACCGGCAACACGACGCCGACAAGGAGTGTGTCGCTCGGGTTTCAAAATACCGGAACGATTGCGAGTGTGAATTACAGCCTTGGCGACTCGGTGGGTGCCGGCGCAGTTATCGCACAGCTTTCTACTGGGAATCTTTCTGCCGCGCTCGCACAAGCGCAGGCGAATCTCGCGGTCGCCGAGGCGAATCTCGCCGCACTTGCCGCAGGGACGCGACCGGAACAGCTCGCTATCTATCAGAACACGGTTGCGCAGGACCAGATCGCACTTATCAATGCAATAACAAGCGCGTACGCCGTATCCGACAGTGCGGTGCACACGACCGCAGACCAATTCTTCATCAATCCGCGCAACTCAAACGCCGCGCTTGCTTTCATTCTGCCCGATGCCGTATTGGGTAATACGATCACGCTGGAGCGAATCGCGCTCGAGCCGATGCTTGTCGCCTGGAGTGCGCAAGTAGCGTCACTTCCGGTGAGTACGAGTGATCCGGTGATCGCCGCAACGCAAGCGGTGCAGAATCTCGCACAACTTATGACGTTCCTCAATGACGCCGCCGCCGTCTTGACCAAGGGCCAGCCGACAGGAACCATAACGGCGACAAATCTAGCAACCTTTGAGTCGAATATCGCCAGTGCCCGTACTTCTGTTTCGGGCGCACTCACGGCGCTCGCGAGTGCGAAGACGGCGCTCGTCGGCGCAGAGGGCGCTCTCGCGCTCGCACAGGCAGGATCAACGCCACAAAGTATTGCCGCTGGACAGGCACAGGTCGCACAGGCGCAGGCCGGTGTCGCACAGGCGCGAGCCAACCTCTCGGGTGCGATGATCGTCGCGCCGATGAATGGTGTACTGACCCAGCTCGATGCAAAAGTCGGACAATTAGCGTCTCCCGGAGCGCCCTTGGTCTCTATTATCGGGTATGGCGGGTTCGAAGTGGACGCCGGCGTGTCTGAGATCGATGTGGGGAAGCTTGCTGTCGGCAATTCGGTGACAATGACGCTCGATGCATTCCCGAACGAGACCTTTGAGGGATCAGTGTTCTACATCGCACCGGCGCAGACGGACACCCAGGGCGTGATCAGCTATCAGATAAAGATCTCATTTAACAAAGCCGACCCGAGACTGAAGAGTGGTCTCACGGCGAATATTGATATCCAAACAAAGAAAAAGGACAACGTGCTTATCCTCCCGCAGTACGCAATTGTGCAGAACGATAACGGCACCTTCGTTGAAACACTCTCTGGGAAGACCTCGACAACCAGT
>JAQUAU010000016.1 GCA_028687085.1 Minisyncoccota bacterium | reverse complement strand
GAAGAAACAAACGAATCTCACTGATGAAGAAAAGAAGCATCTCGCAAAAGAATTTGAAGACGCGGTGTCTGATGTGTTGTGGAAGAAGACAGCGCGAGCGCTCGACGAGACGGGAGCACAGACACTCGTTATCGGCGGCGGCGTCTCGGCCAACACGCACATCCGCCGCGTCTTTACCGAAAACATGCAGCAGGACTTCCCGGATACCTCCCTTCGCATCCCTGCTGCCTCGCTCACCGGCGACAACGCCATTATGATAGCGCTCTCCGGTTACTACCACGCAGAGAAGGGCGATTTCACAGAGCCCGACGCTGTCACCGCGAACGGCAACCGGCACCTCGCATAAACGCGCATATTTGCTATATTTTTAACCAATGCCCGAAAAGTTCCTCCAGCCCTACGATCCCGCCGCGACCGAATCGCGGCTATATGCCGAATGGGAGGCAAGCGGCCTTTTTAATCCTGATGAGTGCGTAAGGCAGGGAGTAACGCCTGCTGAGGCACCGACCTACTCGGTTACCCTCCCCCCGCCGAACGTCAACGGCGTCCTCCATGTCGGCCACGCCTACGAAGACTCGCTCCAAGATGCCGTCGTCCGCTACCACCGCATGAAGGGCGAGCGCACAGTCTGGGTGCCGGGCACCGACTCAGCCGCCATCGCGACGCAGTCGCGCGTTGAAAAGAATATTCAAAAAGAAGAGGGTAAGAGCCGCCACGACCTCGGTCGCGAAGAGCTTGTGCGTCGCGTCGCCGCATTTGCAAAAGAGAGCGAGGGAACGATCCTCGCTCAGGTGCGCCGCATGGGCGCATCGCTCGATTGGTCGCGCTACGCTTATACGCTCGATGAGGAGCGGGTCCAGGCGGTCGCCGAAGCGTTCAAGCGCATGTATGATTCCGGTCTCATTTATCGCGGCCATCGCATCGTCAATTGGGACCCGAAAGGCCAGACCACTATCTCTGACGATGAGATCGTCTATCAAGAAGAAAAAGCAGTTTTTTATTATCTGAAGTATGGCCCGTTCACTATCGGCACCGCGCGCCCTGAAACGAAGTTCGGCGATAAATATGTCGTGATGCATCCGGCCGATATGCGTTATGCCGAGTGGAAAGATGGTCAGACAATCGAGCTTGAATGGATCAACGGCCCTATTACCGCGACTATTGTGAAGGATGAGTCTATTGATATGGAGTTCGGCACGGGTGTGATGACTATCACGCCGTGGCACAGCATGGTCGACTTCGACATCGCCGAACGCCACGAGCTCGACAAAGAACAGATTATCAACGAGTACGGGAAACTCCTCCCTATCGCCGGAGAATTCGAGGGGATGAAGATAACCGAAGCGCGCGAGAAGATAGTCGAGAAGCTGCGCGCAAAAGGCCTCGTAGTGAAGGAGGAGCCGTACGTCCACAACATCGCGACCGCTGAACGCACGGGCGGCATCATCGAGCCGCAGATCAAACTGCAATGGTTCGTGGACGTCACCAAGCCGTTTGTCATCGCGCATTCAGAGATCCCCGGCATCGAGAGCGGAAGCTCTCTCACGCTCAAGGAGCTGATGCTCGCCGCCGTCAAACACGGAGGCGTTACTATGCCGCAAGAAGGATTCAAGAAGGCGTATTTCCACTGGATAGAAAACCTGCGCGACTGGTGCATCAGCCGGCAGATATGGTTCGGACATCGCATCCCCGTCTGGTACAAGGACGAAGAGATCTTCATCGGCACCGAAGCGCCAACAGGCGATGGGTGGGCACAGGACCCGGACGTGCTTGATACCTGGTTCTCCTCGGCGCTCTGGACATTCTCAACCCTGGGCTGGCCCCGGCAGACGAACGATCTCGCGACCTTTCATCCGACGTCGTTCATGTCGCCCGCCTACGAGATATTGAACTTATGGGTCTCGCGTATGATCCTCATGAGCGGGTTCCACCTCGGACAAGTTCCCTTCAAGACAGTCATGATCCACGGTCTCGTCCGAGATAAGCAGGGACGGAAGTTCAGCAAGTCGCTGAATAACGGGATCGACCCGCTCGATATGATTAACAAGTACGGCGCCGACGCGCTCCGGATGGGACTTCTGGTCGGGACCGCGATCGGCAACGACGTCAGCTTCGACGAGAGCCGCGTCAAAGGCTACAAACACTTCGCGAACAAGCTCTGGAACATCGCTCGCTTTATCTTAGAAAACACAGCAAACACGCCAGAAATTAATATTGGACGTACCACGTCCAACATGACAGAAGGAGATGAAGCGATACTTGCTGCATGCGATGCACTAACGAAAGACGTCACGCTAGATATGGAAGAATTCCGCATGTACATGGCGGCAGAAAAGATCTATCACTATGCGTGGCACGAACTCGCGGACAAGATACTCGAAGAATCGAAGCCGATACTTGCCGGCACTGACGAAATTGCAAAACAATCCCGCGCTTCCCTGCTCCTGCTCCTGCTCACTCGGACTCTGAAACTCCTCCACCCTTTCATGCCGTTCGTCACCGAAGAGATCTACCAATCGATGCCCACAAAAGACGCGAACTATCTCATGGTCGCCAAGTGGCCTGTTTGAAAATTGCAAAATTGATAACCCCGACGCTCCTTTGGAGGTCGGGGAGCCGACCAGGGCGTCGGCTTTGAAAATTAGTATTTTTAGGCTGGTATACTGACTATGTGACTCTCTCGACACTCGGCTACGCATTTTTCGGCGGTCTCCTGCCCTCGTTCATTTGGCTCTATTTTCTTCTGAAGGAGGATGCGACACACCCTGAGCCGAAGGCGCTCATCGCTCTCACCTTCATCGCCGGCATGCTGGCCGTGCCGCTCGCACTCCCCTTCGAGCAATATGCAAAATCGAATCTGAGCAGCGACCTGCCGATCCTGACCGCCTGGGCGCTCATCGAAGAGACGCTTAAATATGCCATGGTCGCACTCTTTATTCTCTGGCGCCGCGCGGTCGATGAAGCTCCTGACTATGTCATCTACATGATCACGGTCGCGCTCGGCTTCGCCGCGGCAGAGAACATGCTCTTTCTTATCGCTCCGCTTGCCGATGGAGATTTCGCGCCCGTCTTCTTCACTGGCGATCTGCGGTTCCTCGGCTCCACACTGCTCCATGTCGTCGCCTCTGCGGGGATCGGCTTCGCCTTCGCCTTCTCAGCGAAGAGCCATGCCGCGACTCGAGCAAGCGCTGCGGCGTTCGGACTTATCCTCGCCATCGCATTGCACACTGCGTTCAACACGCTTATCATAAGTGGAGGAGCTTCGACCACGCTCGCCGCACTTTTCCTCATCTGGACGGTTGCTGTCGTTTTCTTCGCGGCGTTTGAGGTGCTAAAATATTTCCAGTATCGAACTCTCTCTAACAATACGTAACACGGTACCTTACCCATGAACATGAAGAAATCATTTTTTGAGCGCCTTTCTGGCAGTGCCCCGACGGATGATCCGTTTGATGCGTTCGACGACGAGACTCCTGTCGTTAAGACGACGTCGCACAAGGCGAGTCATCACACAGCCGGTCGGCCGGCCCCGCTCGACGACGATCAGCCCGGCAACGAGGGCCAGCTCCCCGTTGACGTGCACCAGACCGCGAGCGATATCATCATTCGCGCCTTCGTCGCCGGCGTGCGTCCCGATGAGCTCAGCATTTCTATAAGTCGCGACATGGTCGAGATCGAGGGTTCCCGGATGGAGCGCGAGCAGGTCGCCGGCCCTGACTATTTCACCCGCGAGCTCTTCTGGGGCTCGTTTACTCGCGCCATCATGCTCCCCCAAGAAGTTGATGTTGAAGCCTCCTCTGCAAGCGCCAAAGACGGCCTCCTGACTATCATCCTGCCGAAACTCGACAAGGCGAAGCAGACCAAGCTCCGCGTGAAAGCCGGTTAAAAACAAGGTTTAAAGGTCCGACCTTAAATCCGATTCCGAAGGTCGGACCTTAGAATTCGAACCTTGTTTTTTTATTGAAGCGTAATCGTCGAGAGAGGAGGCGGCACGGCTGCCTGTTCGACCGTAAACGGTAAACGTTCAATACTGCGGCCGTCTGCAGTCTCTATATCAACGCGCCACTCTCCGACCATAGAAATCGGCATCGTGGAATAGCCGCGATATCCGCCGTCGCGGCCGCCGGCTATCGGATATGAAATGGTTGCACGGGTCGTCCATTGTTTTTTTGCACTGTCATACCACTGCCAGCGATGCACGATGGTTGCCGTAAGCGTCGTCGGCGCAAAGACGGAGCTATAGGCAGAGAGTGATTCGCCCGGCGTCACGTGCAGAGTGGGCGTAAGCCCTAGATATCGCACTCCCCACGACTGCTTGCTCTCATCTGACGCTAGATAGGCTCCGGGGGCGCGCCACACCGCGTGATAGACTCCAGCGGCCGTCGCCGAGAGCGGCAGAGGCGGCAAGATGTTGGTGAAGTAGAAGACGTTCATGAAGAGGAGGACGGCGAGTGCGCCTACGCGGATACGCCAGACGTCCTGCAAGAAGCGTTCCCGCGCAAGCATGCGCAAGAGAGCCGTAAAGAGCGCGAACACGCCGACGGCGAGAGCGCCGCTCTCGATGAAGGTCATCGTCCCGATCGTGCCGGTGTAGATTGGGAGAGCGAAGATGGCGTAGGAATAGAGCGCGAAGAAAAAGAGAATACTCGTGAAGACGAGCCGCTCGTGATACTGGTGGAAGTATTCGCTCCCGAGAAAGATGAAAAAGAGAAACAGGAGGAACGGCCATGATGCGCCGAGTACTGCCGAACGACCATAGAAGATGACGAATCCGCTCCAGAATCCGCCGAGTGCAAACTGCGTCACAAGCGGCAAGAGGAGGCGCAAGCGCGGAAACGAAGCGAGGCGCGCGGGACGCATCTCGATCCAGTGCAAAAGCGGTATCGCAATAAAGCAGGCGGCCGCGTAGGAGGCGAAGACTGCCTGCGTCTGCCACAGGTCAACCCGCTCGAAGAACAGATTGTCGACGATAAAGCCCGCGACCATCGCGAAAGCAGAGAGATGCTTTTCGTAAGTCTTAATCCACGCAAAGATCGTTCGCAACATACTGGTGCCTGGACCCAGGGTCGAACTGGGGACCCCTTCCTCTTCAGGGAAGTGCTCTACCAACTGAGCTATCCAGGCAAGTGAGGATACGATAGCATACACTTCCTAGTGCATGCTATCGAGCCGAACGCAGCCTGGATAAGCTTACTTATCCAGGCGTTATTGTCCTACTTTAAACGAGTTTATCAGCTTTTGTAGATCAGCGGAAGTCGGCAGGCCAAACGGGCCGGTGGTGTTGAGTCCGGTCGTCGCCTGATACTTCGCGACGAACGGCTGGAGATACTGGGCGTAGTAGTAGGCCGGTACGCCGATAAGAATGGCCCAAAACACCACCCTGATGATAATCCCGTACCAATGCTCCCGCCGAATGGTGCGGAGCATAACGTGATTATCCTTCACGAGCGCATGAGTCTCTTCGAGGAGCTTCTTCATCTCGGGGTCCATATGTTCGTTTAGTATAGCAAGTCTTTGGTGCCATCGGCAGGAGTCGGACCTGCATCTAGGGATTAGGAATCCCTCGTTCTATCCGTTGAACTACGACAGCTTAGATAGATACTATCCTTTTACTACACTCTTTTCCAATGAGCGCTATGGCACTTTGGATGAGCAGGCGATCTCGTATCCCTGATTTCACTCTCACTCGGCACATTCCGTGCGGAAGCTTCCCCTTCTTTTTTCCTTCTATAACTTCAATTCGTTCAATAAGTTGTTCTGACAAACCTGTCGTTTGAGCCCAAAAAGCTCTTGCTTTTGATATAGATATCTCTGCATGAACTCTTAGAGAAAGGGACAGTCTATCATCGGTTATGCCGAGGGTTCTTAAACAATAAATGAAGGTCTGTAGAAGAAGTGGGTCTGAATTGATAATTGTAAAGTCCTTTTTGGTACCCTCGCCCCAGTACAACCCAATAAGGAGAAAGAGGTAGTCGCGTTGCGAAATCTTACCTAATAATTTCTCTACTTTTACATTTATATTCGCACGCAAACCCTTAGCTCGGTCTTTCGATCCTCCTTGTTTTTCTCTAAGAATTGTCTGGAATTCGAGCGGGACCTGGATTCCTTTTATATGTCGTTGGACAGTTGTTATGGGTGTTCCAGTCTCTCTTGAGATTTCAGGGATGCTCTTCCCTTGCTTTCGTAACTTAACGAGATATTTATGTTGCTCATCCGACAATATCCTGTACATACTTAGAATATAACATATGTCTCCCAGTTCATAGTCGCTTTATCCACACTTCACATAGACAAAACACGTGCCGCTCCCGCGGCGCGTGTTTTGTGACTCGCTTATGCGGTAATGCCGAGAGTAGACACGAGCCTCTCCTGGTCAAAACCGATAATCATTTCATCTCCCACAAATATGACCGGCACGCCCATCTGGCCGGACTTCTGGATCATCTCCTGGCGCTTCTCAAGGTCATGTGCGACGTCATACTCCGTATAGCCGATACCCTTTTCTTTAAGGAAATCCTTGGTCATCTGGCAGAAGTGGCAAGTCGGCGTGCTGTAAATGGTGACGTTTTTCATGTCTATAAAGTTATGCGGCGAGTATACCATGCCGAGTTATCCACACCACTACGCTCCCAGCCCGGAGCTTCGCGGTGCGTGGCAGGAACTAGTGCTTGCACTGCGTAGCTCGATTTCTGAATCGAGCGAAGTAGTGCGGGTACCGGGAATCGAACCCGGGTCTCAACCTTGGGAAGGTCGCGTTCTACCACTAAACCATACCCGCATTTTGACGCACGTCTACGTCAGAACCAACTCAAGAACTTCTGCCACCAGGAGGGTGTCGTCGTGGGCGTTGCGGTCGCTGGCGGCACCACCACGATAACCTCTTCTCCCGGCCGCGCAACCCCGAAGGCCGTTCGTATCGCCGCATCCTTTCCGCGTTCGGTGGCGAGAGCGGCGAGATTCGCGGCGAGCATCGTCTTGCGTTGTTCAAGCTCTGCAAACTGCGCTTTCGCCTCATTCGCTTGCGAGACCGCAACATGCGCCTTACCGGCAAGCCCCCAGATAAGCATCGCGAGCCAGAAAGCGGCGAGGAGGAGGACGCCAATCAGGATACCTCGCCGCAGCTGTTTCGCGCGCATGGTTGGATTATAGCGTCATTCAGCCGAAGACTGCACCATCTTCATAAACACTTCTTCAGGGATATTCACCTTACCGCGGCCGCGTTCAAGCATCTTCTTCTTGCCGCGCTTCTGCTTATCGAGGAGCTTATTCTTGCGCGAGACGTCGCCGCCGTAGAGATACCCCGTAACGTCTTTCCGCATCGCCGAAAGGGTTCGCGACGCGATGATGCGTCCGAGTGCCTTGCCTTGGATCTTGGTGACGAAGAGCTGTTTCGGCATGATACCGTGGAGCTTCTCTACCATCTTCTCAGCCTCTTCTTCGACGCGTCGGCGCGCGATCACGCGCGCGAAGGCGGCCACCGGCTCATCAGCGACCAACACATCGAGTCGGACGACATCTGCTTCCCTCTCTTCTAAGATCTCATACGAGAGCGAGGCATAGCCTGAAGAAATATTTTTCAATTTGTCGAAGAATCCGCGCATGAGCTCGCGAAGCGGCATCTCAATCGTCATCTCGATGCGACCGTCGCCGAAGGTCTCTGAGGCGAGTGTCTGTGCCTCGTGGTCGTAGAGCATCTGGACGAGCGCGGAGACTGACTCGGGTGGCGTGATGATAATCACCTTCGCCCACGGCTCCTCAATTTTTAAAATATCGCCGAACTCGGGGAATTTTGCAGGTGTATAAATAGTTTCTCGAATACCATTCGTTTTTGTGACCACATAGGAGATGGTCGGGATAGTAACGATAAGAGTGAGGTTGAACTCACGTCGCAGGCGCTCGGTAATAATTTCGAGATGAAGAAGGCCCAAGAAGCCGCAGCGGAATCCCCTCCCGAGAACGCCTGAGGATTCTTCTTCGAAGGAGAGTGAGGAGTCAGAGAGCCGCAAGCGCTCGAGCGATTTACGCAAGAGCGGGAGATCGTCCTGACTCTCCGGATAGACCGAGGCCCAGACGACTGGCCGCACCCGCTCATAGCCTGGCAGAGCCGCGAGAGTTCCTCGTACGGCTCCGATAGTGTCGCCGACCGCCACCACGCCCGGCTCCTTGATGCCGGTCACGATATAGCCGATCTCTCCCGCCCCGAGCGAGTCGGCCGGCGTCTCGCCGGGTGTGAAGATGCCGGTCTCAAGGGCGACAAACTCCTTCCCTGCTGCATGAAAGGTAAGCGGCTGACCCTTTTTAAACATGCCGTCAAAAACGCGCAGATAGACGGCGACGCCACGATGCGTTGAATACGAGAAGTCGAAGATAAGACCCCGCGGCTCATCTGCCGCCAAGGTCGAACCTTGTTCGACAAGGTTCGACCTTGGCGGCGGCACACGCTTGACGATCTCTTCGAGTAATTCTTCAACGCCCGCACCGGTCTTACCCGAGACGGCGAGCACATCCTCCGGCTTCATTCGCACCAGCTTCGCGAGCTCAGCCGAGACTTCAGCGACGCGCGCGGCCGGCGAGTCGATCTTAGAAACAACGGGGATGATAACGCACCCCTGCGCCTGCGCCATCGCAAGTGTGGTCAAGGTCTGCGCTTGTACGCCCTGAGTTGAATCGACCAAGAGAAGCACGCCCTCCACCGCATGGAGCGCGCGCGAGACTTCATAGGAGAAGTCGATGTGCCCTGGTGTGTCGATCAAGTTAAGCACGTACTCGCCGTACTGCATGCGCACCGGCTGCATCTTGATCGTGATGCCGCGCTCGCGTTCGAGGTCCATGCGATCGAGCACCTGGTCGCGCATCAGGCGCTCGGGGATGGCGCCCGTTCGCTCGAGCAGGCGATCAGCCAAGGTCGATTTGCCATGATCGACGTGGGCGATGATAGAGAAATTGCGGATCTGTTTTTGGTTCACGGTTTAATCGGCTCTTCAGCCGAGGGCGCGAGCACTCGCTCGCGCACGCCCGGAAGATGGACGAGACGGCCGAGCGCGCTCGCGACGATGAGAAACTCTTCATTTTCAACCACGTAGAGCGTGAGTGCTGAGGCGATAAGCCCCACCATACCAGCGATGAGTCCTTGTGCAAAGACAGATACGAGCGTCGTAAGAGGCGCGATACCGCCCTCAAAAAAGAGGGTGAGGTAGGCCGCCGTACCGCCGGCAAGTGCGGCGAGAGAACCGTCGAAAAGAGGCCGGAAAAGCGTCCGTGCGAGCCCGGGAGCAGCGCTTCGAAGTGCGAGCAGAGAAAGCAGGGCGAGGAATATCTGCCCCAGGGTCGCGGCGAGTGCAAGAAGCAGGATCGTAGAGCCTCCCACATCGCCGACTTTCAGATACTCAGCCAACCACGTCGGGAATCCCTGCCCCGGTAGAGCGAGAAAGACGACGGCGAGAAGCACGGTGAGCGCGCCGCCGGCGCATTGGTAGAAGAGCGGACGCCAGGATTGTCGTGCGGCGTAGAGTGCGCGCGAGAAAAGGAGCGCGAGCCCTTGTGCGACGAGACTCACCGCGAGAACAGCGAGCAGTGCGGCAGTGAGACGCGTCGCATCCCAATCGAAGGCGCCGGTACCGAGAACGACGCGCACGATATGCGCACGAAGAACAACGATGAGACCTAAGGATACGACCGACCAGAGGATAATGTGCCGCGCGCTTGACGAGAGAATGCGCGTGAACTCATCGCGTCGCTCCGGTGCAGAAGCCTCAGAGAGCGCCGGAAACGCCGCCACCGCGTAGGAGGAGCCGATGAGCGCAAGCGGGACCGCTTCGAGATTGCTCGCAAAGGTGAAGACGGAGACCGCGCCCGTGCCGACCCGCGAAGCAAGTGCGGTAAGAAGAAGCGCTGTCACCGAACCCATCCCAAGCGCGAGCGAACGCGGAACAGAATCGCGCACCACTGACATAATCGATGCGAACCGGGGTATGCGCCATTGCGGCAAGACGCCTGCCTCAATGACGACAGGGATATTCACGGCAAGATACGCAACCGCGCCAATGATAACGCCGAGTCCGATACCCGGAAGACCCCAGAGCGGATAGAAGATGACCGTACCGAGAATAATGCCGAGGTTGTAGAGAACCGGAGATATCGCAAAGAGCGTGAAGCGTCGCGCCACTTGTGTGACGCTCCCGAGAATGCCGGAGAGTCCGAGCAGAATCGGCTGCAAAAGCAGAACGCGAGCGAGAAGCACAAACTCGGCCTGATACGACGATGCGCTGAAGTCCGGATAGAGCACCGCCAAGAATTGCGGCATGAATATCGCGAGCACTATGCAGATAAGCCCTCCCATGCCGAAGAGGAATGTCGCAGACTCTGAGAGAAGCCGCCGCGTCGACTCCCGATCCATACCCGTAATGCGCGGGATGAGCACATAGGCGGAGACCAGTGAAGAAACGAGTGCGAAGACGAGATCCGGCACGCGAAATGCCGCGTAATAGAGGTCGAGCACCTGGCCAGCGCCGAAAGTGTGCGCAAAGGTACGGTCGCGCAGAAGCGCAAGCGCCTGTGAAGCAAGCGTGAGCGCGGCAAGCAAGTACGCGGCCTGATGCAGGCCGCGTACCGGCGCCGAGATACGCACATACGCGGCTTTTTGAAAGCCGCGTATGGGGCGAGCCAGTGCGCGCATTGGCTCACCGATGCGCTCGAGAATACGTCGAACCATCACCCTATAGTAGCCTATATTATTGCTTTACGGGAGTCGATGACGCTGAGAGGAGGTTCTCGGGGAACGGGTTCTTGCCCGAGGTAAGCGCCGTGAGTTGGGTGGCGACCGCCTTGGCATTGTCAGCCGACATATCAGCAATTGCCTGCATCTGCGCGAGGGCATTCTTCGTGTCGCCGAGCTTCTCGTACACCGCCGAGAGGAAGTAGCGGGCATTTGCAAACTGAGGATTCGCCGCGACCGCCGCTTCGAGCGCCGCCGCCGCATTCTTGTAATCAGCTTGCGCCGCGTAGAGGATGCCGACCTGGAAGAGGATGTTCGGATCGTTCGGAGTGAAGTAGGCCGCCGCGAGCGCCGAGGCGAGCGCATCCTTCACATTACCGTCCTGCACCTCAAGCTGAGAGAGCAAGAAGATGGCCGCCGTGTAATCCTGTTTGAGCTCTATCGCGGCCTTCAAGTCCGCCTGAGCGGCCTTAGTATCTTTGTTCGCGATATTCAGTTGAGCGAGGATATACGGAATCTGCGGATTGGTCGGATTCAGCTCCTGTGCCTTGAGGTACGCAGTCTTGGCGCTATCGTAAGCGCCGGCGACACCGAGCGGCACTGCCTGGGCATAGAGATTGCCGAGTGCGAGCCAGCCCTGATAGTCGGTCGCATCAAGATTTGTGGCGGTCAAGGCGGCATTAATACCGGCAGAGAGCGCTGTCTGATATTCCTTCTGCGCCGTGGCCTTGTCCATGGTTGTTGACGAGACGATCAGGTTGAGCCGTGAATTCGCAATACCCGACTGGATCTGATATGCGGCAGTCGTGGGCGCAAACGCTATCGAGCTCTGAGCGGCCTTTTCTGCCCCATCAAGATTGCCTGCTGCAAATGCTGCAGAAGCGCTCGAGAGCTGGCTTGCGGCAATGTAGTGTCCGACGAGCGTGTAGGCGGCAACGACCGATGAGAGCAACAGAATAGTGAGCGAGAACACAATGACGAATCCGACGCGCGGACTGCGCGAGAATATGATGCCCCACTGTTCTCCGCCCGTGGCGTATCGCATCGTCGACACAAAGAACCCTACAAAGACGAAGGTGAGCGCGAGGATAACGGCATTCGGCAAATCAAATACCGCAGTCGTGAGAAGATAGATCGCTCCGACAAATGACAGGATAGAGACATACCGGATGAACGGATCCTGCGGCGTGCGCACAATCAGCATGCGCAAACCGAATACGAGAAGGAGACCGATGAAGAAGAGCCACGCGACGATGCCCGCGATGCCGGTTGTCACAAACGATGTCGGGATAAATCCGATACCGGACGAGAAGTCGACATTCCAGAATATCGTCGAGTTGAGCGACGCTTCGCGGTACTTCAGCCATTCAAC
This sequence comes from Minisyncoccota bacterium, assembly GCA_028687085.1. Classification (GTDB taxonomy): domain Bacteria; phylum Patescibacteriota; class Minisyncoccia; order Phycocordibacterales; family Phycocordibacteraceae; genus C7867-001. The sequence goes on along the minus strand of JAQUAU010000016.1, from coordinate 6,109 downwards.
ACCGAAGGTGCCCGGACCTGAACCGAAGACGGGCGAAGAGGAGAGCGCCTTGCCGGCAACCGAGAACGTCGACTGCCACGACGGGCGAATGTTGAGAATATTCACGTTGAGCGCATTTGCGAGCGCACCACCGAGCGTTCCACCGATAAGGAAGAAGAGCGCGATCGCGAGCACCGCGAGAGGCATGACGAGTGAACGGTTCCCTTCTTCTGTCTCAAGAGGCGTCTCATCCATGACGACCGCCTCATCGAGATCGGTGTCTGCTCCTCGAGAACCCTTCTGCATCACTGCCTCGACGAAGAGACCGAGTGATACGAGCGCAATAAGCACCCAGACAAGCGAGGAGTTCGCAATGGCGAGCAGGAAGAGCGCCGCAACACCGCTTACCACGAGCAGGCGGTACGCGCGTGTCGAGAGCTCGAGGAACCGGAGCGTGATCAATATGGCAACGACACCGAGACCCATGAGCGAAGCGAGGTCAGTGAATGAACCAATGATCGAGAACGCCGGTGAGATCGTATCTGGAGCAAACTGTCCGACGATAACGATGAGAACCTGAAGAAGGGCCATGATGCCGAAGGCATAGGCGCCCGCGCGGAGAAACGACGCATACTGTTCGCTCCGGCGCAGAACGAGCGCTGAAAGGGTGCCGAGTATTGCCGCGATAAGCATGAAGCCGAGCGTGTCCGGTTCAAGGGTCGTGCCCCAGAGTGCGTTGCCGAACGAAACACCCGAGAATGCCGCCGAGAGCGCATAGGCAATGACGGGCAGCCAGAGTGCGGCGATAAGAACTGACGGCGGGAATATGACGTTGCCGCGCGAAAGGCGCGCGAGGATATAGAGTGCAAGCGTAATGATCGCACCGGCGGCGAGCAAGAAGGTCTTGGTCGTCGTGAACGAGACAGCTGAAGACGGTATGAATATAAACAGAGCCGCGATAATGGTGGCGAAGAGCGCCCACACACTAACAGTGTCGAGTGAACGGCGACGTGATGCTATTGCTGATTGCGGAGGCATGGTGAGTGAATATTTTTAATTACCTGGGGATAATAATCCTAAGTGTACTCTGTATGCTCCTCTGCACTACACTTATCCCCACAACTTCGTGAAGTGTCACCTCGCGATATGTATCATTTACTTGACTCCGTAAGGTGACACCTTATACTCTACCTATGACGAACAGGAAAGAATCCTTTGAAATCGGCGAATGGTACCACTGCTATAACCGCAGCATCGAAGAACGCATCGCCTATACCGATGCCCAAGATTATCATCGCTTTCTCGAGCTTCTCTATTTGGCAAATGATGAGTTACCTCTTCGTCGCGATGATATAGGCATACGGAGGTTTGAAGAGGTTCTGGCTATGCCTCGCGGAAAAAGGCTCGTTACTGTCGGCGCATTCTGCCTGATGCCCAATAAATTTGATCTGGTACTGAAGGAGGTTGAGGGGGGCGGTATTACGACCTTTATGCGCAAATTAGGAACTGCCTATACCCTCTACTTCAACGCTCGACATAGCCGAGCCGGTAATCTGTTTCTGAAGCCGTTTAAATCCCGCCACGTGCTTCCCCACCATCCGCTTCAGCAACTCATACATTACGTACATTCAAGTCCGGCAGTGCTTTATGAACCCAAATGGAAGACGAACCATGTCGTAGATCCCGAGTTCTTAGAAGAGCACCTAACGGCGTATCCATATGCAAGCCTTGGTGCCTATACGGGCGCACCGGCACCAATCCGCGCCATTTTAGACGCGCAGCTGCTCTCTGAAACACGTATGATTCCCTTGCAGAAAATGTTGCGAGAAGCACGCCACTATTCTGCTGATTCCGGCATCTCCTAACACATTTAAATACCTGTGGTATAATAGCGCTTGGACCGAGCTGGGCGATCGACCCGCCTGTTCTCTAAGAACAGGCGGGTAGGAAAGTCCGAACATGCACCCGCCTGTTCTCTAAGAACAGGCGGGTAACAAGGTAGCGGCTCCGACGTTACAGTCGGAGCCCCGACCCCCGATGAAAGTCGGGGCGTCGGGGGTAACGCCCGTCGTCCGTGAGGATAGAGGTGACTACAGAAACGATTTTTTCCGAAAGGGAAAAATCGCCCTACGAAGCTTCATGTGAAGTAGGGCGAGCTCCCAAGTAATTGGAGAGATGCAACGACCAAATCCTTACCCGCATGCAAGGCCGTGACCCGCCCTTTCTTCAAGAAAGAGCGGGTAGTGCCGCTCGAGCTTATCAGTAATGATAGGCCCAGATAAATGATCGTCTCGCCTTCGGGTCAGACAGAATTCGGCTTATCGGCTCGGTCCAACAAAATGAGAAAACTCGCGCTCCTGCGCGAGTTTTCTCATTTTGTTGTTCTCTATACTATCTCACAGGTTCCCCCGGCACAGGCGAGCTCCTTCTTCATCTCCGTCTCATCTTGCCGCTCATAGGAGAGGAGCTGGGAGTAATCCACCTTCGGGAAGCGAGCCAGGCGCGTCTCGTACTCTTCTTTGGTAATAGTCTCGTACGGGGCGAGACGATAAATATGGTTGCTGCGCGGGAGGAAGGAGAGCCCGCCGATAATGTTCCAATTCTTCTGGATCCAGTCCACGACACCGATCCACTCATCTTCAGAGACCGAGATGGTCGCTGACGGATTGTGTTCGGTGTAGTTCAACTTGACCCGCTTCCAGTATTCGAGCTGATCGAGCGCAGTGAGATCGTCTTTAAACCGCGCTTCTTTTGAGTGGTCAGGCGACTTGACCGGGAACTCGAAGACATAGGTATTGGCCGCCTCCAAGGACTGCCCCACTTCCGGATAATACGGCACGCCCTGGTCACGCAGCATCTTAAAGAGTGAGTCGGTCGCGCTGATGCGCACGCGGCGGATATAGTACGGCGCATGGCGCGGATGGATGCCGGAGGCGCAGTTGAACGTCTGCGAGACGGTGCCCGAGGGCTTCACGGCTGTTACCGACATCGAACGTTCGATACCGAAGCGTTTCGCATAGATAACGTTCGTCTTCACCGCCATATCGCGGACCTTGCGCATCACCTCGGCTTGTCGTGCGACCGGAGAGTCCCACTGACCGGTAATCGAGACGCCGAGAAGCCGCTCTGCCTTGTTGTGATCCGTCCAGTCCTTGGAGATATAGCCGAACTTCGTGAGCGTGGATTGATAAGTCCCGATAATCGATGCGAGACGCGCCTTGCGCAAGAGACTCGCCTCGGTGTCGCTCGCGCGCGCGATAACCTCGGAGAGATTGCAGAACTGCTTCGATTGCAGAATGATCTCGGCGCACGGATTGGTGCCGATAGGTCCTTGCACTACGCCGTCCTCGCCGAGAAATCCGACCGTCTTAAAGTAGTCCACGCGGCGCTTCGGCATCGTTGCCGCCAGTGCGGCGCGATTGAAGATGCCGCGCTCGCCGCTCCCGCTCTTCATAAGCGCCACCCACTCGTCCATAAGCTCGGCGTTGGTCGGCTGAGCCTCATAGACGGCTGAGTTGTTCGCGACAGAGCGGTGCGGATCGGTCATATAGAACTGACCCTTCTTGGCGTCGCGCATCTCGATATCATCAAGATCAGAGAGTGAAATCATCGCCGTGCGACGCACGCCGCCGGCGACCACGCACTCGCCGATCTTGCAGATAATGTCGTGCGCATCGATCGTGCGCAGGCGGCGCCCCTGGCGGGAGAGCACCTTTTCGCGTGCGAAGGCGAGCAGAGAGCGGAGCGGCTCCGGACCCGAGGCTTTGCCGCCCATCGTCTTCAGGCGAGCGCCTGCCGGACGAATTTCCGAAAAATCAAACGTGATATCCTTTCCGGCATACCAGGTCGTGAGTCCGAGTGTGAGCGCATCGCACCACCCCTCCTTGGAGTCGGCGATACGATGAATCTCTTTCTTTGCTTCTTTTTGCTTCCCGGTCTGCTTCATGATCTGCGGGAGCTGTTCGATGTTCTGGCTCTCGACCGCGAAGCCGACGCCGCATCCCTGCATCGAGAGATACATGATCTCAGAGAAGTCCTGGAGCTTTACCGGTGCGGTGAAGGTGCAGTTATAGGCACAGGTGTTGCAGCGGCGTGCCGGCTCGCCTGCAAACTGCATGAGCCGCATCGAGGGCATCACCTCCTGCTTCAAGATGCCCATGCGCACTTCGGTATACTCCTTCTCGGTGAGTTTGGTGCCGAGATTCTCGCGCATGAAGCTCATATAGCGATCAACCGTCTCGATCCAGGTCTCGCGCCGCCCCTCTTCGGGGATCCACTTAGCGTAGGTGCGCAGATAGACGAACTCGCCGAGCGCATTGCCCTCAAAATATTTTTTACTCTCTGCTGCGAGCTTCTTCACGTGCTCCGGGATCTCCATGTGCGCTGCGCGGAGCTGAGCGCGCTTATCGCGATAGAGGATGTAGGCCTTTGCCGTCTTTACGTAGTCGTTGAGGATCAGATATTTCTCGACGGAGTCTTGCATGCCTTCAACCGTCGGCAAGAAGCTCTTGTACTTCTTCGCGAATCGCCCGAGCTCGCCCGCCACCTGGTGCGCGACAAGCACCGCATCCTCGTGACTCCCCTCTCCCGCCTCCTGCATTGCCTTGAACACAGCCGAAACGATCTTTTCAAAATCAAATTGTACAAGACGTCCGTCGCGCTTCTCGATCTGCGGAATCATCTCGCGGTAGCGCTTTGTCTCTGCCGAGACAACGTTCGAAACAGGCTGCTTTGAAACAGCAACAGCCGTCTCGGTCTTCGTGCGAACGGGGGCTTTGACGGTCTTGGACATGCGGAGATGATTACGCGATTAATAAAAAGGATTCGTTAGTACTAGTTTACTCCTGTGCATACGGAACGCTATGTGGACAGCGTTATTGTGAAATGACTGGGAGTTTTTTCAACCGGAGGGGCGTCCCGATGGTAATGAGGTGAGCATCGGCAAAGCCGGCAGCAGTCTCTAAGACATATCTCGCCGGTGCTGAGGGATAAAAGACATTTGGATAGCTTGAGGTCGCGACCTCCCGAGCGATCGAGACCACCTGTCCTTGAGCGTCGAGCCAGAACATATCCAGAGAGACGAGCGTATCCTTCATCCAGAAGCCGTAGCGGTCGTCTTTTGGAAAGACGAAAAGCATCCCGTAGTCGCCCGGGATGCTTGTGCGGCCGCTGAGCCCTCGCTCGCGGGCCTCGGTCGTTGTCGCATAGTCGAGTCTTAAGGACACGCCGCCGAACTCCGCTGTCGATTCATCAAGAAGCGTCGTGCTCACCGGCGCCGCTACCTGCGCGAAGAGTACGAGCGCTCCGCCAATAATGACCAGTAAAAATCCTCCATAGAGTAGGTGGCGCTTCATGTCGATTTCTACTGTATCACGCTTGGTGCCCACCCCTTTTACCTCGCACCGCACGATATTGACATATCGTTTTATAAATGGTTCAATACCTTCAGCCGTTTCCGATCTTTTTCACCAACCGAAATCAACCAGATGGAGCAACCACATGTACAAACATCTTGTCGTAATCCCAACATCCCCATGTTGCTGTGACGTGATTAAACTGATGGACCAGGTCGCTCACGTGACCGGGATTAACCCGCCCTACTACGAGCTCGCGCCGCACATGACCTTTCATCGGCCGATACACGAAGCTGACGAGGCAGTCCTGCTAGCTGGCCTTGAGCGCGTCACTAGGCTGATGCAGCAGACGCGCGCAACCTTTCACGGGCTCTACGCCCTCGAGCGGCAGTACATCGTCTTGCCGGCGCAGGCAACGCTCCACATGACAAGGCTTTTGGTCGGCATCAACTTACTCTCGTCTTTGCCCGGATACGAGCAGGGCGAGAACGACGGTGACAACCGTCTCCACATCAAAATCGCCGAGACGTCCTCGGTATTTGACCGGGTGTGGCCGGAGATTCAGGGGATACGGTTCGATCCTATAACCGTCCCCATCAAGACGATAGACCTCTACCGAAAGTCTATCGTGCGAGGCGGGTGGGAGAAGATAGAGTCATTCCACCTGCCGGAATGAGCAATGCGAAGCGAAGCAGCGCCGGAGAGAAATCTCCGGTGCTTTTTTGCTTGTCACTGAATCCTGCCCTTAGCAGCGGAGACGGAGAGATTCGAACTCT
>JAQUAU010000015.1 GCA_028687085.1 Minisyncoccota bacterium | reverse complement strand
CCTTCGACCCTGCTCAGGGTAACCCCGACCAGGCGCGCTATCGCGGCATCGAGAAGATAAAAGACCAATTGGTAGAACAGGGCTTCACCGAAGTTTCGACACAATCGTTCGCAAAGAAGGGCGATACTATGCTCGCGAATCCGCTTGATAAGAACATGCCGGCACTCCGCACGAGTCTCGATGAGAACATGGCCACGGCACTCGAACGCGCGAAGTATGTCGCGCCCTTGGTGCTCGCGCCGAAGGAGAAACCGAAGCTCTTTGAGATCGGCACCATCTTCCCATTGTCCGGCGAACAGCTCGCGGTTAAGACGTCAGAGCCGGTCGCAGACCTGGTGATAGAAGATGCACCCGACTATGTGCCCGTGCGCGCCGAGCTCGGCGCGTATAAGTCGTTCTCGCTGTATCCATTTATCACGCGCGATATCGCGCTCTGGACGCCGGCGGAAACAGAAAGCGCGAGTTTAGAGAAAACGATTCGCGAGAATGCGAGCGAGCTTCTCGTGCGCCTTGATCAGTTTGATCGATTTCAGAAAGAGGGGAGAGTCTCGTATGCCTTCAGGCTCGTTTTCGAATCGATGGAACGCACGCTCACCGACGACGAGGTGAACGGCATTATGGAAACGGTTTCCGCGGCGCTCCGCGCTAAGGGATACGAGGTCCGCTGATATGGAGAAGCATATCTACTTCGTCCGGCACGGCGAGAGTGAAGAGAATCTCACACGCATCCATATCGGAGCGAGCGCGCAGCTTACCGATACGGGGAAGGAACAGTCGCTCATCGTCGCCGAGCGCATACAGCGCATTGGGGTCGAGGCGCTTATCTCAAGCCCGTTTGCGCGCGCATCGGACACCGCGACTCCGATCGCATTACGCTTGGGCGTTGCACTCGAGCTGAATGAGTTTCTGGGCGAATGGCTTGAGCCCTCTATGCTCGCTGGATTGCATATCGATGATCCGAAGCGTAAAAGCGTTCGCGAAGAGATACGAGCGGCCGTAGAAGATCATGAGTATCGGCACGCCGATGAAGAGACTTTTTCTGAACTGGTCGTTCGCGCCAACACCGTTATCCGCATGCTCGAAGAGCACCCTGCTTCGCGTATCTGTGTCGTTACGCACGGCGGCTTCTTGCGCATCATCATCGGCGCAATGCTCTTCGGAACCGGCTTCACCAAGAAAGATTTTGTCGTCTTCTTGAATCGCCTCCAGACCTCTAATACCGGCATCACCTATGTGAAGCGCGATGAGACGCTCGGCTGGCGACTCGTCACCTGGAACGATATCTCCCATTTCGGCTGAAAAGGGTCATTTTTTACGCACATTCCGCCCTGCAAATGGGGCTTTTTTATGCTAGAATAGGAGTACTAAACGTATGGCAAAAACGATTGAAAAAGAGCCTAAAAAGGCCCTTCAACCTGTTCAGGCTAAAAAGGCGTATGATGCTTCGTCTATTACGGTGCTTGAAGGGCTCGAGCCGGTTAGGAAGCGCCCGGGCATGTACATCGGTACGACCGGTACCGACGGTCTTCATCATCTCGTCTGGGAGATCTTTGATAACTCGCGCGATGAGGCGATGGGCGGGCACGCGAGCGATATTGAGGTCGCGCTTTTACCAGACGGATACGTGCGCGTCGCCGACAATGGGCGCGGCGTTCCGGTAGGCATTCATCCTAAGACAAAAGTCTCGGCGCTCGAGACAATCATGACGACGCTCCACGCCGGCGGAAAATTCGGCGGCGAAGATTCCGGCTATAAGGTCTCGGGCGGTCTCCACGGCGTCGGCGCCTCGGTGGTGAATGCGCTCTCCGAGCATACGAAGGTCGTCGTGCATCAGGATGGCGGGATGCATATGCAGGAGTACAAGATCGGCAAGCCGCTCGCGAAGGTAAAGAAGATCGGCTCGTCGAAGGAGCACGGCACCATCGTGCTTTTCAAGCCGGACGCGACCATTTTTAAAGAAGGGATCGAATGGAACTTGGAGAAGATCGTGACGCACCTGCGTCAGCAGGCCTACCTGGTGAAGGGCGTGCGCATCGCGATCTTTGACGCGCACGAAGATGCGGATGCCTTCTTGACCGACACGCTCTTTTTGCGCGAGCAATCGCTTGAGGTGCCGTCGACGACCTTCTACTTCGAGGGCGGGTTGAAGTCGCTCGTCGCGTTTTATAACAAGCATCAGGCTCCCGTGCATAAAAATATCTTTTATATCGACCGGGCGCTCGATAACGTTGAGGTCGAGGTCGCGCTCCAGTATGTCGATGACATCACCCCAAGGATCACCGCCTTTGCGAACAACACGTACAACAGCGAGGGCGGCACGCATATCACCGGCTTCAAGACGGCGCTCACGCGCAGCCTCAACACCTATGGCCGCAGTGCGAATCTCATCAAAGAGAAGGATGAAAACTTCACCGGCGACGATGTGCTCGAGGGTATCACGGCAGTTGTTTCGGTGAAGCTCCCTGAGATCCAATTCGAAGGGCAGACGAAGGCCAAGCTCGGCTCGGTTGAGGCGCAGAGTGCTGTGGCGACCGTCTTCGGCGAGGCGCTCGGCGCCTTTCTCGAAGAGAATCCCGACGACGCGCGCTCAATCATCAATAAGGTGTTGCTTGCACTAAAGGCGCGCAAGGCGGCCAAGGCGGCCAAGGACTCGGTGCTTCGGAAGGGCGCTCTCGAGGGTATGACGCTCCCGGGCAAGCTTGCCGACTGTCAGACCAAGAGCGCAGAGGAGGGTGAACTCTTCATCGTGGAGGGCGACTCGGCCGGCGGTTCTTCAAAGCAGGGCAGGGATCGCCGCACACAGGCCATTCTCCCGCTTCGCGGTAAGATCCTCAACGTCGAACGCGCACGCATCGACCGCATGCTCGCCTCGGTCGAGATTCGCGCGCTCGTCATCGCGATGGGCACCGCTATCGGCGACGTCTTCGACCTTTCAAAACTCCGCTACCACAAGATCATCATCGCGACCGATGCCGACGTTGACGGCGCGCACATCCGCACGCTCTTGCTCACGCTCCTCTATCGTCATTTCAAACCGATTATCGACGGCGGTTTCGTCTATATCGCTCAGCCGCCTCTGTATAAGATCACACGCGGAAAGTCGATTGCGTATGCGTATTCAGATAAAGAAAAGGAGTCGGTGTTGAAGGAGCTCGGTGTCGCTGCTGAAGAAGTGTCGGAAAATCCTTTGGATGGGGAGGTCACGGACGAGTCCTCCGTCGCTCTCGCTATGGAGGATGAAGTCGTCCAGACGACTTCAAAAAAAGTAGCAAAGGTCAATATCCAGCGCTATAAAGGTCTCGGCGAGATGAATCCGAGCGAGCTCTGGGAAACGACGATGGACCCAGCACGGCGCGTCTTAAAGCGCGTGAACGTCGACGACGCTGCCGCGGCCGACCGCATCTTCGATATCCTGATGGGTACTGACGTCGCCAGCCGCAAGGCATTCATCCAGTCGAACGCGAAGTTGGCGAGTTTGGACGTATAATAGAGAGACTATGTTTGGCACCCTTTTCGCCTTCGCTCTACTCGTCGTTGGAGAAGGTATTAATATTTTGGCGGAGATGTTCTCGGCCAAGTTGCCGAGTGTATCTTCATTGCTTGAACTGAAGAATCTCTTTCTTTTCGGAATGGTCATCATCGGCTGTTCATTCCTCCTCTTTGGTTACGCTGTCGGGTACCAGGCTTCCAAGAGCATCTGGACCGTGACGGTAGCCTCGGTCGTAGCTATATTGCTCGTCGAACCATTACTCGCGTACTACTTCTTTCATCAGTTGCCAGAAAAGGGAGCACTTGTTGGTATCGTGCTTGGAGCTATCGGGTTTATTGCAACAGTCGTATGGGTTTAGCCCCCGAGGATAGTCAGCTTTGCTGAAGCGTTGTTGTTGTTGGTATTCGATTCGGTAATCGAGCGGTCAGGATTCACACTGATAGATATCGTCTGATCGACGCCGCGGCGAGCCTGATCGAAGCCGAGCGTGTAGACGATGCTGTCGCCCGGAGCAAGCGATTGCTGGGGTCCCGAGAGGTACACATAGGACGTCTGGGTCGGAATCGATGCGTTGAAACGCCAGGAGCCGCTCATGTTCGTACCGATATTTTTAATAGTGAAAGTGACGGCCGGACGGCTTTGTGCAGGAACCGTCGTCGTTGCGACAAACGATTCGGCTGAACTCGTGGCGAGATATCCGACGGCAGTAATCGAGACAATGAGATCAGGATAGCCGAAGAGGGCAGTCGTCGCGCTCGTGCCGCCGATCGGAGTGACCGAGTTTGTCGCAGTACCGGCCGTTGTCGATACTGGCTTCTTGACCGGCTGAGTGCTCGTCGCAGTCGTGCTGGTGGAGCTCGCCGTAGCAAACGGAATAGTCGTCGATGCGGTCGGTGTCGGAATGACCGAGAGGATGGGCTCGGGGGAAGGGACAAACACCGATCCGAGGTAGACTGCCGCGCTGCCGATGCGATTTACAACGCCGGGGACAAAGCGCGTTGAATAGACAGCGAGCCACAGGCTCGTACCAATGAGTGTGATAAAGCCGATGCCCGCCAGCGTATTAAGCATGATGCGGCGGTTTCGGGTCATTTCTATATAATCGGGCATGCTTTTATACATACCACGGTGTGTTTCTACTGTCAAGGTCTCGGCGTATTGCATGTAGAAACGATGACGGACGAGCCCGTACATGGTGACAGGAGCCTGAAGAGCGGAGCGCTTGACAATGTTGATACAATAGTGTATATCTGTAAAAGATTATATGGAAAGGATTGTGGACTACATTGTCCGGCTCATCCGGGCCGGAGGACGGGCGTATGCACGGAAGTGGGGCTTCCTCGGTTTTTTCCTTTTGACGTTCTTTATAAGTGCAAATGTGCTCGCGGCACTCGATCTTCTGCCCAGCGCCGCATCGGAGGATGCGACTCAAAGCCTGTCGGAGACGCGTCTTGCACCGGTCGTTTCTCCAGTTGTAGAGACGCCGGTCATGGCTGAACTGCCGATGAAGATAGAAATACCGTCAATCAATCTTTCGGCGGTTATCAAGAATCCGACGACGACCAATATCGAGGTTCTCGACCAGGGATTGCTCGCAGGTGCGGTGCGCTATCCGACCTCGGCGAAGCTCGGCGAGACGGGCAATATGGTCCTCTTCGGACATTCGAGCTATCTGCCGGTTGTGCGCAATCAGGCGTACAAAACGTTCAACGGCATCCAGAAGCTCGTCGCGGGCGACACTGTCACGGTGTACTCCTCTGGTACGGCCTATACCTATAGAGTGCGGAGTATGGCGAAAGAGAGCGCGAATAGCGACGGTATCTCGCTCAGCGCCCCGGGTCGCGTGCTCACACTCTCGACGTGCGACTCGTTCGGGCAGAAGACCGATCGGTTCGTCGTGACGGCAGATTTTGTTGAAAGCCACTCGATTTCCAGTTAATTGGAAATCGGCTGGCTCTCCGCAATAGCCAATATTGGAGGGAGAGTGTTCTTTAACCAATCCGATTAACCAGAGCCCTAGCGGCGAAGGAGAAAACGATGAGAATCATCGTAGCAGTAGCAGCGCTCGCAATGGCGCTGGCATCCGTGGCAAACGCTCAGACTGCACCGAGCGCATACAAGTCCCTCCAGCCCTTTGAGCGTTTCGTAAAAGGGGACGGCGAGGGAGTGGCGTACTCGTACAAGGCACGCACTAAGGCGCAATTTGTGGCCTTGTTGCGGGACAAGCAGTTAGCCAAGAAGGAGATGCGCGTCGGTTGCGACGTTCTCGTACGCCAGATGATGGAAGGGCACCAAGCCCTCCCGTTTGAAGGTTGCGAGGGTGCAGCGGCGGCGATCGAGAATAACAACGACTTCGCAGTCGTTGCCTGCCGGGACGAGATGTTCCAGAAGGATAACTTCTTGGTTGTCACAAATGAAAAAGGAACCGCGTTTAATTCTTGGCACCGTAAGTGTTACAAGGACGAACAGGTATTGGTCTACAAAAACCAGCCGCTCATCTCGCTCACCTGCCTCAATGTCGCGATTCCCGCAGTGCCTCATCAGGTACCACCGAGTGCATCGGCACCGCCGGCGGCGCAACCGCCAGCGAAATCGATACCGCCTGTGTTTGTGACAGGCGAGTGCCCCAGCGGGTTCACGCTGTTTGTGAATGCGTGGTCGCTCGGATCGCTCGGCAGTCTTCGAGGAGAAGCAGAGAAGCTGATTCAATCGGCCAATGAGCGGGATAGCAAAGAGGCTATGCTCCTCGATGCATACAAACCCGACGACTTCTCGCGCACACTCGGTGGACGGCTGCGGAGCGATGTCAAAGTCCGCGCGCTAATCACTGCCGACCTGCCAATCCGCTACTTGGATCTGCAAACGGCAAAGGTCGTACGCGAGCTCGGTACCATACGCATGGAACGCGGTGTGGGGAGCTTCCGGTTCTCGGATGACCCGCGCGCGTATGTGGTTGAAGTCGTCTATCCGCCTGACTTTGCCTCTCCGGCTATGTCTGGCGGTGAACGGCGATTGAGAGCGTTCCCCAGTGAATTGGGGAGATTCTGCGCGAATAACATGCACGGCGTGTTGCCGCAGTAGCTGCTTGTTCTTTTGGAGCCATCGGGAGCGTATTCGTACGTTCCCCGATGGATCCCTTTTCCGGTATGTCTCGGTGAGGCGTTTCGGAAATAGGAATCAACATGAATTTCAAACATATACTCACAATAGGAATGATTCTTATGATGCTCGCGCTTTCGCGAGGCTTTGTGCTGCAGCAGCTCGGCGATTTTTCTCCGTTTAACGTCTTGCATGCGCTTGCTCAGGCCGCCGGTGACGGCGGTGATGGCGGAGCTGCAGCCGGCGATGCTGGGGGCAGTGCCGGAGACGGTGGAGCTGCGGCAGGTGACGCAGGCGGCAGTGCTGGAGACCCAGCAGGTGATGCTGGTGGTAGTGCGGCAAGTCCGGCCGGTGACGCTGGCGGTAGTGCGGCGAGTCCCGCGGGCGATGTTGGAGGCAGTGCCGGCGCCCCTGCGGGCGACGCGGGTGCTCCAGCAGGGCCGATACTTCCGACGCCTCTCTGTATCCTCACCATAAACCCCGACAGCATCGTCGCTGGTGGGAGCGCGGCGCTCGCCTGGGGATTCTCAAGCGACGTCACTTCGCTCTTCATCGATAATGGCGTCGGCGATAAGACCGTCCGCGGCTACAGCTTCATATCACCAAATGTTTCGACGACCTATTCGGGTGTCGCTACGAGCCCCTATGGATTCGCCTATTGTTCGGCGAGCCTGACAGTCACTCCTGCACCAGTCGTGCCTCCTGCTCCTATCTACGGCTGCACAGACGCGACCGCGACCAATTTCAATCCGAGTGCGACCGTAGACGATGGGTCGTGCACCTATCCGGCCGTCCCCCCGGCACCCATCATCGGCTGCATGGACCCGACCGCGACCAACTACAACCCGGCCGCAACGAGTCAGACAGGTGTCACCTGCACGTATCCCGTCGTTCCGCCGCCTCCGGTGCCTGTTTGTATCCTCACCATAAACCCCGACACGATTACGCTTGGAGGGAGCGCGGCGCTCGCTTGGGGATTCTCGAGCGACGTCACTTCGCTTTCTATAAATAACGGCATCGGCGTGAAGACGAGTCGAAGCTTCACTATGATATCGCCGAGCACATCGACGACCTATTCGGGCGTTGCTACGAGTCCCTACGGCACTGCGAATTGTTCGGCGAGTATAACGGTCAATCCGCCCGCGCCTATCTACGGCTGCATGGATGCTGCTGCGACCAACTACAATCCGGCTGCTACTAGTCAGGTCGGCGTCACCTGCATCTATCCTCCGGGTCCGGTCTACGGCTGCACAGACGCGACCGCGACCAATTTCAATCCGAGTGCGACCGTAGACGACGGATCGTGCACTTATCCGCCCGCGCCTATCTACGGCTGCATGGACGCTGCTGCGACCAACTACAATCCGGCTGCTACTAGTCAGGTCGGCGTCACCTGTACCTACCCGCAGGCTCCCATTATCGGCTGTATGGACCCAGCCGCGACCAACTACAACCCTGCCGCCACCAGCCAGACTGGCGTCACCTGTACCTACCCGGTTGTCCCGCCGCCCGCGGCGCCCGTCTGCACACTCTCGGCATCGCCGACCTCAATCCAGACAGGATCCTCTGCGGTTCTTACCTGGACGACGGGTAATGCGACTGCATTTACCATCGATAACGGTGTTGGTGCGGTTACTCCTGTCGCAGGAGGCACGAGCACGGTTTCTCCGGCCGCCACGGTTACCTATACCGGCACAGCGACCGGCCCCGGTGGCTCGGTGACCTGTGCGGCTGCAATTACGGTCACAGCTACTCCTCCTCCGCCCGCTGCACCCGTCTGCACACTCGCAGCCGCACCGGCTTCAATCATTGTTGGTGGTTCCTCAGTACTCTCGTGGACGACAGGTAATGCGACTGCATTTACTATCGATAACGGTGTTGGTGCGGTTACTCCTGTCGCAGGAGGCACGAGCACGGTTTCTCCGGCCGCCACGGTTACCTATACCGGCACAGCGACCGGCCCCGGTGGATCAGCGACGTGTGCGGCGGCCGTTACGGTGTCTCCTCCTCCGAGTGCTCCTTCAGGCGGCGGTGCCTATAGCGGCGGTGGAGCTTATTCGCCGAACGTCACGCTTGCAGCGCTCCCGCATGTTGGCGTACAGCCGCTCGCCTATCTCTATCTCTCGCAGATACCGTATACCGGTCTTGAACTCGGACCGGTCGGCACCGTGCTCTATTGGGTTGCGCTTATCGGCTGGTCGCTCGCCCTTGCGTACCTGATGCTCTTCGGCGTCGCACCGTTTGTGAATCGCCGCTTGCGCGAGTTCGGTATGCGTGTCTCCTCAGCTATCAATACACAAGCCTTTTCGTATACCGTCGCTACGGTTCCGCCGATGCCTGCTGCCGTACCGGTTCCTGAGCGCCAGGTTATGAAGAGCGAGGCGGCGGCTCCTGAAGCGTTGCGCGGCTATTCGACGTATGACGGCTTCAAATCTTTTGCCCGCAATGGTGCGCTCTCAATCGACGATATTGTGAAGAGTCTCTCGCACGCGCCTTCGGTGGCCTCGGTAAAAGAAGAGAGAATCGCAGACCATACTCCGCACATAGAGCCGATATATGAAAATATTGAGCCGATCTACGAGCACGTCGAACCGATTGCGCCCGTGATGGCGGCTGAACCGGCTTCTTCACCCGCCTCGACGCGCGGCTTCGCCGCGGCGCTTCTCGAGGGAGATCGCACGGCGGTGTTTGCCGGCTTGCGCCAGCAGATGCGGGGAGGTGGATCAGCAGAGCGTCTTATCTCTGAGACAGTCTGCCTTCTTGACGATGCATACCGCGCTCGCATCGACGGTTCTCCCTGCGATCCTCACATCGCCCGCATGGCGGCGCGCTTCAACACCTCGACGCTCGAGAGTCTTATCGCATCGCTCGCGACTGCTATCGACTCCAGCTACTCCACCGATGTGACCGGCGCGAAGCTCGCACTCACTCGCGCACTCGCTATCCTCGGCGCATAAGAACCGAATAAAAACCTCATCTGCCGCGTTGCGGGTTCCGTTCGTTCGCTCCGCCGTACCACACAGTACGTCTACGCTCACTCACATCCCGCGCCTTGCACCTGAAGTCTTTTATTCGGTTCTTTTTATTTTCGTGATTTTATTTCTTCAGTCGCGCGCGAGATGAAATCGGCGACGGACATCGCTTCGAGTTTGCCGTGATCGCGACTGTCGACGGAGACCGTCTTTGCTTCGACTTCGGCATCGCCGACGACGAGGAGATAGGGGATTTTTTCTGTCTTCGCATTTCGAATCTTCTTGCCGAGCGATTCGTTCGCATCGTCAATGTCGACGCGGATGTTTGCCGCTTTTAATTCATGCAACACTTCTTTTGCATAGGCATTGTGCTTCTCAGAGACCGGCAGGACGCGCACCTGCACCGGCGAGAGCCAGAGCGGGAAGGCACCTCCGTATTTCTCGATGAGGAACGCCATGATGCGCTCAATAGCGCCGATTGAGGAACGGTGCACGACGAATGCACGGTGCTTCGCGCCGTCTTCGCCGATATAGGTGAGGTCGAATCGGTCAGGTGAGCTGAAGTCGTATTGAACGGTAAAGGCGGTATCCTCTTTTCCGTTTACGTTCTTCATCTGGATATCTATCTTCGGGCCATAAAATGCCGCTTCATCTTTTGCTTCTTCAAATTTACTGCCGCGTTTGATGAGGAGCTTGCGCAGAAGGTCTTCACCTGTCTCCCATGCCGCATCGTTTTTATAATATTTTTCCGTGTTCGCACGATCGCCGAGCGAGAGACGGTAGCGGTAATCGACATCAAGTGCGAGGCCGAACACTGAGGTGATGTATTCGATAAGGTCGAGCGCCTTGCTGATCTCGTCGACAGCCTGCTCTTCAGAGGTGCAGATAATATGAGCGTCAGCGAGGCAGAAGGAACGGACGCGTTGGAGTCCCATCAACTCGCCGGACTGTTCATAGCGATAGAGCTTCGCGAGTTCGGCGATGCGCATCGGCAATTCACGGTAGGAGACCGGCTTGCGCAGGTAGAGCTCGAAGTGGTGCGGACAGGTCATCGGTCGGAGCATGAATTGCTCGTCGTCTATTTCGATAGGCGCATACATCGAGTCCTTATAGTGCGGGTAGTGACCGCTTTTTTTATACAAATCGAGTTTGGCGATGTCCGGCGTGTAGACGTGGAGATAGCCGCGGCGAATCTCCTCATCGACAATAAAGCGCTCGAGCTCGCGGCGAATCACCGAGCCCTTGGGGGTGAAGAGCGGGAGGCCTTTGCCGACCGAATCAGAGAAGGCAAATAAATCGAGCTCCTTGCCGAGCTTTTTGTGGTCGTGTTCCTTAGGGTCCATATTCCCAGAATATAACACACCCTATAAGGGTTTGAGCTCCTCAATCGCGAGCGAGGGTTCGCCGTTTCGAACCGAGACCTTGCCCTTTACGAGGAGGCAGGAGCCCGGCGTGATAAGCGCCGCATGCTCTTTGAAGAGCCGCGGAAAGATGACGGCCTCAATCGAGTCGGTCGTGTCCTCGACCTTGATGAACGACATCTTCTCGCCGCTTTTTGTGAGGATAGAGCGCACTTCGGTAACGAGCACCGGCACAATAAGGAGCATACCCGGCTGAGGCTCTTCCTTCACCTTCTTGATCGAGAGGTGCGCTTTTTTTACCATAGCTTCGTGAGCATCAAGCGGGTGGCCACTGACATAGATGCCGAGCAACTCTTTTTCCCACACGAGCTTGTCAGTGAGCGAGGTCGCCTTGCCCTCGGGAAGCGTGAGCGAAGGTGAACCGAATACGCCTCCGCCGGAGGCGGATCCGCCTAGGGCGGAAAAGAGAGAATCCTGCGGAGCGATTGCGGTCGCTTCGCGGTGGAAGGCGAGCATCGTTTCGATATTCTCGAGCATCGTGCCGCGTTTGTGTTCTCTCGGATTGAGAGAGTCGAGCGCGCCGCACTTAATCAGAGACTCGAGCGATTTTCGGTTGAGATTTCTCGATCCCACTCGCGAGAGAAAATCGGAGAGTGAGGTGAAGTGGCCGTGTGCGGTGCGTTCAGAAATAATCGCTTCTGAAATGCCGTCGCCGAAGTTTTTGATCGATGAGAGGCCGAAGCGGATCGCGTCTCCGGCGCTCGGCATTCCCGTCTCCGGGTACGCAATTTCTTTGCTAAGAAATTGCTCAGTCCTCACGCCGTCGCGCTGCGGGGCCCCTGCGACAGAAACGCCTTCGCGCCGGACTACCGTAAACACCGTTCCGCTCTCGTTCACGTCTGGCGGGAGGACGGGGATCCCCATACGCTTGGCTTCTGCGACGAAGATACTGATCGCCTCGGTGTCGCCCGAATCGGCAGTAAGGACGGCGGCAAGATACTCGACCGGATAGTTCGCCTTCATGTAGGCGGTCTGATACGCGACCTTACCATAGCTCGCCGCGTGCGCCTTGTTGAAGCCGTAGGCGGCAAACGGTTCGATAAGGAGCCACAGTTTCTCTGCATTTTGCTTCGAGAGCTTGCCGTATTCGACGAATCCTTTCAGGAGCTTCTCCTTTTCCGCCTGCATAACCTTGGGGATCTTCTTGCCCATCGCTTTGCGGAGCGCATCGGCCTCGAGCCAGGAATAGCCGCCGAGCTTGATAGCAGAGAGAAGTACATCGTCTTGGTAGACCAGCAGGCCGTAGGAGAAGTCCAAGTACTCCTTCATGCGCGGATCGAGAAAATGGATGAGCCGCGCATTGTGCTTGCGTTCGATATATTGCGGGATCGTCTCCATCGGGCCCGGGCGATAGAGGGCGACCATGGCGTTGATGTCGTGGATAGTCGAAGGCTTTAGCTCCTTGAGCCAGCGGGTCATGCCCGAACCGTTCAGCTGGAAGGTACCCTCGGTCTCGCCGCGCGCGAGCATCTGGTAGGTCTTGGTATCGTCGATCGGTACGTTCTCGATATCCACGACGATGCCGCGCGTCTCTTTCACGCGCGCGACCGCGTCGGCGAGGATGGCGAGATTCTTGATGCCGAGGAAGTCGAACTTGAGGAGTCCGACTCCGCCGTATTCGTCGGTAATCGAGTACATATCGTACTGCGTGATCATCTTGCCGGTGCCTTTCGGGTCGGGCTGGACGGGCGCCCATTCGATAAGCGGCGTCGGGGCGACCACGACGCCGGCCGCATGCACGCCGACGTGCCGCACGCATCCTTCGATGCGCTTCGCGAGATCGATCACTTCGCGCGATTCATCGTCTTCGTCATAGAGCGCCTTCAAGTCGGGTTCGAGCTCGAGGGCGTGGTCGATGGTCATCGGGAATCCTTGCGAGCCCATCGGGATAAGCTTGGCGATTCGGTCGCCGGTCGTGTAGGAGTGGCCGAGAGCGCGCGCCACGTCGCGCACCGCCGCCCGCGCCATCATCGTGCCGAAGGTACCGATCTGTGCGACGTGGTCCTCGCCGTACTTCTGCTTCGCATATGCGATCATATCGTCGCGACGGTTGTCGGCCATGTCCATGTCGATGTCCGGCGCCTTGGGGCGTTCGGGGTTGAGGAATCGTTCGAAGGGGAGCTTATAGAACAACGGGTTCACGTTGGTCACGCCGATAAGGTAGGCGACCAGGGAGCCGGCTGCGCTCCCGCGCGTGGTGGTGAGGATGCCGGCGCTCTTGGCGAATCGCAGGAGGTCGGCGACGATGAGGTAATAGACCGCGAAGCCCTTGCCGATGATAATCTTGAGCTCGTATTCGATGCGATCGACGACCTCTGGCGACTCTTCCAGAGCGCGCGTCTTGATACCGGCATAGGCCTTTGCGCGCAGTTCTTCATCATGATTGTTAAACCCGGGCGAGACGGGGACGGCAGGGAAGGTCCACTTTCCGAGTTCGAAGGAGAGGTTGCAACGGTCGGCGATGACTCTCGTATTGTCGACTGCCTCAGGAGTATCTTTAAAAAATGAAAGTGCGGTTTTCTCGCTGATAAAGGAGAAGTCTTCATCCTCATTTCTGCCGTGCCCGCCGTGTCCGATGCGCCGCATAATCTCGGTCGCCTCGCGGTCGTCGGGATTGAGATAATAAACGTCGTTCTGCCCGACAAGAGGAGTATCACTTTCTCGCGCAAGCGCGATAATCTTCTTCATCAGCGCCTCGTGACCTTCGACCTTTGGGTGGTGTGTGATTTCTAAGAACACGTTGTCCGGACCGAAAGTCTCTTTAAACTCAGCGAGCGCGGCGGCCGCGCCGTTTGCGTCTCCTGCACGCAGGAGCTGTGCGATATCGCCGGCGAAGGAGGGCAGAAGTGCGATGAGCCCTTCGTGGTGTCTGCCGAGAAGCTCCTTGTCCATGCGCGGTCGTTCAAAGAACCCTTCGGTCCACGATTTCGTAACGAGCGCGAGGAGATTTTTATATCCCGAATTATTTTCTGCTAAGAGGACAATACGAGAGCGCTTCACGTCGATGTTCGGATCGCGATCATGCCGTGAGCGTGGTGCGAGATAGGCATCGACGCCGAGGATAGGCTTCACGCCCGCCTTGGTCGCCGACTTGTAGAATTCGATAGCGCCGTGCATATTGCCCGCATCGGTAAGTGCGAGTGCGTCCATGCCTTCTTTTTGCGCTTTCTCCACGAGCTCATCAATCTTGGGCAACGCCTGCAAGAAGCTGTAGTGGCTGTGGGTGTGCAGGTGGATGAATCGGCTCGCCATACTTTCGATTATACTGGTCTCATGCGATTCATGCTCGGGGTAGATGAGGCGGGGCGGGGACCCTTGGCGGGGCCGGTTTCGGTGGGGGTGGTCGCCGTGCCGGAGGGGTTCGATGTAGCGAAAGAGTTCCCGGGCGTTGCCGACTCGAAGAAATTGTCAGAAAAGAAACGGGAGAACATATTTGAAATGCTTGAAGCACGCGCGATGGCAGGGGATGTGCGCTTCATCGTCGCCTATGAGAGCGAGCGTGCAATCGACCAAGAGGGCATTGCGGTCGTCATCCGGCGCGCGGTTGAGCGTGGCGTGCGCAAACTCACCGACGAACTTGGAAGTCCGACTTCCAAATGCACCGGGAAGTCGGACTTCCACATTCTGCTCGATGGTTCTCTTCATGCGCCGGTCGAATATTCGCAGGAGACTATCATTGACGGCGACGAACTCGTCCCGCTCATCTCGCTCGCGTCCATTGCAGCAAAGGTCAGCCGCGATCGGCTTGTGGTTGAGCTGGCGAAAACGTATCCCGCCTATGGTTTCGAGAAGCATAAAGGCTACGGGACGAAGGCGCATTATGAAGCGCTTCGGAAACACGGCCTCTGCGCTATCCACCGCCGTTCATTCATTCACCTTGACGCTGAGTCAAAATAGGACTACACTATCCACTTGTGTCCAGCCATTGGGGAATGGGCACTGTACCTTAGGAGGCCAAAAAAGTGGCAACAAAAAAACACGGCTGGGTCATCGAGAAGCATCAAAAGGCCCTTGCCGGAACAGGCTTTGAAAAATGTGCACATTGTCCCGGGTGCGCGCCGGAAAAGATCGTAAACGAGACAATGAAGTGTTCTCGTTGTGGGCCAACTGGCGCCCATATAACGCCGGCGCAGGCTCAACGCTGTGACGGCACGAGACCGCCGCCGTACAACCGTACGCAAAAAAAGAAGAAACGTATGCGGGTTCAAAAGCTCTCATCTTGAACTTTTGAACCACTCGAGGGCGCCGTCTGGATGACGGCGCTTTGTCTTTTTATACGCGCTGTGATAAGGTTGCCCCTATGTCAATCCGAATGCGCCATACCCGTGGGCACACCAATAATCGCCGGTCGCACCATGCCCTCAAGAACATGAACGTTGTTGCCGACAAGGAGAGCGGCAACCTGCGCCTCCCGCACCGCCTCGACGAAGCGACGGGCATGTACCGCGGCAAGCAGATCGCGCCGGCACTCGCTGTGCGCGCTACCAAAGAGAAGAAGGTAAAAGGTCCGTCGACCGAGCCTGTTGCCGCGAAGCACGTTCACGAGCACGCGCATGAGGAGCACTTGAACGCCGAAGCGAAGGGTACCAAGGGCATCGCGGGCAAGGTCGCTACGGGCGGTCGTCCGAAGGCACGCAGCGGTTTCGGCGGGGGAGTTTAATAAACACAAAGAAATAACTTCTCTCGGGGTACGCGATTTTTCTGCTGAAAAATCGCTCAGTCCTCGCCTCGTCAGTCTGCGGAGCCCCCTCGATAAGTATTTCTCTGTGTTTTACACAACGACGATTTGCGCGGCCGTTTTGTTTGCTATACTACGAACACAGATCTTTACATGGCGAACCGACATTTAGCGCGCTCCGTTGTTTTACAGACGCTCTTCGAGTGGGACACCACGCACGCGTCTGCAAAGGACACTGAAGCTATTCTCGCGCGCAATGTCGCCGAGTTCGGCGGCGACGATGTCGATCAGCCATTTATGGACGGACTCCTCAAGGGCGTGCTCGCCAAGAAAGAAGATATCGATCTCGTCATCGGGAAGGCTGCTCCCGAATGGCCGCTTGAGCGCATCGCGCCGGTCGATCGAAACATATTGCGCCTCGGGCTCTTTGAGCTCCTCTTCGCCGATCGAGCCCAAGTACCGGCGAAGGTTGCTATCAATGAGGCTATTGAGCTCGCCAAGACCTTCGGCGGCGACTCATCGGGCCGCTTCGTAAACGGAGTCCTCGGCGCCGTCTACAAGGAGCTCGGCGAGCCGGGCAAGGATGAGCAGGGAAGTAAGAAGGTAAAGCGCGAGGAACTCCCGCTTGAGAAGATGGGCGGCGCCATCGTGTATTGCAAACACGACGGTCAATATTATCTCGCGCTCGTGCACGACGTGTTCGGCCGCTGGACGCTCTCAAAGGGCCATATCGAGGAGGACGCGTCGCCCGAGATCGGTGTGAAGCGTGTCATTAAGGAAGAGCTCGGTCTCGAGGCGAAGATAGAAGGCCAGGTCGGTGAGAACGAGTATGTCGCCAGCCACCCCGAGAAGGGTAAGGTCAGGAAGCATGTATGGTTCTTCCTCGCTACAGCTTCGTTCGAGCCTATCGTGCTTAAGAAGAGCGGCGGGCTCGACGATGCGAAGTGGTTCCGCCTCCAGGACATCATTGACCTCAATTTCTATGATGATATGCTCCCTATCGTCACTGCGGCTGTCCAAAAGCTCCTCGATAATCACAGCGCAAAATAATTTTCAATTTTTAAAGCTCAATTTTCAGTGAATTTTCAATGTTTTAATTTTCAATTGATACATTGAAAATTGGTAATTGATTGAAAATTGAAAATTGATAATTGTAAATTTTCTTGTATTGTTTACCGCATGCCCGATTTTTCAGTTTTTGCCGCCAAACTCGGCCTCTCGTTTAAAAATCTCGACCTCCTTGTCGAGGCTTTGACGCACCGCTCCTATTTGAACGAGCATCGCGAGTACGCAGGCAGTCATAACGAGCGGCTCGAGTTCCTCGGCGACGCAGTGCTCGAGCTCGCCGCAACCGACTTTCTCTTTAAGAAGTTCCCGGCTAAGCCCGAGGGCGAGCTCACCGCGTATCGCGCCGCACTCGTAAACACCGTCTCCTTGGCCGCGAGCTCGCAGGCACTCGGCGTCAATGATTTTTTGCTCCTCTCGAAGGGTGAGTCGAAGGATACCGGCCGTGCGCGCGACGTGATCCTCGCCGACGCCTTTGAAGCGATTATCGGCGCGGTGTATCTCGATCAGGGGTATGCGGCTGCTGAGACGTTTATCGCTCGAACTATTTTCAATAAGATTGATGGCGTTATCGCAAATCGCTCCTACCAAGATGCGAAGAGCCGCTTCCAGGAGCTCGCGCAGGAGAAGCGGGGCACAACGCCCGCCTATGAGACGCTTTCAGAAGTCGGCCCCGACCACGACAAACGTTTTACGGTCGGTCTTTTTATCGGCTCCGAAGAAATCGCTCGCGGAGAAGGGCAGAGTAAGCAAGAAGCAGAACAAGCCGCCGCTCAGGCCGGCCTTGATAAAACCGGCTGGTAGATATACTCTGCGTTCGGAGCGTTTTTGTGCTGTGGTTGCCGCTCCAACCAGTGCGTCCACAAAGCGCACGTCCCCACTGCCCCTCTCTCATTTCTGGAGAGGGGCGGTACCATTTTATGCGCTATACTTTAGTGAATGCTCAAGCGGCTGGAAATAGTCGGGTTTAAATCGTTCGCCAAGAAGACGGTCTTGGATTTTTCTAATTCCACCACGGCCATCGTGGGGCCGAACGGCTCGGGCAAGAGTAATGTGGCCGAGGCGTTCCGCTTCGCGCTCGGCGAGCAGTCGATGAAGAGCATGCGCGGCAAGCGCGCCGAGGACCTCATCTGGGGCGGGTCGCACACCGTCTCGCGTTCAAACCGCGCGTCGGTCGTCATCGTCTTCGACAATGCGCGGCGCGAGTTCAAGATAGACTTCGACGAAGTCTCGATAGAGCGCGCCGTCTTTCGCGACGGGACAAGCGAGTACTCGATCAATGGCTCGCGCGTTCGCCTGCGCGATATCGAAGAGCTCTTAGCCGGCGCGAACATCGGCGAGACCGGTCACCACATCATTTCTCAGGGCGAGGCAGACCGGATATTGCTCGCGAGCAATCGCGACCGTCGCGCGATGCTCGAGGACGCGCTCGGGCTTAAGGTGTATGAGTTTAAGAAGCAAGAAGCAGAGAAGAAGCTCAGTAAGACCGAAGAGAATATCGCCCAGGTCAATTCGCTTCGTCGCGAGCTCGCGCCGCATCTGCGCTTCCTCGAGAATCAGGTGAAGAAGCTGGAGCGTGCCGACAGCTTGCGCGCTGATCTTATCGGCCTCGCGCAGACCTACTTCGCGATCGAAGATCTCTATCTCACCCAAGAGAAAGCGCGGGTTGCTAAGGAGAAGCGCGATGCGCAGGAGCGGCTCGCCGTGGCCAGTGCCGAGCTCGATCGGGTCGCCGATCCTGCATCAGCAGATCATGAGACAATCGAGCGCACTGAAGCCTTGCGAAAGGCGGAGCGAGAAGTCTCAGAGCTCTCGGCGACGCGCGCGACGCTTTCGCG
>JAQUAU010000067.1 GCA_028687085.1 Minisyncoccota bacterium | reverse complement strand
ACGTTCCGCATATCGGCCTCGCTCAAGCCTGCCGCCATGGGACTCATCATGTCGTTCTTGCGATCACCAGACTTGAATGCCTTGAGCGACTTGACCAGATAGTCGTCATGCTGCCCGGCCAGATTCGGCCATGCCGGATTGACGCTCACTCCAGAATTGCCATGGCATGCAGCACAAGCCGCCGCCACAGACCTGCCGGCACCCGCATCCCCGGCCTTTTCTGCGCTCACCGGAAGGGCCTTACCGGTTTTCGGGTCTACTGGGGGCCTGGGCACGGAAGCGAAGTTGATCCTCGGCGAGTGCGGATTGTGGCAGCTGGTGCACTGCGCAGTGCCGCCATGACCTTCGATCACGACCTGTGGCACGCCGACCTCATCCTTGCCCCTCAATGGGCGCCCAACCATCTTCTCATGGCAGTTGGTGCACAGGATCCGCATGTCTTCCGGATCACGCATCAGGTTCCGGTCCGCCGCATTGGCCGGGTGTGTCCAAGGCTTGCGATAAGTGAGGGTGGTCACCTGATCCTCGGTAGAGAGCGGCATTGCCTCCTTGGACGGATGGTTGCCCGCAGGGCCGTTATGGCAAACCTCGCAATTTACACCTGGCTTAACGACAACACCCACCACCTTGCCATCCTTGTTGGCTTTCTGGTGGATACCGGACGACCATTCGGCGTAAATTTCCTTATGGCAGGACTGGCAGGATGCAGAGCCCTGGTGCTTCGGCAACTTGGCCGCAATTTGCGCCACCGAAGCGCCGCGATAGTGACCGTATTGGTAAAACGTATCTGCTCTGAAAAAAGTCCTTGCGGAAATGGCAACCACCGCAATTACCGCGATCAGCGTCAACAAACGAGCTATGTGCTTGTGCATAATCTTCCCTTTTTTGTTTTCGACTTAACCTAACTTGTCCTAGTTTTGACTAACCTAGTTTGACGAATCGTCACTCTATTGGATGGGCACTGGATACTTTTTGATATAGGTCAAGTTTTACTGCCATGCCGAAACATGGTGCGCAAGCACACCAAAACCCCTGGAACAGCAACGTAGCGCCCACCACCCAAGCCTCATTATTGTTGTGCTGCCGCAATACCTCTCCCAAGCCGCACACGTTGCCAGACTAAGCCTGCATGCATGGCGTTCCTATACCTCTAAAGAACAGGGTAGGCAAAAAAAAAGAACTAGTTCTTTCGGATAACCCGACTTCAAACAGGGTTTTTTTAGAACTCCAGCGGATCGACATCCAGCGACCAGCGCAGTTTCTGCGCGGGCAAAGCGTCCAGCAAGGGCTGCCAGGCGCGCAGGAATTGCTGCATGTCCTTGCGCTTAGCACCCTGCACCAGAAGCTGCGCACGGGTATGGCTGGCGCGGCGCGACAGGGCGGCAGGAACCACGCCGAAGACTTCCACGGCATGGCGCAATTCCACCGCTGCGGCGCGCGCCTGATTGAGGAACGCATAAGCCTCGGCCTCATTCTTCCCTTCGGCGCGCAGCATCGCCTGAAAAACAAATGGCGGGAAACCGGCCATCTGTCGTTCGGCAAGCTGCGATGCCGCCCAGCCGTCGAAATCGTGGGCCTGCAGCGCGCGGAACAGCGGGTGGTCGGGGAAGGCGGTCTGGATCAGCACCTCTCCAGGCTTGTCGGCGCGTCCGGCACGCCCCGCCACCTGCGCCAGCTGCGCGAACAGCTTCTCCGCCGCACGGAAATCGCTGCTGTACAGCGCGCCGTCCGGGTTAAGCACCCCGACCAGCGTCAGCGCCGGAAAATCGTGCCCCTTGGCGAGCATCTGCGTGCCGACCAGGATATCCACCTCGTTGGCGTGAATCTGCTCGCGCATGCTCTGCCAGGCGCGCTTGCTGCGCGTGCTGTCGCGATCCACACGCAGGATGCGCGCCTCGGGAAACCGTTCCTGCAGCACGCTCTCGACCCGCTGCGTGCCGCTGCCGACCGGATGCAGGTCGGCGTTGCCGCAGTCCGGGCACGCATGCGGCACGCGCACCTGATAGCCGCAGTGATGGCAGCGCAGCCGCCGGTCATTGAGATGCAGCACCATCTTGCCCGCGCAGTGCTTGCAGCCAGATAGCCAGCCGCAGCCGGTGCACATCAGCACCGGCGCATAGCCGCGCCGGTTGATGAACAGCAGGCTTTGCTCGCGGCGTTCGATGCGCTGCCCGATTTCGCGCAGCAGGTTCTCGCTGATGCCGTGATGCATCACCGTCTGGTTGATATTGATGCAGCGCACCGTCGGCAGGCGCGCCTCGGCGAGTGCGCGCCCGGTCAGCCTGAGCATGCGGTAGCGCCTGCTCTGTGCGTTGTGATAGCTCTCCAGCGACGGCGTCGCCGAGCCCAGTACGATGGGAACACCGCGCTGGCTGGCGCGGAAGATCGCCACATCGCGCGCCGAATAGCGCAGTCCGTCCTGCTGCTTGAACGAACCGTCGTGCTCTTCGTCCACGACGATCAGCGCGAGTCCAGGCATTTCGGCAAACACCGCGAGGCGCGTGCCGAGCACGATCTGCGCAGCGCCCGACTGCGCCTGCTGCCAGTTGTGCAGCCGCTCATTTTCGCCCAGCCCGCTGTGCAGGCTGATGAAATTCACATCCGGAAAACGGCTGCGGAAATAATTTTCCAGTTGCGGCGTGAGATTGATCTCCGGCACCAGCAACAGCACCTGCCCGCTTTGCTGAAGCACTTGGTGCATCAGATGCACATACACCTCGGTCTTACCGCTGCCGGTAACGCCATGCAGCAGGAAGCAGGCGTAGCCGCTAGCTTGCGCGACCGCATCCACCGCCTGCTGCTGCTCGCCGGTCAGCGTGTGCGCATTATCGAAGGAGTGTTTTTGAATACTATTGGCCGTTCGCCCTGAGCCTGTCGAAGGGATGAGCACCTCCGGAAAACTCTCGACCCATTCCTCTTCCATCAGCATCTTTAACTGCGCCCCTGCCGTCGCCGACAGGCTCCTGAGCTGCGCGAGATTGCACGGCCCTTCGGCGAGCCTCGCGAGGATGCGCCGCTGCACCACCTTGCGTTTCGGAAAAGATTCGAGATCGAGCGCCATGACGCTGGCAGTGAGGCGATAACTCAACGCGGGCCTGCCGATGACGGGCTTGTCCGAACGCAGCCGCCCCGGCAACGCGGACAGCACCGTCTGCCCGATGGGATAGCGGTAATAATCGCTGCAGAAGCGCAACAGATCGAGCAGTTCCGCCGAGAGCGGCAGGCTGTCGTGCAGCACCTGCCTCACCGGCTTGACGCGCTCCGGCGTCATCTCCGAAGCAGCCGCAGTCTCCACCACCACACCGACCATCTGCCTGCGCCCGAACGGCACGATCACGCGCTGGCCGATCGCCACCGCAATGCCATCCGCCACCGTGTAATCGAACAGGGTAGGCAGCGGAACATCGAGGGCGGCGCGGACGATAGACATATTTTTTAAACAGGATAACGCAGCGATTGTCGCAGAAATGCAAAAGCCGCAGGGAGTGCCTGCGGCTTTTTGTTCAAGCTATGAGCCTAGTGATACTTTCTGCTCAACTCGTGCACCGCCGCAATCAGCGCCGCCGCGTGGTCCGGGTTGGCGTGCTGCGAGATGCCGTGCCCGAGGTTAAACACGTGGCCGCTGCCGTAGCCATAGCTGCCGAGGATGCGCTCGACCTCTGTGCGAATCGCGTCCTTTGATGCGAACAGAACGGCCGGGTCCATGTTGCCCTGCAGCGCGCCCTTGTCGCCGACCTTCTGTCGCGCG
This sequence comes from Minisyncoccota bacterium, assembly GCA_028687085.1. Lineage (GTDB taxonomy): Bacteria > Patescibacteriota > Minisyncoccia > Phycocordibacterales > Phycocordibacteraceae > C7867-001. The sequence goes on along the minus strand of JAQUAU010000067.1, from coordinate 603 downwards.
ATGCCGATGTCCATCGTCCAGTCCAGGCCCACCGCGTCGCAGCCGCTGTCGGCGATGCTCTCGATCCACAGGCCACCGCCCTTGGTGAACACGATGGACGGGATGCGCACGCCGTCCTTCTCCTTGACCAGTCCGTCGATGATGCGCTGGGTGTAGGCCAGCGAGAATTCGTGGAACGCCGCATGCGACAGCACGCCGCCCCAGGAATCGAAAATCATCACCGCCTGTGCGCCGGCTTCGATCTGCGCGTTCAGGTAGGCGATCACCGCCCTGGTGGTGACATCGAGGATGTGGTGCATCAGCTTCGGTTCGTTGTACATCAGGGTCTTGACCTTGGCGTAGTCGTCGCTGCTGCCGCCCTCGACCATGTAGCAGGACAGCGTGAACGGGCTGCCGGAGAAGCCGATCAGCGGTACGCGCCCGTCGAGCGCCTTGCGTATCTGCGTCACGGCATCGGTGACGTACTTCAGGTCTGTACCGATGTCCGGCACGCGCAGCGCCTTGATCGCCGCCTCGTCGTTCAGCGGGCGCTCGAACTTCGGGCCTTCGCCTTCGGAAAAATACAGCCCCAGCCCCATCGCGTCCGGCACGGTGAGGATGTCG
>JAQUAU010000066.1 GCA_028687085.1 Minisyncoccota bacterium | reverse complement strand
GATAGCCCCGGAGAAGATCTCGGTGATCCCTCACGGCATCCACCCTATGCCATATGCCTCCAGCGCCAAGATCAAGTCTGTCTTAGGCCTTTCAAAGAAGGTGATACTTTTGACATTTGGGTTGCTTAGCAGGGGCAAGGGGATAGAGTATGAGATAGAGGCGCTGCCCGAAGTGATCAAGGCCTACCCGGATATCCTGTATATAGTCCTGGGGGTCACTCATCCTAATGTCCTGAAGGAAGAAGGAGAGAGCTATCGTCAGTCCCTGATCCAGAAGGTGCATGACTTAAGGCTTTCTTCACACGTGAACTTTTACAATGAGTATGTATCCGTGGATGACCTGCTGCATTTTTTAAGGGCCGCGGATATTTATATCTCGACCTCTCTGAACCCCAACCAGGCGGTCTCCGGGACGCTTACTTACGCGCTGGGCACGGGAAGGCCGGTAGTCTCTACTCCTTTTGCCCAGGCCAGGGAGCTGATCACCTCGGAATCCGGGATATTGGTCGATTTCAAGGACCCCGGTTCTTACGCCGCGGCCATTATGAGATTGTTGAAAGACCCTCCCTTAAGAGAACAGCTCGGCAAGAACGCTTATTTCAGGACCCGTAATATGACCTGGGGGAATGTCGCCCTGGAGTATTCAAAATTATTCTCAAAATATTCCCGCGATATAGCCGAAGTAAGCGAGCGCAAGAAGATCCCCCGTATCAATCTTAGCCACCTTTTCCGCCTGACAGATGATTTTGGGGTGATACAGTTTGCCAAGCTCTCTCTGCCGGATATCTCTTCGGGCTACACGCTTGACGATAACGCCCGCGCCCTGATAGTGGCGTGTTTATATTATGGTAAATTGACAGGAGCCTCCCAGGCGGCTTATCCGGATAAACAGAAGAGTGAATTGCTTAGGCGCATAGATGTGTATCTGCGCTTTATTGAGTTTGTCCTGGGGCAGGATTGCCTGTTCTGTAATTATGTAAAGCCCGGCCGCTCCATAGATACCGAGCTGAACAAGAAGGACGATCTTGACGATGCCAATGGCCGGGCGTTCTGGGCATTGGCGGTAGTTGTTTCTTGCGATTATCTGCCGGAGGGCATAAGGGATAAGGCCTTATCTTTATTAAAGAAAAGGATAAAGGCATATCAGATGTTTGAATCTCCGCGCTCCACCGCTTTTCACGCCAAGGGGATCTGGCTACTTTTAAAAAAGACGCGCCAGATCGAAGATAAGGATTTGGAAGGGCTCTTGATCACTCATTGCGACAGGCTGGTATCGCTTTACCGGGGGGTATCTTCCGAAGAGTGGCAGTGGTTTGAGAATTACCTGACTTATTCCAACGCTGTCCTGCCGGAGGCGCTTCTTCTGGGGCATGAGCATACCGGTAATAGCGAATACCTGGATATGGGGATCAAGACCCTGGAGTTTCTGATAAGTAAGACTTTTCTTAATGGCACATATATGCCGATAGGCCAGGATGGCTGGCATCATAAGGTCGGAGAGCGCCGTTATTTTGACCAGCAGCCCGAGGATGTCGCGGCGATGGTCTGCGCCCTGGCCACAGCGCAGGCGGTGACCGGCAAGGAGCATTATAAAAAGCTTACGCATGAAGCCTTCAACTGGTTTTTAGGCGATAACAGCCTCAAGCAGGTTGTCTATGACAGGGTCACCGGGGGATGTTATGACGGCCTGGGGGAGAGGAATATCAATCTCAACCAGGGGGCGGAGTCCACCACATCATATCTTCTGGCAAGGCTGGTTATAAGATAGGCAGAATAAGGGTATAGGCTCTTTACACCGGAATTGCCACTTGACAAAAGTTTATTCTGTGTTTTAATAATATCTGAAGATGGAGAACGGGGAGGTCGTAGATGCGGCCTGAGAGTTTCGCACGCGCCTTACGGGCGCAGAGCGGATTACCCTGATAACCTGATCTGGATAATGCCAGCGGAGGGAAAGGAGGCCTAGATTTCTGTAACCCTTATGCGGTGGCATAAGGGTTTTTTTATTGAGCGTAAGCTGTAGTGGCATAAAAAAACAGACTGTCCACATAAGGAGGATAAATGTTCGCCAAAATTTCAGAATCTCAGATCAGCCGGGCAATTGTCGGCGAGTTCTATAAATGGTTTAATGAGTATATTGTTTCGGATGTGATAATCGTAGGCGCAGGGCCCAGCGGTCTTATGGCAGCGCGTGATCTAGCCAACGCGGGTTTTAAGACCTTAATAATTGAAAGCAATAATTATATAGGAGGTGGTTTCTGGGTCGGCGGTTATTTTATGAACACGTTGACTTTCAGGGCCCCGGCAGATAAAATACTTAATGAGTTAAAAATACCTCACAAGGAGATAGAAGGAGGGTTATTTGTCACGGATGGGCCGAGTGCCTGCTCAAAACTTATTTCTGCTGCTTGTGATTCAGGAGCAAAAATACTTAACCTGACAAAGTTTGATGATCTGGTATTGCGCAATAATAGGGTGGAAGGGGTAGTGATCAACTGGTCGCCGGTTTCGGCCTTACCCAGACAGATCACTTGCGTGGATCCAATTGCATTAGAATCAAAAGTCGTAATCGATGCCACCGGCCATGATGCCTGGGTAGCCAAGAGCCTTGAGAAAAGAGGCTTGTTGAAATTACAAACCTACGGCCCCATGGATGTCAATGTTTCCGAGGACCTTGTTGTGGAGAAGACAGGAGAGGTTTATCCCGGCTTCTATGCCAGCGGAATGGCAGTGTCCACAATCTTTGGCATACCGCGCATGGGCCCTACTTTCGCGGGTATGCTTTTTTCAGGGAGGAAGGCCGCGCAGGAGATATCAAAACAATTCCTCCGGAAAGAAGGGGTTGCCTTACAAAAAGAAATGGCCGCGCTTTAAATACGTGGTTCTAAAAAATGGACGAATTCAATAAAAAAGAAATAGAATATATCATCAGTTCCTTTAGATGCCCGAAGAACTTCAGATGCTACAAATCAGGATTTAAAAAGATCTGTAAAGTAGAGGATACGGGGCAGGAGCTGTTCTTCAAATGTTTAGAAAAGATCCCAGGCAGTGTCCCTTCTCATTACGCCTGGGGTCCTATTTTTGTAAGTGCCCGCTGCGCATCTATATCATTAACAAACTGAAGAAATAGAGCCCTAAAAAAATTCTTAAAAATATACTTGACAATTTTTTATTTTACTATATACTCTACTATATCAATAGGAATTATATAGTTAGGGGGATATTATGAGGGTTACCTATAGAGGCGATTACGCGTTGAAAGCGATTTTAGATCTAGCGTTGCATTATGACCGGGGATTGACTACGGCTAATGATATGGCTAAGCGCATAGACGCGCCGATGAAGTTTTTAGAGCAGGTCCTTCTGGAATTGAAGAAGGGCGGTTTCGTAGAGAGCAGGCGCGGTAATATCGGTGGCTATCTGTTATCCAGGCCGCCGGCTAAGATCATCGTAGGGGAAGTGATAAGATTCATTGACGGCCCGACAGAGCCGATTTCCTGCGTTATGAAAGGGTACTCCAATTGCCAGGATTTAAATAAATGCGTGTTCAAGAAGCTCTGGCAGAAGGTTTCTCGGGCGACTTCAGATATAATCGATAACACAACTTTCGAAGAGTTGGTTTCACAGGTTACTAGACAGCAGCGAGTACTGGTGTATTCTATTTAAGAGGAATAATTACAATGGTTATTTATATTAAAGATCTGAATATGATGATGTGTTGCTTGGGCCTTTGCAGCCTCCGGGGTAGAGGAGGTCCGCCTATGTAACCATCGTTATAGGTTAATTTGTAGGGCGGGACAACCCACTACCTAAAGGAATAAAAAACGGTGAGTGGGTTTTTTATTACCAGAGGAGGAATAATAAATGAGCGCTAAGCAAAATTCAAGAAATATAGTAAACGATTCCATTATAAAAGATATCAGGGATGCTGTCGAAGGACTATCCTACGGCACCGTAATAATTACAGTCCACAATGAAAAGATAACACAGATCGAAATAGCCAGGAAACAACGTTTTGATGATGTTTGGAAAATCGAGGGAGGAGGCGGTATTTAGAAAATAACCGTGGTTAATGTCGCTCGACGAAAACCAAAAGAAAGGAGTAACAGGATGAGTAAGATCGATTGTAAATTAAAAATAGAAACACTCGCTTTGCATGGGGGCCAGGAGGCTGATCCTACAACCGGGTCTCGCGCTGTTCCCATTTATCAGACAACCTCGTATCAGTTTAAGAGCACGGAGCACGCGGCTAATCTTTTCGGCCTGAAGGAATTCGGCAACATCTATACCCGCCTGATGAATCCGACCAATGATGTCCTTGAGAAAAGGGTAGCGTTACTTGAGGGGGGAGCGGGAGCGTTAGCGGTATCAAGCGGGCAATCCGCGATCACGCTCGCCCTTCTTAATATAGCCCAGGCCGGGGATGAGATCGTTTCCGCGGATAATTTATACGGTGGGACATATAACCTTTTTCATTATACCTTCCCGCGTTTAGGTATTAAGGTAAAGTTTGTTCCCTCTGGCGACCTGAATGCTTTTCAGGAAG
>JAQUAU010000065.1 GCA_028687085.1 Minisyncoccota bacterium | reverse complement strand
AACCATGACAATTGTGGCCAATGTCACCTGCCAGCCACGCAGAGCGGCCATCTGCCTGGACCGCCACAACCCAGCCGCCACGATCATGGGAATCGGCAACAGAATGCTCGCCGACCCCATGTGAGTGATGGCCCGCCAGAAGCAAGTTGCGTCACTCAAGGTATCTGGTACAGCGGACTAGGCAGCGTATCGATACATGGGATTGGGTTGGACGCTTAGTGCAACGACTCAATGGGCGTGCTGATCCTTCAAGAGCAAGCCAATGGTCTTGATGATGATCTTGATGTCGAGCATTGGTGTCCAGTTGCGCAGGTAGTCAAGATCAAAGTCAATTCGGGCCTTCATTTTTTCAAGAGTTTCAGTTTCTCCACGCAGTCCATTCACCTGCGCCCATCCGGTGATGCCCGGTTTGACCTTATGCCGCACCATATAACCCTTGATCAGCTTTCGGTACAACTCGTTGTGGGCTACCGCGTGCGGGCGTGGGCCGACGATGCTCATGCGTCCCTGTAGCACATTGAAGAACTGCGGTAGTTCGTCGAACGATGTCTTTCTCAAAAATCTACCCAGTGGCGTGATGCGCTGATCATCTTTCTGTGCCTGCCGGATATGCTCGCCGTTCTCGCAAACGGTCATGGTGCGGAATTTGTAGACGCGAATTTCTTCTCCGTCCAGACCATAGCGGTGCTGCTTGAAAATAACCGGGCCGGGCGATGTCAGCCTTACCCCGATGGCGATGATTAACAACAGAGGGGAAATCAGTAGCAGAATCAATAACGCCAGCAGAAAATCGGCACTCGCCTTGATTATGCCGTTGATGCCTGTAAAGGGTGTTTCACAGATGGCAACCACAGGCATATTGCCGATGACATCCATCCGGCCCTGTATCAGGTCGGTGACAAAAATGTCAGGAATAAAATAAATCGATGCTGTTGTATCACGCAGCGCGTCGAGCAAATCAAGAATACGTGGCTGTCTTGCCATTGGCAGAGACAGGTAAATAACATCGATACGATGATTGCGGACATAGGCAGGCAACTCGGTTACTCTGCCAAGAATCTTGAAGTCATGTTTGCCAGTCAGGCGGTCATTCTTGCGGTCATCGAAAAACCCCAGCACCGTTGTTCCGCAATAGGGGTCGGCGTGGATTTGTTGCGCCATGGCCAAGCCTTGATCATTTATGCCAACGATGATCCCTTGTTTTACCTCGCCGTGCATCGCGAGGAGATAAGGCGTTGCTGCACGTAGCGCGCCATGTGCGCCAAGCTGGATTGTCGGCGCGAGCCACAGCCAGTGCAGTATCACGTTGCGGTCGAAATGATCCGCCAGTTTGCTCGGTATGCCGAACAGCCAGAACAGCCCCGCAACCAGCAGCCAACTGATCAGCAGGTCGCGAAAAACTTCCAAAATGCTTTGATTCAGGCGGGAACCGCCCGGGAACGTCAATGTAAAGAGAAGCAAAGCGAGAACATAGTAGGGTGGAAGTACGGCACCTTCCCAATATATGGCCAAGCAGAACAGGGTACCAATGATTGTGGCCGAATCCAGCGAGAGTTCAACGATGCCGAGCAGACTGTCGCGTTTTATGGGTGTGCCAAATATCGAGCGTGGCGATGCAGACCCGGTAGTTTCAGCGGTGCGACTAAGTGATGGGAAGGGGCCGGTTAGCATTGAGTAATAACAGCAGAGGTATCAGAGAGTGTGTATAGCACGCTTGGTACCACTATTTTGGTCACGGCCTGTATGCGATTCACTGTGTTGATTTTACCAAACTCCAATAACACGCTGAATTAGAAAGCATCCCATCCTCAGCTACAATAGGCTCATGCTGGTACTTATGAAGATTCTCGTTCGCCGGTTATGCGATACCAGCAACGTCTTTCAACCTCATGTTGCGCCAACTACATTTTTCTGACGTGTTACGCGACACGGAATTATTGACGTCAAGCACGGCACAAAACTTGGCGGCCTCGCGCCTATTCCTCCTGGTTGTGGTTGCTCTTCTCAATTTAGCCGGGGTTGCGCATGCCGACGGCGCCGATACACTCAACCTCAGGCTGTCCAGAACGCTGATTACCGATAACAACCTGTTTCGTTTGCCGGCAGGGATTGATCCCTCGGATCAGTTTGGTAACTCCAGACGTTCCGACAGTATTGCCATTGACTCGATTGGCCTTAGCCTCGACAAGTCCTATTCGTTGCAACAGTTTCACGCAGACGCCAGTTTTGCCAATTACCGCTTTGGCACCTACCGTTTTCTCAACCACTCCACTCGTAGTGGAACGATGCGCTGGAACTGGGCGCTGACCCCTCGGCTGACGGGAAAAATTTCCAGCAAGCGGCAGCAGTCGCTCAACAGTTTTGTTGATTACACCAATATTGGCGCGCGCAACCTCAAGACTGCCACCAACAACAGTGCCGATCTCGATTACTGGATATCCGGCGGTTGGCATGTTACGGCAGGCGGCTTTCGTGACCTGGCCACCAATGACATCGTCTTTCTGCAAGGAGGCGATCGTGATTTTCGCGGCGATCAGTTCGGTTTGCGCTATGTCGCCGCCGATGGTGACTACATCGCCTACCAGAATCGCCATGGCCGCGGCAAGTACCCCAATGCAACGCTCGTCGTGGACACGCTGTCCGAAACCGATTTCCGCCAAGTAGACCACGAACTGCTCTGGCGCTGGAGCATTACCCGGCGCTCGCAACTACAGGGGCGAGTTACGCAACTCGACCGACGAAACAGCCACTTTAGCGCCCGCGATTTTCATGGCACGGCGGGCAAATGTGATTACCTTTGGTCACCTACAGGGAAAACCCGCTTGCTCGTTTCTGCTGCGCGTGACTATGGTACATATCAGGCAGCGAACATCAGTTACACCGTTACCGATAGCCTGAGCGTTGCGCCCTCGTGGCAGGTGTCGAAAAAAATACAGGTCAAATTCAAACTCGATCGCATTGTGAAGGACTACCTTGGCAATCCAGGCCTGGCTACAGGCAGCCGCATGGATCGGCAACGCAGTGCGCAACTCGGCTTCGAATGGGCGCCCACACGCGCCCTGTTGTTTGGTGCGTCTATGCAGCACGACCAGCGTCGGTCAACCTCCGCCAGTCTCGACTTTGAAGATACTACGGCCATGCTCGCGGCACAGTTTGCATTTTGAATGCCTGCGACTTGGCTTATAATCCTCTCTGGGCCTGATCCTGCCAATGAATGAGGCTGGCAAAGTGAAATTACCTGAGAGGTTAAAATGACACTTCGTGAATTTCTGCTGGCAACACTTTTAACCCTAGGCTTTATTGCCGCTGGTCCGGCATCTGCCGTCGCCGACCCTTTTGCTCTGGGTACAGTGACAGGCTCCACGACGTTTGAAATTGGGCGAAGTGGAATCAAGGGGAACTTCGTCGATCAGTGGACGTTTTCACTCGGTTCCAGTGCCAATTCCACTGCCGCTTCGTGGGTTGTCTCCACTGTTGGCACTGCTGGTAACAGTGGCAAGATTAAAGTTATTTCCGACATCAATAACTTCACCACCAGTCTTTGGAACGCAGATACAGGTTCGATCATAAACATGAGTCTGGATTCCAATGGCCAACTAGTGGCACCGCTTACGGCTGGTAACTACTACTATAAGGTTACGGGTACAGGAGGGAAACAGCTCGGCGGATCTTATGCAGGCATTCTTTCGATTAACCCTGTTCCAGAACCTGGCGAATTGGCCATGATGCTGACCGGTCTTGGTTTGCTGGGGGTCATGGTCCGTCGCCGCAGCCGAGTCTGAACCATGGCGCGCAGAAAATGCGAGGGCATTGCCCTCGCATTTTTCATGATGGTGAAGGTGTAATGTTGAAGTTTTATCCGTGATTTTTTAGTAGTACCGTCCTCCGGGATTCCGTACAACATGACCCACTGTAAATTGCCTACTTCGCGACTCCTTCCGTTAATTGTGCTCGCTGTTGTTGTTGGGCTGATTGGCTGCGGCAGGGGCGACGGAAAAAAGGCCGCCACCCAGGTCGCTGCCAAGGTCAACTCTGACGAAATAACCGTTCATCAAATCAACGACGTCCTCGGCAAGATACCCGACATCAGCCCCGGCAACGCCGATAGCATCAAGCGCGAAATCCTTCGCAAGCTGGTTGATCGCCAGCTCGCCATGCAGCAGGCCATTAAAAACAAGCTCGACCGCACTCCTGCAGTGGTTTCGGCGATTGAAGCCGCGCGCATCGAAATTCTCGCCCGTGCCTATATCGAGCAACAGATGTCCGCGCAGATGAAGCCAACGGCGCGAGACATCAATGCCTACTACAACGCCCATCCCGAGCTGTTTTCGGAGCGCCGCGTATATAACTTTCAGGAAATCACCTTCACGGCCCGGGCCGATCTGCTTGCGTCCGTCAATGAACAAGTTGTACAGGGGCACACGATGTCCGATATCTCAACCTGGCTCAAGGCGCGCAACGTGGAGTTTGCCGTTAATGGCAGTGCCCGCGCGGCAGAACAGATTCCCATTGATATTTTGCCTCGTATCCACGCCATGAAGGATGGCCAGACCTTGGTGCTGGAC
>JAQUAU010000064.1 GCA_028687085.1 Minisyncoccota bacterium | reverse complement strand
GGTTCCGGTGGAGCAATCGGCGGAGTACAGAATGGTCCCGCCATCCCATTATTTGGAGCACTGGTGTTCCTCCTCATCATTTCAGTCATTTGGAAGTTGGTCCGCAAGACGATAAAGGCGCCGAGGGACCAGCGACGACCGTACTCCCTGATGCTCTCTGGGATGGTACTGACGTTTATACTGCTCCTCACCTTTAATTTCTTCATCCCGGCGACGTTCAACAATCCTAGATTCATACCGCTCGGTGCGATTTTCCTGCTCCCGTTCGTTGTGATGACGTCCTACGCTATTTATCGTCACCACCTCTTCAATCTAAAAGTCGTCACAACAGCGTTCCTTGGCTTTATGGTGACAGTCTTTACATTCGCAAATATCTTGTATTCGACGCAGGCAAGTGAGGTTGTTATCAACGTCACGGCGTTTCTCATCGTGCTCATCGGGAGCATCCGCATCGTGCAGGATACGCTCAGCCTTAAGAAGCTCACCGAAGAGCTTCAGGTGACCAACGAGCGGCAGGAGACGCTGATTCACTTCATCGGGCACGAGGTGAAAGGATTTCTGACCAAGGCCGAGGGCACGTTCGCGGCACTCTCTGAAGGCGACTTCGGCCAGCTGCCGCAAGAGCTCATGCCGCTCGTCGAACGCGCGCTTGTCGAGACGCGCGGAGGGTCGGCCTCGGTCGCGGCTATTCTCAAGGCTGCGAACCTGAAGAAGGGCACCGTGACCTATACGAAGGCGCCCTTCGATCTGAAGGCGCTCGTGGCCGAGGCAGTCGAGAAGGAACAGGCGGCCGCGAAGCAGAAAGGGCTCTCGCTCACGTTTATCGCTGACGAAGGTTCGTATCAGATGACGGGAGACCGGGAGCAGATACGCGACCATGTCTTGCGCAATCTGATCGACAATGCGATCAACTACACCCCCGCTGGTACCGTTGCCGTCTCTCTGAAAAAAGAACATGAGAGATATGTGCTCGCGATACAAGACTCGGGTATCGGCATAAATGACGAAGACAAGAAGCGCCTCTTCACCGAAGGCGGCCACGGCAAGGACTCAATCAGGACCAACGTCCATTCGACCGGCTATGGTCTCTATATCGCAAAAAGTATCATCGGAGCGCACGGCGGCACGGTGCGCGCCGAGTCTCTCGGGACAGGAAAAGGTTCAACGTTCACGGTCGAATTTCCCTCCGTCGCATAAAGCTATGAAGGGCACGGCCAATAACAGCGTAGTGCTACTATAACTACATGCAAGTCGAAACAAAAAAGCCCGCGCGCGTTGGCGCGGTGCTCCGTACCTATGGTTCTGCAGCTCTCACGTATCCGTGGCTCTTAAGCGCTGTCATCGCGGCCACCATAACCATTGTGGGGGCGGCAATTGTGGCGCCTCTCTATCTGAAGAAATTCGTGAACGTGCTTGCCGGGGGCACTGCTGCGCCGGACGTTCTCACAACTATCGCGTGGATACTGGGAGCCTATGCACTCGCTCATTTTATCGGGTGGCTGGGACAGCGCACGCGAATGCTCACAATCGGGCGTCTCGAGGCGCGCACGATGGCCGACCTCTATGATAAGGCATTTTCATATCTCATGGGGCATTCGCACGAATTCTTCATCTCGAACTTCACCGGCACCTTGACCCGCCGCGTGACGCGATTCGCGCGTTCCTTTGAATCGGTGTTCGACAACATTATTATGAATCTCTTTCCGTCGCTCCTCTTTCTCGCGGGCGTGGTGACGGTCTTGTCGCTGCGTAGCGTGTGGCTCGGCACCGGCCTCTTCGTGCTGACCGCGCTCTTTATCTATGTGCAATACAAGATGGTGATGTGGCTTCAGCCCTTGCGAACGAAACGAACCGAGGAGGATAGCCGTATGACGGGAACGCTTTCTGATGCGGTTTTGAATCACTCCACCATCACCTCGTTTGCCGCTGTGCCGTATGAGCGCTCGTATTTCTCTAAAGTAACCGTGGAGTGGCGCGATGCGACGCGACGAGCGATGGACGGATATGCACTGATATTCGGCATCCAAGGGCTCTTTGCACTCTTTATCGAGATCGCTATCCTCGGTGGTACTGCGCTTCTTTGGCAGAAAGGTCTCCTCACCATCGGCGACTTCGTCTTGGTGCAGATTTATATCATCGGCCTCTTGGATCAGGTGTGGGGCATCGGCCGCAATATGCGCCAACTCCATGATGCGTTCTCTGAGGCGACCGAGATGCTCGACATTATGGAGTTGCCGCACGAGGTGCAGGATATCGCTGGTGCGAAGGAGCTCCGAGTGCCAAACGGTGCGATAGCCTTCGATCAGCTGCGCTTTGAGTATCACGATGGTCATGCAGTGCTCGACGGCTTCGATCTCGCGGTGCGGCCGCACGAGAAGGTGGCGCTCGTCGGCTCCTCGGGCGCCGGCAAGACGACCCTCGCCAAGCTCCTTATCCGCCTCTACGACCTCACCAAGGGTGCGATACGCATCGACGGCCAGGATGTCAGTGAGGTGACGCAGGAGAGCCTGCGGAGAGCCATAGCCTTTGTCCCGCAGGACCCGATGCTCTTTCATCGCACACTCCTCGAGAATATTCGCTACGGCCGCCAAGAGGCGACTGACGACGAGGTGGTCGAGGCGGCCAAGCAGGCGCACTGTCACGAGTTCATCAGCCAGTATCCCGAAGGATACGAGACGATGGTCGGCGAGCGCGGCGTGAAGCTCTCGGGCGGCGAGCGCCAGCGAGTCGCCATCGCCCGCGCGATCCTCAAGGATGCGCCCATACTGGTGCTCGATGAAGCGACCTCGAGTCTCGACTCAGAGAGTGAACGGCTCATCCAGGACGCGCTTCTGCGGCTCATGGAGGGCAAGACGGTCATCGCGATTGCGCACCGACTCTCGACCGTGATGCATATGGATCGGCTCATCGTAATCGAGAAGGGCACGGTCGTTCTCACCGGCACGCACGAGGAGCTCCTCTCGCACGAGAGCAATCTCTACAAGAAGCTTTGGGAGATCCAGGCCGGCGGTTTCCTTCGGGCGGATTAGAACGCTTATTTTGTGCTGGCAGAAGGACTTGCACCTTCGACCTTGGCTTTATGAATGCCATGCTCTAACTACCTGAGCTATGCCAGCGAAGCGAGGAAACATGACTATGCGTCCTCGTGTAGGCATGTTCTCCGAACGAGCTGGCATATGCCTACATATGCCAGCAATGTTTGAACAGTAACAAAAACGACCCTTTCAGACAACGCTCGGCTACCGGGAACGTGTTTCAGTGGATAAATTGGTTAGTATAATGCACTGTCACAAAGTATTATGTAGATATGGCTATGCACCGTGCAGTAAATAAAGATTTCTTCAAAAAATGGTCGCCCGAGATGGCGTATGTACTTGGATTCTTTGCTGCAGATGGCTATATGACGCTCAATAGTAGCGGCGCTCGTTACTGGAACATACAGATAACCGATAGAATTATCCTTGAAAGGATAAAGAAGGCTATCCAGTCTGACCACAAGATAAGTGTGAGAATTAGAAGGGGAAACGAAAAAATAATTTACCGCTTGCAAATAGGAAACAAAGTGATGTGTGCTGATCTCCAAGCATTAGGGTTTTCACCCAATAAGACGAAAAGTCTCGCCATTCCACATGTCCCAAAGAAATATCTTTCACATTTCGTCAGAGGATATTTCGATGGAGATGGAAATGTGTGGACGGGGTATATACATAAAGAAAGAAAATCAAAATTATTTGCTATCCAGACAGTGTTTACCTCGTGTTCGCATGAGTTTTTACTCGCCTTGCGAGAGCAGCTGGAAGCGTTTGGAATAGGTAAAGGAGTTCTTTCAAAAGGAATGGGGAATTATTATCGACTCACCTATAGCATCAATAATTCTTTGAAACTCAGCGATTTTATGTATAATCAGGTGACCCCAACAAAGGGGTATATCTACCTCGAAAGAAAGAGAAGGAAGTTTCAAGAATTCATAAAAATGCGAAAGGGGGACTTGACAAATATTGCGGCTGTAGCTCAACGGTAGAGCACTCGCCTGTCACGCGAGAGGTCGTGGGATCATCACCCATCAGCCGCGCACTCAGTAACACACGCCCCTCTGGCGTGTTGTGCGTTTTATGCCCGGCCGTACCGGTCTTCGAGGCGTTTGATGTCGCCCTCGTCGAAGTCGCCAAAGGCTATCTCGAGACAGACGAATCCACCAGGACCGCCAGTGATCCGATGTTCGTGTCCTCGAGTGCCGAAAAACGCGTCTCCCTCGTGAGCTTCAGCATCTTTGCCGTTGATATGCACGATGCCCGAGCCCTTGATCACGCGCCAAAATTCGTCGCGGTGTTCGTGGGTCTGCAGGCTGATCGATTCTCCCTCGTTCACGGTAATAATCTTCACCGTCGTCTTTTCGTTCAGCGTGAAGCGCTCGAAGTTGCCCCAGGGCCGCTCCGTTTTCTCGTAATGCTGGAGTCCTTCCATGCGAGAAGTATACAATACTCCAGAATGTGTGTTATGTTTTCTCACATCGCCGTTGTATGTAGGCATACACCGACTCATTCGGAGCCAATGCCTACCCTACATGAGG
>JAQUAU010000063.1 GCA_028687085.1 Minisyncoccota bacterium | reverse complement strand
ATCCTGTAATAGTAATGTCAGCTGTGGTATAAGTAGCCGGATATGCACCATCATTGTGAAAAATATATACCCAAGAATTAAACGTCCCAATAGCGATATCTGTCTTCCCATCAGCATTGAAGTCGCCTGCCGTAGCATGACGCCCAAAATACGTATTGGTCGCACCAGTAATGGTTACATCAGCGCTAGCAATAGTAGTCGGGATAGATCCATCGTTATAAAAAATATAGAAAGCACCCGTATAGGTAGAATAGGCGTCATCGCCAGCGGCGACGTCGGCTTTACCATCAGCATTGAAGTCGCCAACAATAAGACCATACGCACCAAAGTTAGTTCCGCCCGTGATAGCGACATCGGCTGTAGTAGCAGTAATTGGATATGAACCATCATTGTAGAATATATATATATTATTAACACATCCAACAATAATGTCTGTTTTCCCATCAGAATCAAGATCCCCCGCGGCCAATGAAGACCCAAAACGACTACCATTAGCACCAGTAATCACGACATCGGCATTCGTAGCAGAAGTAGAGAGAGATCCGGTATTATAAAAAAGATAAACACGACCCTGATCGGAATTATACCCAGAAGCACCGACAGCGAGATCTATTTTTCCATCGGCATTGAAATCGCCTGAGGCGAAAGCAGAACCGAATGAGCTACTAGACTCACCGCTGATCTGCATTTCCTGACCAGTACCGGAGACACCAGTACGGAGGGATTGTCCAGGCGGGAGAGAGTGTATCTTCCATGAATAATTCTCCTCTGTCTGATAGAAATAGACACGACCGGTATTCGTCGAATAGCCATAGGCTCCAATAATGAGATCTGTTTTGCCATCGCTATTCATATCCCCTGCAGTCATCGCAATACCAAAATAGTTGTTCGTCGTTTCCCCGGTAATAATCACGTCGGCAGTCGCAGCGGTCGTCGGAAGAGTACCATCGTTGTAGAAGATATAGACGCTTCCAGTATTCGTTGATGTTGAAGTATTGCTCACTGCCAAGTCAGTGCGTCCATCAGCATTGAAGTCGCCGGAGACAAGCTCATTCCCAACTGCACTGGTTATGATAACGTCAGCATTATCAGCAAAAGCAGGGTAAGTGCCATCGTTGTAAAAAATATAGATCTGTGAATAACCCAAATTATTGGTCGCTATATCCATTCGGCCGTCAGCGTTAAAGTCACCGGCTACTATGTTGGTGCCAAAGGGAAAACCTACTCCATTGGCAATAGTGACATCAGCACTATCAGCAAAAGTTGGATATGAGCCATCATTGTAGAAAATTTGTACATTGCCCCAACCGCCAACATTATTATGAGAACCTATGGTCAGATCTGTCTTGCCATCGCTATTGAAGTCGCCGGCCGCTAATCCTCTCGTAAAATATCTATAGTAGGTATAATTGAGTCCATTAGTACCAGTGATTATTGCATCAGCATTCGCAGAAGCACAGACGGTCGGTGCCGAACCAAAACAAGCTACTACACCAAAATCATTCGTTCCATCAGCATAGAAAATATAGGCTCGTCCAAGAAGTGTGCCGTAGTATTCTGCACCAATAGTGATGTCTCCCTTGCCATCAGCATTGAAGTCCCCAGTGACCATTGAACTACCGAAATAGTCCCCTACTGTTTCACCAGTGATAATCACATCGGCTCCGCTCGCATTCTCGGTAATAATGGAACCATTGTAGAAAATATAGACACGACCGGTATTGGTCGAATAGCCATAGGCACCGACAACCAAATCCACTTTTCCGTCATTATTGAGGTCTCCTGCTGTAAAATCAGAACCAAAATAATTACTAATAGCTTCACCAGTAATGATCACATCAGCACTGGCAGATGTCGTCGTTCTATAGATACCCGTGTTGTAGAAAACATAGACACGACCAGTATTCGTCGAATAGCCATACGCGCTGACAGCCAGATCGGAACGGCCATCGGCATTGAAATCCCCCGAGACCATCGCACTTCCGAACTGATCTCCACTCACTGTACCAGAGATATTCTGATTGGTATTGATCTGTCCATTCTGAGAGTAGAAGACGTAGACTCGGCCTGTGCTCGATGCATAACCATTGGCACCGACAGAGAGATCAGTCTTGCCATCAGTGTTCCAGTCACCGACAGCGAGAGATCTACCAAAATTATTACTTGTAGTCTCTCCCGTAATAATTACATCGGCTCCACTGGCACTCTCGGTAATGATAGAACCATTGTAGAAAATATAGACTCGACCGGTAGCAGATGAATAACTGAGCTCTCCTACAGCAAGATCAGTTTTGCCGTCACTGTTGAAGTCACCCGAAGCGAGCGTTCTGCCGAAACCTACATAGGCAACACTCTCGGAAATCACTACATCAGCAGAAGCTGCTAATGATGGATATGATCCGTCATTATAGAAGATATAGACACGCCCCTTCCCCCAGGCGTTATCCCAATCCCAGGCCCCTACCGCAAGATCTATCGTGCCATCAGCATTGAAATCGCCAGCAGTCAGAGCATCTCCGAAATAATCCTGAGTATTCTCACCAGTGATGATGACATCGGCTCCACTGGCATTCTCGGTGATGATAGAACCATTGTAGAAAATATAGACACGGCCAGTATTTGTCGAATAGCCATACGCTCCGACAACCAAATCTACTTTACCGTCACTGTTGAGATCTCCTATCGTAAAATCAGAACCAAAATAATTACTTGTGGTCTCGCCGGTGATGATCACATCAGCTCCACTAGCATTCTCGGTAATGATGGAACCATTGTAGAAAATATAGACACGGCCAGTATTGGTCGAATAGCCAGTAGCTCCGACAGCGAGATCAATCTTGCCATCACTATTCCAATCACCTGATGTAAGAGATATTCCAAAATAGTTACTGGTGGTTTCACCAGTAATAATCGCATCAGCCGTAGCGGCGGTAGTAGGAATGGTACCGTCGTTGTAGAAAATATAGACTCGGCCAGTAGAAGAAATATAAAAATATGCTCCAATAGCAAGATCGGTCTGTCCATCGGCATTGAAATCACCTGATGTAAGAGATATTCCAAAATAGTTACTGGTGGTTTCACCAGTAATAATCGCATCAGCACCAGAAGCATTCCCTGTTGCTATCGAACTACCATAAAAAAGATACACTCGACCGGTACCCGAATCATACCCGCTTGCCCCCACTGCGAGATCCATCTTCCCATCGGAGTTGAAGTCTCCTGTTGTCATAGCATTTCCGAAACTACTATTTGCTTCCCCTGTGATCACACTTCCTGAATTCGATTGACCGGGAGCGGTGAATGACAGCGTCGGATCGAGAGCGAGTGGATAGGCATTTCTGTCTGCGGTGAATTTCACAGAAAGAGTCTGTTTTTCTTCGTTCCACTGCCACTCTGCTTCGTGGGTCTTGCCTTCTTTATCAATATAGTACGGAGCAGGGATGATGAAGTCAGGAGTATGATTACCTGAGAGGATATCATTTCCCATTTCTTTCGCAAGTGTTCTCTGAGCACGTGCCATGAGGTCATCTCCTACTTCAGATTTCACTTGTTCGTTTTGTGTTTCCTGAGTACCGAAGTAATAGACTTCAGCAATGCCTTCATCGTTTACTTTCACTTTTGCATTGGCAATTTTGTATTGTTCTTCTTCAATACCCGTACCACGTTCGTAGATGGTCCAGTGCTTCAGTTTCTTCTCTCCCGTGGCTTGATCTTTGGCAAAGGTATAGAGAAGAGATTTGCGTCCATCACGACTCACGTATCGAAGTGAGGTACTTTCTCTCGTGGTATCGAAGAGCTTCTTGGTATTGTTTCCGAAAGTACGAATCTTCTGCCAGAGATTGGTATTTGGTAGTCCTTCTTGTATGGTGTCATTCGTTGTTTCTGATGCGAGGGTGGATACGGTATAGTCATCCTTACCAGAGAGGTCGGTGATACTGATGGTTCTTTCGTTATCGAGTTTTACCTCGATTGGTTCTGAATAGTTTTTGGGGAAATCGAGGGTGAGCGTGGGCTTCTTCTCTGGAGATTGAAGTTCTGTTTGTGGGTTTTCTTCGTTCTTTTCTGCTCTATTCGGATATTCGATGACAATACCGTTTTGTTCGGTATCTCTTATCTGGTATTTGCCGTCTTTTTCTGTGATGGGGAGGGCTGGGATGGTAGCGATATCTCGCTTCACTTGTTCTCCTACTTGATCATATTTTGTTATCGTACTCGTGAGGGTCTCTGGAAGAGACATCTGCCAGAAGAGGTATGCGAAGACAGGCACTGCGAGGAGTGCGAGGGTGAGGAGAAGGGTTTTGGGAGAGAGATGAAACATGGGAATAATTTTCAATTTCTAATTTCTAATTTTCAAACAATATTTCAATGATTCAATTTTTTGCATACAGATAAAACTTATTTCTCACTTACTTTATTTATGATACCACGGAAATAATTTCTCATTTTCAATTTCTAAACAATTTTCAATACCTTAATTCTTTACTGTTTCTTTGAGAGAGCTGGAAATTTTATTAAAAATAAGTGTCAATTCTTGAGATTCCTTCCAAAGACTTTTCAAATCATCTCTACTGCTTTGATTTGCCTCAGCTAAGAGTTCAATCCAATATTTTGTTTCCTGGATTTCTTTTCTGCAGATAAAAATC
>JAQUAU010000062.1:3968-4672 GCA_028687085.1 Minisyncoccota bacterium | reverse complement strand
CATGTCGATTGAGCGAGAGAAGCTCGGCCTTATGGAAAAGCCTTACGCAAGGCCGATCTGCAATCGTTGATTATGGTAAGAAGCCGGGGTAGTGTTCGTTAAGAGTCGAGAAGGACAACCGGATCACATGTACTTGCGGCCCGCAGAGGGGCAAAACCGCTCTCTCGCGGTAGGCAATCCGGGAGGGCTGGCGTATTGGCAGTTGGTAAGACCCTGGACGGACGGTTGTGGTCTCCAGGCGCGGTGGTACTGAAGGGTCGGTTTGAAGAGTGCAGCAGTGTCGTAGCCAGACTAAGGTAATTGGTTCAAGATCAAATTGACCAATATTTGGAAAAGCTGTAAAAAGCGTCGCATGGCTACGACGAATCCAAGCAAGTTAAAGCTCCTCTACACCCGGCTGACACCGGGAACGCCGCTGACCTCGGAGGACTTGGCGGGTCTGGGCATCTCTGCCGACCTGGCAGTCCACTATGTCCGGGCAGCGTGGCTCACGCGCCTTGCCCGCGGGGTGTTCAGCCGCCCGAACGATCCCTTGGCTCTGCATCCCAGCCTGTTGATGTTGCAGCGCAGGCTCGAGGGGCTGCATGTCGGCGGCAAGTCGGCGCTGGACTGGTACGGCGTGCGCCAGTACGTGCCGCAGCAACCTGTGCTGCATCTGTATGGCTGGAAGGCAGCGCGGCTGCCTGAATGGTTCACGGAACCCC
>JAQUAU010000062.1:0-3958 GCA_028687085.1 Minisyncoccota bacterium | reverse complement strand
CCGAGTACCACCGCAAGCGGCTGTTCGACGAGCAGCCGGGTGCTTTGCTGCACGTCGGCGCGTTCGAGCAGCGCGGCGAAGCGCCACAAGTGTCGGCGCCGGAGCGCGCATTACTCGAGCTGTTGAGCGAAGTCGGCGTGCGCCAGCCCTTGCAGGAAGCTCGCGAACTCGTCGAAAGCGC
Source organism: Minisyncoccota bacterium (assembly GCA_028687085.1). Lineage (GTDB taxonomy): Bacteria > Patescibacteriota > Minisyncoccia > Phycocordibacterales > Phycocordibacteraceae > C7867-001. The sequence goes on along the minus strand of JAQUAU010000062.1, from coordinate 3,777 downwards.
GTACAGCCTGCGCGCCGATGTGCTGCGAGAGCTTCTTCAACACTGCACGAGCGTCAAGACCGTGCGGCTGTGCCTGCAGCTCGGCCGCGAGGCGTCGTTGCCTTGGATGGACAAGCTCGATCCGGCCACCTTGCCCACGGGCAGCGACCGGCCATGGGTGTCACGATCGGTGGATGGGCTGTTGGTGCTCAAGCCATGAACCAGACTTATCTGGATACCGCGCGCCTACTGACGCAGGTGGCGCCGCAGGTGTTTGTGGACGACACCTTTGCGCTGAAGGGCGGCACGGCGATCAACCTGTTCGTGCGCGACATGCCTCGCCTGTCGGTTGATCTCGATTTGGTTTTTCCCGACCATACGCTGCCGCGCGACGAGGCACTGGCGCGCATCAACGAGGCTGTCCAGCAAGCCGCCGAGCGTTTGAAGATACGCGGGTTCCAGACGTATGCGCCGACAACAGTAGCAGGGGAGACCAAATTACTGGTGCGCCGCGGGGCGATCCAGGTCAAGGTCGAAGTCAATTTCGTCATGCGCGGCACGGTACAGCCGGTGCGCCGCGCTTCGCTCACGTCGTCAGCGCGCGACGTGCTGATGGCTGATCTGGATATCCCGGTGGTGTCGCTGGAGGATGTGTACGGTGGCAAGCTGGTCGCGGCGCTGGACCGGCAGCACCCGCGCGACCTCTTCGACGTGATGCAGCTCTTAGCGCACGAGGGCATCACGCCTGGCATCCGGCGCGCATTCGTGGTGTATCTGTGCTGCAGCAACCGGCCGATCCATGAGGTGTTGTTCCCGGCGTTGCGAGACGTCCGGCACGACTACGAGCACAACTTCCAGGGCATGACGGCCGAGCAGGTGCCGCTCGATGCACTGCTCTCCGTGCGGGAACGCATGGTGCGCGAAATTCGGCAGGATCTGGATGACAGCGAGCGCTGCTTCCTGCTTTCTCTCGCCGCCGGCACGCCCGCGTGGTCGCTGCTGGGCATCGCGCATCTCGAACATCTGCCGGGCATCCGCTGGAAGCTGCGCAACCTGTCACAGTTGCAGAAAACCAATGCGAAGAAATTTTTCGAGCAGGCAGAACTTCTTGAGAAGATGCTTTCCCACAACGACTGAACGCGATGGATTCGAGGGAATACGCATCCTGTCCGACCAAGCGGCATGGTCTATATCATGGTACGAAACATGGTATTAACAGCGTATCATAATGATTAAAATAGAAAAACAATTCCCTCCCTTTCCGCCAGGACATAAGCCTAAGTGATTGATTCACTTAGGCTTTTTTCTTTTCTGTGTTCACCTGTCATCAAAACCGTCATCAAAGTCGGTGTGATCCAAACGCATCAGCACGCCGCGTGCTGACCCGATGCGCGCAGACCGGGCAGCCCACGCGCCTGCACGCTACCCCAGTCCCCCTCCTGATCTGCCCCGCATGGTTCCTGGGGGCTGGGCCGCGATCTTCCCTGTGGGGTGATTGAGCGAGTGGATGAAGATGATGAATTCAATAGAAATGAATCATGGTTGCATTCGCGGCGCGATCAAATCGGTTTACGCCGGATTTGCCTTGACTCCGAGATAAAAACTACTTCCATGAATTAAATCTGTCAACAAAACAGGCTTTTGCATGTAAACGCGAGTCATTGGACACTTCCTCGGCACAGAGGAACCCGCTATGACCCACACGCCCACGCAAACCCCGCCCACGCAGACCCTTCTGACCGTCAAGACCGTCCAACAGTGGACCCAACTGTCGCGGACAACCATTTACCGCCTCACCGTCAGCGGCCACCTCCATCCGGTGCGAATCGGACGCGCCCTGCGATTTCGACGCGACGAGGTTGCCGAGCTGATGCAAAACGGCGTGACAACAATAGCCGACAACCCGACGCCCTGAGCCATGTCGAGCCACCATCACCCACATGGCGCGAGCAGGGCAGGGATGAGACGCCCGGCAGTCCGTCCACCCAAGGCAGGCCAACCCCGACCCGCTTGGCCTGCCGGTGCGATCAGACCCAGAACCCGCACCGCTGCCCAGACCCTCCCCCGGCCCGCTGAGCGTGCCGACCCCTGCGGGGTTAAAACCGCCCGCGGGGGACCCCCCTCTTCAGGCCAATCCGCTTCCCCGCCTGCCGATGTCCACCACGCCCGCCGGGCGTGGTCGGGCGCGAGCGAAGCGAACGCCGGGGTCTTTGTCGGGCTGCCCGAGGGGTCGCAGCAGTCGGCAGAGGGGCGATCCAGTCCGGCCATCGCATCCCGCTGGCCTCTCCATAGCACCGCATGCAGTCTGCCCGCGCTTTCCGTGGCACTCCCCATCCCGAAAACCCTTGTAGCAAGGACTAACCCGCGCTTCGCTTGGGTTGCTCTTGAAGCACATGTTTCGCTGCGCTCCACATGCCCATGACCACCCCCTCCCTCATCGCCCGGCGCCGCCGCCACGGCCCCGAACCGCTCCCACCAGGCGAGCGCCGCAAGCACACCATCAGTGTGCGTCTGAACCCCACGGAACTCGCCCTGCTCGACGCCAAACGCGGTCGTCTGGCGCGTGGCGAATGGATGCGCGCGGCCCTCCTGAACCGCTGGCCACCGGCCGCTCCCAAGCCCATCGCCGTGGCGCAATGGCGTGCGCTGGCGCGCGTCGGCAGCAACCTCAACCAAATCGCTGCGTCCATCAATTCGGCCCGGTTCTCGGGGGCGTCCCTGCCCAGTGTGGCCGACATCCGCGATGTACTCCTTGCGCTGCGCAGCACCCTTCTTGCGGCGCGAACGGACGAGGAGATCGACCAGGAGACAGGCCCATGAAAGGGATGAACCGCATCAAGCGCGGCAGCGGATTCCAGGGCGTGCTGCGCTACGTCTTCGGCCGCGACCGCGACCACCAGGAAAGCCCCGGCGTGCTCATCGGCGGCAACATGTCTGGCACCGATGTGCGCCAACTCAGCCGCGAATTCGCTGCCGTGCGCGCCCTGCGACCCGACATCGGTAAGCCCGTCTGGCACAACTCGCTACGCCTGCCCGCGGGTGAAACGCTGCCCCCAGAACGCTGGCAAACCCTGTGTGACGAACAATTCAGGATGTCAGTCGTCGAGGCTGATGACATGGTTCGTTGCGCATAGGTTCCAGAACCAATCGACAGGGTTGCCGAAACCGTTGCAGGTCACGGACAGATTCTGTCCAGGCATGGCGATGGGGTCAAAAGCAGAAAACTGTCTCTATGCCAGTGCGGCGACTGCTCCCTGGTCGAGCGGGGAGTTCCCACTCGGGGCATGAAAGCTGCCTGGACGAAGCCGTCGGCTCTACGCCCCAGCCGCGCAGTTGCTGCACGCACCCAGGGGCCGGCATTGGGCTGGGCGGCATCGCTGCCGCAGGCACACGAAGGATAGGACAGCGGGTCCCAGCAGAGGACGCCCGACAGAGGTCGCAAACACTTACAAGCGCGCAGCGCCGCCCTGTCGGCAGGCATGGCAGTCATTCGTTGTATTCAACACGCTCGCAAGGTCCGCGGGCGCGGACGCCGCGTCGGCCGGGCATGTGCCTGGGCACATGCTCGTGCGCACGATGACGGCACCCGGCAGTTGCCGGACTCACATTCGGGGGAAGCTGACATGAGCGGCCAGACAGCCGGCGAACTACCGCCCCATCGCTGGGCCATGCGCGGCCTGATCTTCTTCATCCTGCTCGCCGCGGCCGCGCTGCTGAGTGGCTGCGGCGGTGGAGGCGCTGCCCCGCCGGCACTGGCGAGTCCGACGTCGACCCAGACTTTCGCGCTGGCGGTCAGCA
>JAQUAU010000014.1 GCA_028687085.1 Minisyncoccota bacterium | reverse complement strand
ATAGCCTTGATTGTACAGTTCTACTACCCTTATTCGTTCTGAATAGCTGTGCTTAAGATTCTTTCGTTTACAATTTTCCATAAAAAGACCCCAAAAGTTTTGTGTCTAACTTTTGGGGTACAGTTCACAAACAGGAATGTGTGGCTTTGCTTTGTAAAGCTTTAAAGGAAGCCTCTATCTGCTAAACTGCTACATTCGGAGCCGTATCGTCCGACAGCGAGGAGGTATTCTTATTTGCATCATGACTGTTTTTGCTGCGAGTCTCTTTCGCTTTGATTTTAGCTGCTATTGGTGTCAACAATGTATTCAGTTCTTTAATCAGAGGCATGTAATCTACCGCTTTATACTCCTTCTTGGCTGATTTAATGCGATTGAGCAAATCCATAATGGTTTCGTTGTGATTTGCTTTCAAAAAATTATCTTTGCCAATAAACAACAGTCACAACCATTTACTAAAACTAATTACTATAGTTGTGATTTGCTTTCAAAAAATTATCTTTGCCAATAAACAACAGTATGAAAGCATCTCACAACAGTTTATCATCTGTTGTGATTTGCTTTCAAAAAATTATCTTTGCCAATAAACAACAGTAACTGAAGCTGTTTCAATGGGTGCTCTTGTGTTGTGATTTGCTTTCAAAAAATTATCTTTGCCAATAAACAACAGTTGTCTGGATTGTCTGATTCTTCAGTGCCATGTTGTGATTTGCTTTCAAAAAATTATCTTTGCCAATAAACAACAGTAGCTGGTTTATTGCATTTAAATCCTGAATTGTTGTGATTTGCTTTCAAAAAATTATTTTGCCAATAAACAACAGTTTCTTAATCTTTCATCCAACGTATTCATATGTTGTGATTTGCTTTCAAAAAATTATCTTTGCCAATAAACAACAGTGTAAGCCTCTGATTTCTGCACATCGTAATCGTTGTGATTTGCTTTCAAAAAATTATCTTTGCCAATAAACAACAGTTCAGATATTATTTCTAATCCAACTAAATAGTTGTGATTTGCTTTCAAAAAATTATCTTTGCCAATAAACAACAGTAGCTGGTTTATTGCACTTAAATCCAGAATTGTTGTGATTTGCTTTCAAAAAATTATCTTTGCCAATAAACAACAGTCTTCGTCCATATTATGTTTCTTAAACGCCTGTTGTGATTTGCTTTCAAAAAATTATCTTTGCCAATAAACAACAGTTGCGTTTGTTGCGAGTGCTACTGTTGGTCGGTTGTGATTTGCTTTCAAAAAATTATCTTTGCCAATAAACAACAGTGAAGAATCGGCAATAACTTGGGTTAGATTTGTTGTGATTTGCTTTCAAAAAATTATCTTTGCCAATAAACAACAGTTCTTCTAACTTTTATCATTTTTCATACATAGTTGTGATTTGCTTTCAAAAAATTATCTTTGCCAATAAACAACAGTTAATTTATCATCTTTAATATCTTTAAATACGTTGTGATTTGCTTTCAAAAAATTATCTTTGCCAATAAACAACAGTTTATCTTCTTTTTCATCTCTCGTCACTTCGTTGTGATTTGCTTTCAAAAAATTATCTTTGCCAATAAACAACAGTTTCGTTTTTTTTTCATCTATCATCTATTGTGTTGTGATTTGCTTTCAAAAAATTATCTTTGCCAATAAACAACAGTTTTACAAATTTCTCTGCAAGAGTCATTCCGTTGTGATTTGCTTTCAAAAAATTATCTTTGCCAATAAACAACAGTTCTTCTAACTTTTATCATTTTTCATACATAGTTGTGATTTGCTTTCAAAAAATTATCTTTGCCAATAAACAACAGTCTTTTTCTATTTTCTTCTTTTATACTATTCGTTGTGATTTGCTTTCAAAAAATTATCTTTGCCAATAAACAACAGTTATTTATTTATTTATATTATACATTTATACGTTGTGATTTGCTTTCAAAAAATTATCTTTGCCAATAAACAACAGTCTTTTTGTCTTTTTATATATTTACTTATTCGTTGTGATTTGCTTTCAAAAAATTATCTTTGCCAATAAACAACAGTCATTATTTCTTTTCTTAATTTCATATACTGTTGTGATTTGCTTTCAAAAAATTATCTTTGCCAATAAACAACAGTAATAAATCATTATTAAAGCATGCATCAATCGTTGTGATTTGCTTTCAAAAAATTATCTTTGCCAATAAACAACAGTATTTACAACAATACCCAGCAACTAAACCACGTTGTGATTTGCTTTCAAAAAATTATCTTTGCCAATAAACAACAGTTACCATCGAAAAGAAAGTTACGAAAAATAAGTTGTGATTTGCTTTCAAAAAATTATCTTTGCCAATAAACAACAGTTGCTTATCTACTATTTATGTCTTTTATCTTGTTGTGATTTGCTTTCAAAAAATTATCTTTGCCAATAAACAACAGTCTCTCTTTCACTATCTTCTATTCTTTACTAGTTGTGATTTGCTTTCAAAAAATTATCTTTGCCAATAAACAACAGTTTTATCTCTAATCTTCTCTTACTATCGTATGTTGTGATTTGCTTTCAAAAAATTATCTTTGCCAATAAACAACAGTATTCCTTTCCTCTTCTTCTTTACATACTCTGTTGTGATTTGCTTTCAAAAAATTATCTTTGCCAATAAACAACAGTATATTTTCATTTTCAATTATTCTTATCCTTGTTGTGATTTGCTTTCAAAAAATTATCTTTGCCAATAAACAACAGTAATTCTATACGTATCATCTATTTATAACTAGTTGTGATTTGCTTTCAAAAAATTATCTTTGCCAATAAACAACAGTATATTTTCATTTTCAATTATTCTTATCCTTGTTGTGATTTGCTTTCAAAAAATTATCTTTGCCAATAAACAACAGTAATTCTATACGTATCATCTATTTATAACTAGTTGTGATTTGCTTTCAAAAAATTATCTTTGCCAATAAACAACAGTTTTCTTCATAATCTTTTCTTTTTTCATCTAGTTGTGATTTGCTTTCAAAAAATTATCTTTGCCAATAAACAACAGTCTTTACTACTTTCTTATTTCTCTCGACTAGTTGTGATTTGCTTTCAAAAAATTATCTTTGCCAATAAACAACAGTTCGTCAATTACTTAATCAACTTATATCAAGTTGTGATTTGCTTTCAAAAAATTATCTTTGCCAATAAACAACAGTTCATACTCTTTTCTTATCTTCTTCCTTTCAGTTGTGATTTGCTTTCAAAAAATTATCTTTGCCAATAAACAACAGTTTATTTCTTTCTTTCTTTTTTATCATCTATGTTGTGATTTGCTTTCAAAAAATTATCTTTGCCAATAAACAACAGTTCCATCATCATTCATCTTCTTCGCCTCTAGTTGTGATTTGCTTTCAAAAAATTATCTTTGCCAATAAACAACAGTTCTTATCTTCTTCTTCTTTATCTCTCTAACGTTGTGATTTGCTTTCAAAAAATTATCTTTGCCAATAAACAACAGTTTTTCTTTTTAATCCTCTTTTACCGTTATGTTGTGATTTGCTTTCAAAAAATTATCTTTGCCAATAAACAACAGTTCTTCTTACATCTTCATACAATAACTATTGTTGTGATTTGCTTTCAAAAAATTATCTTTGCCAATAAACAACAGTCTACTCGAATGTCTTACCGTTTTCACATCTGTTGTGATTTGCTTTCAAAAAATTATCTTTGCCAATAAACAACAGTACTTTACTATAATTTCCTATACTCTTCATGTTGTGATTTGCTTTCAAAAAATTATCTTTGCCAATAAACAACAGTTTTATTTTTTTTTATTGAACATTCTATTTAGTTGTGATTTGCTTTCAAAAAATTATCTTTGCCAATAAACAACAGTCATTATCTTCATTATTCATCTTCTTTATCTGTTGTGATTTGCTTTCAAAAAATTATCTTTGCCAATAAACAACAGTTTCCTCATCTTCTTACCTTTACTTCACTATGTTGTGATTTGCTTTCAAAAAATTATCTTTGCCAATAAACAACAGTCAACACTACTCGATCCTTCTAACTCTATCTGTTGTGATTTGCTTTCAAAAAATTATCTTTGCCAATAAACAACAGTTCTCTACACTTCTTTTCTTTTCTTCTCTTTGTTGTGATTTGCTTTCAAAAAATTATCTTTGCCAATAAACAACAGTTTTATTATTATCTCAATCTCTTTCTTTCAGTTGTGATTTGCTTTCAAAAAATTATCTTTGCCAATAAACAACAGTACTACCCTTCATATACTTATCTCTTCTTCTGTTGTGATTTGCTTTCAAAAAATTATCTTTGCCAATAAACAACAGTTACTGATCTTTACTTCTATTTATCTTCTTTGTTGTGATTTGCTTTCAAAAAATTATCTTTGCCAATAAACAACAGTGTAGCATTCATATATAGATGGTTCTTCTTTGTTGTGATTTGCTTTCAAAAAATTATCTTTGCCAATAAACAACAGTCATTACCCATATCCATTATTTACTTCTATCGTTGTGATTTGCTTTCAAAAAATTATCTTTGCCAATAAACAACAGTGTCTTGGCTTTTTCTGAAAATAACGGTATGGTTGTGATTTGCTTTCAAAAAATTATCTTTGCCAATAAACAACAGTGGAAAAACCCATTTATTAACTGCCAAATAGTTGTGATTTGCTTTCAAAAAATTATCTTTGCCAATAAACAACAGTCTCCGCAATGAAAGCATACTCCTAATCCGCGTTGTGATTTGCTTTCAAAAAATTATCTTTGCCAATAAACAACAGTAGGTAATCGCTTGGATCAACGCTTGAGCTTGTTGTGATTTGCTTTCAAAAAATTATCTTTGCCAATAAACAACAGTCAATTATAGTTGATGATAAATCACTTCGCCGTTGTGATTTGCTTTCAAAAAATTATCTTTGCCAATAAACAACAGTTATTGCCTACGATATAACGTCGGGAGCAGCGTTGTGATTTGCTTTCAAAAAATTATCTTTGCCAATAAACAACAGTTATTGTATATGTAGGTGCAATAGTTGTAGTGTTGTGATTTGCTTTCAAAAAATTATCTTTGCCAATAAACAACAGTTTTCACGTTTAGTGTCGATTTTTTCAATAAGTTGTGATTTGCTTTCAAAAAATTATCTTTGCCAATAAACAACAGTTAAGTCTTTCAACTTCGCCCACATCGAGCTGTTGTGATTTGCTTTCAAAAAATTATCTTTGCCAATAAACAACAGTTAGGACATCATATTTAGTACGTAATTAACGGTTGTGATTTGCTTTCAAAAAATTATCTTTGCCAATAAACAACAGTACCATTCGATTATGATAAGATGGCATCAAAGTTGTGATTTGCTTTCAAAAAATTATCTTTGCCAATAAACAACAGTCCCTTCCCCTCTCCCAAGGAGATGGGAGTAGTTGTGATTTGCTTTCAAAAAATTATCTTTGCCAATAAACAACAGTTTATATCCAATTTACAATTGACACGGGCGTGTTGTGATTTGCTTTCAAAAAATTATCTTTGCCAATAAACAACAGTCTTCCTGCTTCAGTTGCATTTGTGGCAAGTGTTGTGATTTGCTTTCAAAAAATTATCTTTGCCAATAAACAACAGTAACTTGTTCGTTTGTTGCGAAGTTGACGACGTTGTGATTTGCTTTCAAAAAATTATCTTTGCCAATAAACAACAGTCGAAGTCAATGGCGAAAGTTGAAAGTGAGTGTTGTGATTTGCTTTCAAAAAATTATCTTTGCCAATAAACAACAGTTCTCCATCAACGCCGTATTGCTCCAATACAGTTGTGATTTGCTTTCAAAAAATTATCTTTGCCAATAAACAACAGTACATAATCAGCTGGCACTCCTGATTGTTGAGTTGTGATTTGCTTTCAAAAAATTATCTTTGCCAATAAACAACAGTTTGATGTTGAGCACATAGAAGACGAATATAGTTGTGATTTGCTTTCAAAAAATTATCTTTGCCAATAAACAACAGTTTTTTACAACCTTATCGCTTAAGATCGTATGTTGTGATTTGCTTTCAAAAAATTATCTTTGCCAATAAACAACAGTATTTACAACAATACCCAGCAACAAAACCACGTTGTGATTTGCTTTCAAAAAATTATCTTTGCCAATAAACAACAGTTGTGTTGAAGTTTTTCACAGTCCCACACCTGTTGTGATTTGCTTTCAAAAAATTATCTTTGCCAATAAACAACAGTTGTCCATGTTTTTGCGCGTGCGGCCACGAAGTTGTGATTTGCTTTCAAAAAATTATCTTTGCCAATAAACAACAGTAAAGACCAAACGACTTTATGAAATTAGGGTGTTGTGATTTGCTTTCAAAAAATTATCTTTGCCAATAAACAACAGTCGGAAGGCTTTCAATCTCTACAAGTGCAGGGTTGTGATTTGCTTTCAAAAAATTATCTTTGCCAATAAACAACAGTATAGGGGGAGAGGTTTCTATCACCACCACAGTTGTGATTTGCTTTCAAAAAATTATCTTTGCCAATAAACAACAGTTCAATCAATTCACAACAAATGCTGCTACTAGTTGTGATTTGCTTTCAAAAAATTATCTTTGCCAATAAACAACAGTACAGATGTCGAAGCTTTTGTGTTACCAGTTGTTGTGATTTGCTTTCAAAAAATTATCTTTGCCAATAAACAACAGTTCTCATTACGCTTCAATATCGTTTCGAAGTGTTGTGATTTGCTTTCAAAAAATTATCTTTGCCAATAAACAACAGTACACCATAGCGTAGTTTGTTGATTATTAGGTAGATGTGGCAAAAATTAGAAAAAGTAAAATTCCTGTTGTTTAGCAGAAGACCTCCTTAATCGGGAGGTTTTTTGTTTGTGAGGAGTGGGTGTAAAGTAAGGGTGTGACTTAGAGTCACGCCCTTACTACCTTTGAGGGCTTCACTTTGAGTAAACCTCAATCATGCTTATGGTGAAGCCTTCAATTAAAGCTACTCTATGACATTGATGTTTTATTAAAACAAACTAAGTTGTTGACCCGGAGTAGATTTTTCGGCAAGTTTCACTCCATAGAAAATTTCCATTTGTCCAAATTGTTTGTCTGTGATGCACAGAATGCCTATGTGTCCTTTCTCTGGCAGTAACTTTTTGACGCGTTTGATGTGTACATCTGCATTTTCGCGGCTAGGGCAATGGCGCAAGTAGATGGAGAATTGAAACATGGTGAATCCATCTTTCATCAATTTAGTGCGAAAATCGGAGTAGATTTTTCGCTCTTTCTTGGTTTCGGTTGGCAAATCGAAGAAAACAAGTACCCACATAATACGATATTCACTTAGACGATCCATTCTAGGAGATAGTTTTCTATTGAGGGTTTCACTTTAATGGTACAATCATTCAGGGCTTCACTCTAAGTGAAACCCTGAATGATGATTACACCATTTCAGGATAAGCAATTTTTCGACTCTCGCCTGCGTAACATTTGTAGAGTGAGGAAGTCGTTTGTGAAACTGCTATCAACAAAGGGCTTCGTTGTCCGTTGATGATTACATCTGCTTGAGGGATGGAGAGCAATTTTATTTTTATCTCTTTTGTAATTTCGTCAATTGGAGTTTTACTTTTTAGAATTTGCAAAACCACATCATCTACTACAGGTCGATAGGGTTCCATTATATCATCTGCCAGACAATAAGCGTTGTAGCGGTTGTGGTGATGAATGCCTAGCGTAGGGAGCAAACCTGTTGAAACTAACGCCCTAGCCACTACAGCACGGAGAATTGCGTATCCATAGTTTAGCAGATTGTTAGGTGGTATGCCTTCGCGGTCGCGGCGAAACTCTGGGATTTCGGGGAATATTTCTCCCCAATAGAATGCGGCTGCTCTGGCTTCGTGATTCTCAGCATCGCCACTTTTAACCTCTGATGCCCAATACTCCATATTTTTAGGTTTTATTTTTCGATGTTTAGCGAGAATTGCAGCTTGATTTATTATTTTGGTAGATATGGTTTGTTGCCACAATTGTTTTTTGAGTGGGAGGGAGGCATCTATTTGAAATCGGAATCGTTCGCTCTGTATTAGGTTACCTTCAAGCGGTAGCATCAGACCAACAGGCATTCGCTGTTTGTCGCAAGTGATGAGTGCCACATTGTTTTCGAGCAAACTTTCCAGCACTCCGTGGGTAATGGTGATTTGCTGATGGTCGAGTATCACCACGCCAATGTCTTCGATGGGAACAGTGTTGTTACCTGTCAAATTATCAATGCCTTTGGCATCTGGCAGATTGATGACCAATTGATCATTCCGTTTACTGAGGTAAGCTGGATTACCGAAATAGAGTGTTCGTTTTATCATGGTAGATATGTTTTTTAGTAAGGGCTTCACTTGAGCCATTTTTAGTGAGGGTTTCACTTGGAGTGAAGCCCTCACTTCAGACTAATCCAAACTCTTTTGCTCTTTCCCTATTGATCAATTTCCCATCTCTCAACCCAGCGTAATCGGTAGCCGAAGAAAATTCCCAATCTTCAGGTTGTGCACATAGTCCAGCAACAACTGGGTTTTGATGAATGTAGTCGAAGCAAATTTTCGGATAACTATACTCTACCTCGTGCATGTTGAGGAATGTGCCGGTGGGTGTGTCGAAAAACGATGGGGTGATACCTTCATCTGTTTTGGTGATACCTTCAGCTTTGGTTTCTTTTCTGAATAATGAGCCAGTTCTATTTTGTTGAATATTAATGGCGCGAGTGTATGATCGAAGCATCAATCCAATGGAATCGTTAAATGTTCGGTTTTCATTAGTGAGGGTTTTGTTAGTGAGGGTTTCACTTAGAGTGAAGCCCTCACTAACAATTACCACCGACCTCACATACACCATCAAATGAAAATGGTTTGGCATCAAACACCACGCCAACACATCAGCATATGGTAATATGTATGTGCTAATCTTTTTCAAAAAGAAGAGTTGATTCTCCCTATTGAAAAACACCTGCTGTCGGTTATTTCCCTGATTGTAGATGTGGTAGAGTTGGTGAGGTTCGAAGTGCATAGAATAATTCTATTATTCAGATATTAGGATTTGCAATTATTTCGCCTAGACAATCTATCTTTAATTTTAAGGGATTTAGAGTCGTAAATGATGATATGCTTTTAGTCCTGTAAAATCTCTTGCTTTCTTTTGCGCCATCAATAGTTTTTATTTCAGCATTTTTTGTTTCCAAATGATGACGAAACCAATAATCACAACTCGAAATACTCCAAACCAAATACAAATGTTTACTAAGTTCTTCTTTGTTATTTTCTTTGACAGCGACGCTATAGTCCTCACTATTCATACCTAATACAAACATTTCATTTTGTTGCATACTTAACTCTAAAATCCAATTCGCTTTTGGTAATTTCTCAAGAAAGCTTTCGGGATAGGTTTCGTCAGGTTGCAATTGTATTTTATCCCATACCTCATTAGCATCTTTAATAATTACAGGAATTCCGTATTTTTTACGTTCGACTGCGTGCCAGAATGTACAGACATGTTCAATTCTGTTTCCTTCTGCATCTCTGTAGATGGTAATATGGTGGTTGTTCCCTGGTTTTACAAATCCAATATCTTTACCGTCTTCGTCTTCTTTTACAGGAACTACAGCTGATAATCCTGTAAAGCATCGAACAGATTTGATTGGACGCTCTAAGCCTTCGTCTTCATACCATTTAATTGATGTTTTATTGTTTATAAGTACATCTTTAAATGCTTCTTTTGCCTTTCCTCCATATTTATTTAGACGGTTTTGTAGAATCTCTTTTACTCCATTATCAATAACTTTGTCTATTTTGTTGAAATTGATATCAACACAGTATTTGATAACATATTCAATCTTGTAGCAAGATGCATATTCAAGAATCACCTGCTTTTTATTGTCCAGATAAATAGGGGTTTTCTTTAAGGATGAAATTGCGGCTTTAATATCGCCTTTGTATTGCTCTATACGTTCTTCAACAAGGTTTTTTATCTCGGATTTTAGTATAAGATTTCTGTTTTCAAAAATATACTTTATTGATTTATTCTCATCAATGGTTTTTATTTTACCGTATACGCTTTCTTCACTTAGCGAACCTCTTGGCACAATAATTCCATTTTGTACAACTTTTTTGTCGCCCCTTTTTCCAACTTTACGATTCCCTTTTGTAGCAACCTTCTTACCCGATTTGAACGATATAAGAATATTTGAAGCTGCCCTTTCTACGTCATTTACAGAAATAGGTAATTCACTAATTATGTATTTCTCTAATAATGAGCGTTTTTCTTTGAACTCAACTGACCTTCGTTCTATTGCAGATTTCATGTCCTCTCTTGTTTTGCTCGCACTTAAAGTATTGAAGCGTTGAATATAACCCTGTTTTGTGCAAGCAATAGTAAGTGCGTCGATAGCGTGATGGCGGTGATCATCTCTTTTAGACCAGACCACAATCACCTCTTTTTTGTGTTTGTTTTTACCATGATCACTCTCCCATTCTACAAAATCTGTCATTCCTAGGCTTTTGTATTTAGCCATTTGAAGATTCATTGTTACGTCATCCCATCCCCATAAATGGCGTAATTCGGATGTGATTGTACCACTTGTAGCCCAGACATTATGACAAACCGTTTGTAATATCTCTCTAGCCTTTTTTGCAATGTATTGGCTTTCGCGTAGTTGTCTGTCGATAAAATTATTCGGTATTTTCTCCTCACTCATCAATAATTTGTCTCGTTTCGACCTATTAATAATGTAATTTGAATAGAGGGCATTTACTCTTTCAATATATGCTTCGAAAACTGCATTTGGTTTACCTTTCATGAAATCGAAGGCCGTCAAGTCATTTTTGTCTTTATTGCAATGTCTGTGTGCAAGCGTTTTGTTGCTTTGTGAATCATCAAACAATTTCGACTTTGGAATAATATGTTCAATGTCTACATCATTTCCTTTTATAGCTTCTGTTAATGATATTGGTTGACCACAGTAAATGCACATAGCATTCAGCTTCTTGTCTTGATTGTCTATTTCTTCATAGAGCCTCCATTTTATTATGTTATTGCGGGTAGCCCGAAGACCATATTCTGCCAAACGTTTAGAAATATCGTCATTCTCACGCTGGCGTTTACTCATGAATTTGTCCGTATCGTTTCGCTCCTCTTTACTTTGCTTTAATTCTCTTGCTAATTCGATTCGTATTTCATCTGGTTTTCCATATTGTTCAATGATGGCATTTACGACGTTCACCATTTGATTAAGAATCTTCTCTACAATGGGTTGTCTTAGCGAATTCTTTGAAATGGGCTTCAGTTGATCTAATAGTTTTCGTTGAAGGTTTTCATCTTTCGTTAATGACGAAGAATGATTATACCCTGCATAACTCATGGAGTCACTATAGTTATCTCCATCCATTAAATATGGCAGCGTTTTACGAATTACTTTAGCCGATTTATTGCCAAAGCCAGATTTGTTGAAATTTATATTTGCTAATTTATCAGCAATAGATTGCTCAATTCCAAATCTAACTTGCAAAGCGTTGCTACACTCTTCTTTGTCAGATATTGAATAGATTGTATGCCACAATTGATACAATGGTTCTCTTTCTACTGAAGAATCAATACACCTTGAGCTTTTTTCGTTTGTTATTTCGCCAGTTTCTTTATCGACTAAATAACTTTGTTTTTCAGATTCTAGGATAGAAATGTTTAGATTTAAAAGATGATTATATTTTTCTGCTCCGCCGAGGCAATTTCTAATTGCATTTTTGGTCGTATTGCCAATTAAGCCTTTTTCAATTTGCTTATTGATGTAGCAATTGTCTTTTTTGATATCTACTATTCGAAGAAGGTCTGTAACGGTTAGTTTTTCATTATTCTCTAAATGGTCAAATATTGCCAACTTCTGCTCTTTGGTAATCTCAATATTATTCCCTTTCCTTGTACCGAGTTTTATGTTATTTATATTCTCCCAAATTTTGGATAGTTGAAAAAGCGGAGAGCTTTTAGGTGTAACCTTCGGACCGACAAAATATTCTTTTCCATCCTTTCCTTGTTTTAAAAAACCTTCAAATTCACATACAGAAACTAACCCTTTTTGTGATTTTAGAGGACGTTGATAATATATGATTTCATTTCTGAGTTTTGAGATAAATTCATCAGTTAGTGTGTCGGGATAGAATTGTTTTTGAGTATTGCAGATGGTTTCAAATTCCTCGATATATGCTTCACGTGGGAATATATTTTCTTTGACCTTGAAAAATTGGTCTTTAATTAATTCAGAGTAAAAATATTGTCCAATTGTTTGTTTATTCTCTTGAATCATTTCATGTCTACTTTTTACAGTAGCAACATATTCTGTATCTTTCTTTCCAAGATTCGCATCGCTACGGCTACTTTTGTATCCACGTTTCTGATTAAGCCATAATAATATGCGACCTAACTCCTGAAG
Organism: Minisyncoccota bacterium; assembly: GCA_028687085.1. Classification (GTDB taxonomy): domain Bacteria; phylum Patescibacteriota; class Minisyncoccia; order Phycocordibacterales; family Phycocordibacteraceae; genus C7867-001. Next base: position 8,097 of record JAQUAU010000014.1, on the reverse strand, counting down.
ATCAATTTGAGAATGAACTGCTTTATTTCTCAATGCCCACAATTCAATTTTAGGAAGATTCTTTAAAGCTTCGCTTGGGAACATATCTACTGTTACTAAAACATCAACTAAATATTTTCTTCGTAGTTGATATCGATCGTATCCTTTTCGAGCTGTTCTTGCTTTTGTGCGAAGTGAATTTCTACTCTCTCCAGTACCTTTTGCAAAATCTTTGCCCTCAGTTCCTTCGTATGGGATAATTCTACTACCTAAACTAATTATTCTAGTTGAAAATTTTCCGTTCTCAATCGTCTCTTCAATTATTGCCCATCCAATAGAAGCACTGCCCAAATCCAACCCTAATATCTTTTTCATAGTATTATTTCTTTATTTAATTTTATTTCCTTGTCTGTAGATGTCGTGCGCATCGTCAGCACGCTTTGTTTGAAGGTCGGTTGTCTCCAAATGACGATAAGGCACTAGTAGTTTGGCAAAAACTTGTACTGAAAATACGTTGTCAAGGTATTTTTCACTATCTGTAATATTGTTAAGTTTACTTACACTCGCTTCTAATTTTACCCCTTGATCCATCAGCATTGCAAGTGTAATATTTTCGAATGCAGGAATGTAGCCTAAGAATTTATTACCCTTCATTACTTTTATCGCAAATTGATCATATATATTGTCAGATTCGCGACAGAGCTGTAAAATATCATTTACATTTAAATTCGCTAGTAAGAAATCTCTTTTTCTGAAATTGACCCCTCTTACATAGTTATCGTATATCTTTATTTGCTTCAGATCGTATTTTAAACTTTCTGCATTTAGGTCTATCCCCGATAGGAGTAAACTTCCTGCTCCAGCTCCTATGATTTTTATGAAAGTTCCTCTATTCATGTCAATTAAATACTATTAGTCAATTTTTTTATTTAAATGTAAATGTATATAAATATTTTTTCACAATAATACATTTGCAATAAAATATTTATATATATTTGCAGTATAATTTTTGAAGCAAATCACAATAAGGATTATTCCGTTGTGAAAACATTTAAGGCGGGGCAACTCGCCTTTTGTTTTTCAAATTCTGCCACTATTTGGAAAGTTTCTAACTTTTTCACTATCTTTGCGCTGTAATCTTAGGGGTGCTTGACAATAGTCAGGCTGAGACTATACCCATTGAACCTGATGCGGATAATGCCGTCGCAGGGAACAAGAAACGGTAGTGCACGACCTTTCTGGTATTCTTCTCTTTATCAAAAACCCCTTTTTTATTTAACTGTTTTCTGTGATTCTATCTTTTAGATTCTCAGAATCTTAATCATTAAAATTAAATGAAAAAGGAAATTATTTTACTCTCCAGCATGTTGTTTGCTGGTTTCTCATCCTTTGCTCAACAAAAGCAAGACACGCTTCGCATGGTGCGCCTCCAGGAGGTGCAAGTGGTTTCTACTCGCGCAACGGGGAAAACGCCGATGGCTTATTCTACCGTCAGTAAAAGCGAAATTAAAAAACAAAATTTTGGTCAGGACATTCCGTTCCTGTTGTCGTTAACTCCTTCGTTGGTTGCAACCTCCGATGCTGGTACTGGTGTGGGTTACACCGGATTTCGGGTGCGTGGTTCCGATGCCTCGCGGGTGAATGTCACCACCAACGGCATTCCGCTTAACGACTCAGAATCGCACGGAGTGTATTGGGTAAATATGCCCGATTTTGCCTCTTCGGTAGAAGATTTGCAGATTCAGCGCGGGGTAGGTTCATCAACCAATGGTGCAGGCGCTTTTGGTGCTACATTGAATATGAAAACCGAAAATATTTCGGCAAAATCGTATGCTGAGGTAAACGGCTCTTATGGTTCGTTCAATACCTCCAAAGCGACCTTCAAAGTTGGCTCGGGGCTGATCAACAACCACTGGGCATTCGATGCGCGCCTTTCAAACATCCATTCCGATGGATTTGTAGATCGCGCTACTTCCGATTTACACTCCTATTTTATGCAAGGAGGCTATTTTAGTGGTAGCACCGTGGTCAAACTGATCGCATTTGGTGGGAAAGAAAAGACATACCACGCTTGGTATGGAGCACCCAAAGATTCGTTGAATACTAATCGCACCTACAATCCAGCTGGCGATATGGGTAATGGTAAGTTCTACGATAACCAAACCGATAATTATACGCAAAACCATTTCCAATTGATTCTGACGCACGTGTTTAATCCGAATCTCAATTTGAATGCAGCGCTGCACTATACCAAAGGATTTGGGTATTACGAAGAGTACAAAGATTCTACGTCAGAAGCCAATAATGGTAAAGCATTGGAGAATTATGGATTAAAATCATTCGATTATAATGGTAATACAATTTCCATAAGAGACCGAATTCAACAAAAATGGTTGGATAATGACTTTGGCGGCGTTGTATTCTCGCTTAATTACAAAAACGATCAGTTGTCTGCAACCATTGGAGGTGGTGCAAATCGTTATGTAGGAAACAGTTTTGGTAAAAATATGTGGGTGAAAGACTATTTTGTAGTCGATCCTAATTATACCTATGGCCAAGAGTATTATCGCAGCAAAGGCGATAAAGTGGATGCCAATATTTATACGAAAGTCACCTATCAAATTATAGGAGGATTGAGTGCGTATGCCGATTTGCAGTACCGTTACATCGACTACACCATCAAAGGGTTGAATGATAAATTTGATTGGAATACAATGGGTATGCAGACGTTGGATATTCATAAAACATTCAATTTCTTCAATCCCAAAGCAGGTCTTTTTTATCAGATAAACAAAAATAGTCAAGCGTATGCTTCTGTAGCTGTTGGTCACCGCGAACCAACTCGCTCGAATTATACCGATGCAGTGAATAGCCAGACTCCAACTTCGGAGCAATTGGTCGATTACGAAGCGGGCTATACATTCGCTAATGAGACGTTCACCGTTGGAGCAAATCTCTATTTTATGAATTATATAAACCAATTGATTCTAACTGGAAAAATCAACGATGTAGGTGAAGCATTGACCACCAATATTCCAGAAAGTTACCGTGCAGGTGTGGAATTGATGGCTGGTGTGAAATTTACCAATTGGTTGAAATGGGATGGAAACGTTACGTTTAGCAAAAATGAAATCAAAAATTTCACGGAATTTGTGGATGATTGGACCAACTGGCCAGCACAAGTTACTACCCAATTGGAAACAACACCCATCGCTTTTTCTCCAAATGTAGTGGCGAATAGTATTTTTACGGCGAATTATCAAAAATTAGATGTTGCTTTGCAATCTAATTTTGTTGGCAAACAATACATTGATAATAGTGGAAACGAAAGTCGTATGTTGAACAAATATCTCGTAAACAACCTTCGATTGGGTTATACTTTCAATCCAAAAGGTTTCAAATCCATTGGTCTGAGCCTGTTGGTAAATAATATTTTCAATGCGAAATACGAAAGCAATGCGTGGGTTTATTCCTATTACGAAGAGGGTGTTCGCAAGCAGTTGGATGGATATTTTCCTCAAGCCGGAACAAACGTATTAGCGAATCTTTCGTTTAAGTTTTAAACAATCCCACCCAACCCTCCCCAAAGGGAAGGGCTTTAACTAAAGTAGTTTATGCCGATTAATGTTTGTAAAATGACAATTGCTAAAGCCCCTCCTTGGGAGGGATTGGGGAGGTCAATATGTTAGAGTGGTTCGGAGTTATCTCCGGACTGCTCTATCTTTATCTTGAGATTCAGCAAAAAACATCCATGTGGGTGGTTGGTTTGGTGAGTTCGTTGGTTTATGTGCTTGTCTTTTTTCAGAATAAATTCTATGCTGATGCACTCCTGAATCTCTATTATGTGGTCATTAGTCTGTATGGATTTTGGATGTGGAAGTTAGGGAAATCACTATCAAAGGAGGATGAAACGCACCACTCATACACGACTCTTACCTGGAAATTGACAGTAAAACTCTCTATCGTAACTGTTGCTATTTTCTCACTGATTTACTTTGTGTTGATTAAATATACCGATTCTCCTGTGCCGATTGGAGATTCGGTTGTCACCACATTGAGCTTTGTGGCCACATGGATGCTGACACGTAAAATGATTGAGCAATGGTTTATCTGGATGTTTGTCAACAGTCTGTCGGTCTATCTTTTTATGTACAAGGATCTTAAACCAACCGCTTTACTCTATCTTTGCTACGGCATTTTGTCTGTGGTCGGATATCTAAAATGGAAAAAGTTTAAGCGTATTGATTTAAAAAAATAGTATCATTCTTAAGAATATCACCATAAAAAGATCGATAGTCCCAGCGGGGACATACAAAAATACCAGACTATCGAAAAGCTGCCGAGTGAGTAGCCCATCAACAAATTTACTTAAAGCAAACAAATGCCCTATGGGCGAACGAGCGAGTTCTTTTCGATGTAGCATTTTTTGCTTACTTTTTTTTGCATGAAAAAAAGTAAGTCCCGCGGAAGGCGGAATGAATGATCAATGTACAAGTATAAATTTTTTTGCGGCTGAGTTTTTCAGCGGACCCAAATTATGTTCAATCCCGATTTTGATGCAATAATTTTAGCCGACGGTCTTTTCCCTCACAGAAAAGAGATTCGCGAACTGATTACGAAAAGTAACGTAGTCGTTTGTTGCGACGGCGCATCCCAAAAACTCCTGGATTTTGGGCGAATTCCCGATTTCGTGGTAGGTGATTTAGATAGCACTCCCATGGAATTGAAAACCAGATTTCCCGAAAAAATGGTATACCGTCCCGATCAGAACTCTAACGATTTAACCAAATCTGTCGAATTTTGCCTGACGAAAGGATTTAAGAAATTGCTCATAGTAGGTGCAACAGGGTTGCGCGAGGATCATACCTTGGGAAATATTGCGTTATTACATCTCTATATTAATAAGGTGGAGGGGATAAAGATGATCTCAGATTGGGGCGTTTTCACCGCCATCGTACAAACTACCGGTTTCGATTCTGTTCCCGGTCAACAGATTTCACTCTTTTCGTTAACACCAGAAACACTGATTTCAGTGGAAGGACTCAAATATCCCATAGAAAATTGCTCCTTATCTTCTTGGTGGGAAGGTACATTAAATGAAGCATTGGGCACACATTTCGCCATTAAACTGCACAATGCTGGTAAAATTATTGTCTATCAAGCTTTTTGATTTCTATTTCGAAGCCAGAAAAGCACCCTTCTCATTCATGTCAAAATAACCAATACCCTCTGCTCTGAGCTCCTTCACTAAATTGTTTCTGTAATATTTGCTTAATGAAACATCGATAATAATCTCGCTGTATTGATACAATGCATTCAGGCGATCCAGATTTCCTTTAAACCCTTTCGTTAGAATCAGGTAGTGACAATTCAATCGCTTTTCACTGGTGATAAAGCGAATATCCTGATCTAACCGAGCAATCCGTTTTCCTTCCCATATAAAGAGATTCGACTCCGATCCCAGAAGAAGATTCTTTCCATTCTTCTGAAATTCTACCACATTTTTGCCAAATTGATTATAGATCATTAGTTGGCTAATGTTTCGCTCTCCCCATTTCTGGTAAATCATCGAAGATTCGATGCAAAGAATAATGCCAATGCCGTAAATTACAAATCTGAATTTCTTTTGATAGATAAACAAAAGCATTGCCCCTAAGAAGAGATAGAATAATACAATTTCTGTTGAATTTGGATTGAGATTCTTGATTTGCGAAAATGGTACTTTGGCGAATGAAGCGGTAGTATAATCAAGTGAGTGAAGCATAAACTGCAATATTTTGTCGAACCAAAGATGAGGAATATGCACCGAAGCCAGAAAAGTACACAAACAGGCCAGATAAACAAGAATGCCATTGAATGGTAAAATGATCAGATTCACAATCAGAAAAAGAAGCGGAAACTGATGGAAATAGAAGATGCTCAATGGCGATGTTCCCAACTGTGCTGCCAATGTCATGGTTGATAATTCTGCAAAATAGCGTGAAATCTTGGGAAGATGATCGAACCGATTCTTGAGAATATCCTGCGCCATCAATATGGATAAAACCGCTAGAAAACTTAGCTGAAATCCAATGTCGTAAAGCGAATACGGATTTATCAGCAATAAGCAAAAAGCGGCGAAGACTAAAGAATTCATCGTAATGGTTTTTTTGCCAAATAATCCACCCGCCATCAATACGGTAAGCATTATGCTCGCTCTCACCACCGATGCTGAGAGTCCGGTTACAAAGGTAAATATCCACAAAACGAGAATAACCACCAGATACTTGAGTCTGTAAAATCGGGAGTTTTTAGGTATAAATCCCATCAGAAACCACACCATGGCAAAAATCATGGCAGTCTGCATTCCACTTACCGCCATCAAATGCGATAACCCAACTGCACTGAAATTGGTTTTCTGCTCCATACTCAACGCATCCTGATAGCCGATCGTGATACCGCTTAAGAGTGCAAATTCATTCTCGTTGAAGTGAAAGGATCTGAATAGGACGAGAATTTTCTCCCGTAAATCGGTGGCAAGGTATTGCAAATTGAAGGATCGGGCAAGGTTCATCTTTTTCCAGCTTGCAGAATCTACGTATGCCGTTGCCGAAAATCCTTGTCGTTGCATATAGGTGGCAAAATCAAAACCACCAGGTCGGTTTGCATTAATCAATGGTTGAGGCTCGATATAAATTATGAGCCGATCTCCCTGTTTTAGGTTGAGGCTTACTTCTTCTTTATGAAAATAGGCGATGATTTTTTTATTTTGAGAAAAATTCTGGATGGAATCTTGGTTCGTCACCTTTAATTGACAATAAATGCTTCGCTCTTTTTCATCCGGAACAGATTTAATCTCGGCCGAATAAAAGTGCTTTCCCGTTGCGAATTCATAAGATGATTCTCTGGTATGATAAAAGGTAGAAAGAAATCCAACTGAAACGAATAGCAAAGATAGGCTCACTCCGAATAGATACCGAAGTTGATAAGCCTGTTTTCCTTTCTTTGTTATTTGGAAAATAATGAATCCAAAAATGGCAAAAGTGATTGATGCGCCAACCAGCCAAAGTGATTGGTCATAATTATACAAAAGAATGCCCACCATCATCGGAAGGAGAAACCTTAGAAAAGGCATCTGATGAATGGTGGGCAATTTCATTGTGGGTTAGTTATAGATTTTTCAATGCGGAGATAGTCTGTTTTGGGTCGGCTGATTTAAAAACAAAACTGCCTGCAACTAAGATATCGGCACCAGCATCCACAAGCAGTTTTCCTATTTCCAGATTTACACCACCGTCCACTTCGATAACTGTTTTTGCGCCTTTACGCACAATTAGCTCTTTGAGTTGCCTCACTTTATCCAAAGAATATGGGATGAATTTCTGATTTCCAAACCCGGGATTCACCGACATGATGAGCAGCAAATCGATATCATTGATCACTTCCTCCAATAAATGTACGGGCGTGTGTGGGTTCAAACTCACCCCGGCTTTCATCCCAGCCTCTTTGATTTGATGAATTGTTCGGTCTAAATGGGGACACGCTTCGTAATGCACGGTCATGATTTCTGCACCAATCGCTTTTACCTCATTCACAAATTTTCCTGGATCTACAATCATCAAATGGGCGTCCAACGATTTTTTACTTAATTTATTTACAAACTCAAGCACCGGAAATCCAAACGAGATATTTGGTACAAACACACCATCCATTATATCCAAGTGAATGAAATCTGCTTCACTTTCATTTAGCATTTGAATATCTTTTTCCAAATTACCAAAATTTGCTGCTAATAAAGAGGGTGCAATTTGTATTTTTCTATTTACTGACATAGTCTATATAATGTGTGAATTCTGTTAATAATGAACTTTAGTTTCTATTTCTTCGTGCAATATTACAAAATATTGCACATAAATTGAATATGAAAAGAAAGAAAAAGGACGAGAAATAGGCGCTTTTAAATAAATCTACTTTTACACTTCAAAAAATATATCATTTACACCCCCTTTTGGTCAGCTTGTTATGTTTTTTAACATAAAAATGGGTTAAAAATATTTGGAGGGTGAAGATAAAGGGGCTACTTTTGCACTCGCTAAACAGAGGTGGAGCGAATACAAAGGATATGAAGAATAAATATTT
>JAQUAU010000061.1 GCA_028687085.1 Minisyncoccota bacterium | reverse complement strand
CCCGCAGCGCCGACACCTTATTGGTTGTCTCTGATGCTACTGTCCCGGGATTAAGGGCTGCCGGCAGGATACACGATCTGGCCAGGGCGCTGGATATAAAAATAGGGAAAGAATTGTTACTGGTAAACTCCAGCGATAAGGATGTAGAACCGCAGAAGATGGACGGATTAGGTTTAGAGTACCTGGGGCGCCTGCCTTATGACCGTCAGATCGAAAAGATCAGTTTAGATGGCGGCACGCTTCTTGGGTTGGAAGAGAACGCCGCAAGCATAAACGCGTTAAGAAAAGTATTCGATAAGATATAGGAGAGGGCTATGGCGATACCATTAACGTTAGAGAAGTGGAGTGGAAAGATAAACACGGTAACCATCGGGGCGAGTAAAAATTCCGGAGGCACGCGTTCACTGGAGATAAAGATCGGAGGGCAAGAAGCGCTTCCGTTTTTATTTGCCGAAGGTAAATTGCCTTGTAGGCCCCAGGTCGCATTCGAGATCTGGGATATCGCCCCTACTGATTGGCCGGTAGAGTTGACTAAGCATTATGGGGCTGATTTAAACGATCCCATAGAATGGGCAAAGATCTGCGTGGAAAAATTCAAGGCGCAGATCTTATGCTTGAGATTGCAGGGGGCGCATCCGGATTCAGGAGATAAGGGTGTTGAAGAAGAGGCAAAGTTAGTTTCGCGACTATTAAAGAGCGTCAGTGTCCCTTTAGTCATAGTGGGTAGTGGAGATGATGCCAAGGATAATCTGGTTATACCTGCCTGTTGCGAAGCGGCTAAGGGAGAGCGTTGCCTGATAGGCAGCGCGGTCCAGGATAATTATAAAACGCTAGCCGCCGCCGCCCTGGCGGATGGCCATAATATTATCGCCGAATCCCCCATTGATATAAATATCGCCAAGCAGTTGAATATATTGATCTCGGATATAGGGATGCCGTTGGAGCGCATTGTGATAAACCCTACTATCGGCGCCTTGGGTTATGGCCTGGAGTACGCTTATTCTATTATGGAGCGCGCGCGCCTGGCGGCTCTATCCGGTGACAAAACCGTGGCTTCTCCGTTTATCTGTTTTGTGGCTCAAGAATCCTGGAGGTCAAAGGAAGCTAAGGCCACCGCGGCGGAATTCCCGCAGTGGGGCCCGGAGAGAGAGCGCGGGATAGCCTGGGAGATGATTACCGCCACGGCCTTGATACAGGCGGGTGCGGATCTATTGGTAATGCGCCATCCGGAAGCGATCGAGAAAGTAAACGGATATATAGACGAATTAATGAAGTAGCCAGGGATGAGTAGCGAGTATTGAGGGAAAAGCGAAAACATTACCCCTCGCCCCTCACTACTGGCTACTCGCTGCTTAATCTAGGAGGCGGTATTGTTCATAATCGGAGAATTGATCAACGGCATGTATGCCGAGATCGGAAAGGCGATCAAGGAGAGGAATAAATCCGCGATCCAGAAGTGCGCCCTGGAACAGATCAAGGCCGGAGCGGATGCCCTGGATATAAATTGCGGCCCTGCCTCCAAGAAACCTATTGAAGATATGCCCTGGTTGGTAGAGATAGTCCAGGAGGTCACAGATAAACCGCTGGCCTTGGATTCCAGCAAACCGCAGGTAATCGAAGCCGGGCTTAAGGCAGCGAAAAATAAACTGATCATCAATTCTACTACCGCCGATCCTGAGAAGATAGATATCCTGGTGCCTCTGGCCAAACAGTATAATACTAAACTCATCGGCCTGACCATCAGCGCCAAAGGGATCCCGCAGAATAAAGATCAGCGCCTGGAATTAGCCGCTACTATTGTCGCCGCCTGCAGCGAACACGGATTCCCCATTGAGAACCTTTATCTTGACCCGATAGTGTTGCCGGTGAATGTCGCCCAGGCGCAGATGAAAGATATACTGGATTCCATAAATGAATTCAAGATAATCTCCGAGCCTTCTCCTAAGAGCATAGTCGGCTTAAGTAATGTTTCCCAGGGTACATCTGTACGCAGTTTGATCAACCGTACCTTTCTGGTCATGGCCGCGGCCAGCGGACTGGACGCGGCAATACTGGATCCTCTGGATAAAGAACTTGTGGATGCTCTTATTTCAGCGGAGTTGATCTTGAATAAACAGATATACTGCGATTCTTACCTGGAGGCCTATAGGAAAAAATAATGGTGCGCACAAGAGTCTTCCGGCATATTTTTAAATTCCACGGATTCCTGGAGAGCGGCAAGACCGCTATGAAGGGAATACTTTATTTATTTCTCTATCACCGTAATATGCGGCTGATCTTTATGCTTGGCATTACCGCTTTCCTGGCGGGGTTGAAGTTTCGACTTAAGGGCATTGAGTTGGTGGCCTTGTGTATCACTATTACCCTTGTATTCATGGCAGAGATCTTTAATACCGCGATTGAAATGTTGATGGATATGCTGACTCCAAAATATCGCCTGAGAATAAAATTAGTCAAGGATATCGCCGCCGGGATTGTGGTTCTGGCTACTCTTAATTCTTTATGGGTAGGTTATATCCTTTTTGCCAGGAAATTGTTCAGGTAGCAGCAAAGCATTTTTTCTTGCCAAATCCGGTTTTAGATAATATTATATATACCTTATGGCGGCGTAACTCAGTCTGATAGAGTAGTCGGCTCATACCCGATTTGTCACTGGTTTAAATCCAGTCGCCGCCACCACTCACAACCAGGGACGGTTCTTTAACCGTCCCTGACCATTATTAATGCTTTTAGAGCAGCTTAAAAAAACAGTCAAGAGATACGGCCTGATCAAGAAAAAAGACAGGATCGTCGTAGGTGTTTCCGGCGGCCCGGATTCAGTGGCCCTGCTTTATTTATTGAATAGCCTGCAAAAAGAATTAAGGCTGGGGTTGCATATCGCGCACCTGGACCATATGCTAAGAGCAGATTCGGATAAAGACGCCGCTTATGTCAGGGCGCTGGCTGAAAAATTGGATATTCCGGCTACTTTCGGCAGGGTGGATGTAAAGGTATTGGCTAAAAAAGGCTCGGAAGAGGAGGTTGCCAGGAACGCGCGCCTGGACTTTTTATTTCAGGTGGCGGCACGGGTAAAAGCGGATTCTATCGCCCTGGGTCATAACCTGGATGACCAGGCCGAGACAGTGTTGATGCGCGTTTTAAGGGGCGCCGGGCTCTATGGATTACGGGCGATATCTCCCAAGAGGAATATCCGCGGCCGGCAGGTCATCCGTCCGTTGATAGAAACAAGGAGGAGTCAGATAGAAGCGTTTCTTAAAAAGAAAAAGATCAAGCCGCGCAGAGATGCCTCTAATTCAAAGGATATTTATTTCAGAAATAAGATCAGGAACGATCTCCTGCCTTATTTAGAGAAGGGATACAGCCGGAATATCAAAGCGATACTGGCGAATATGGCCGAGAGCGTGGGAAGCGATTATGATTATCTGCTCCAGGCAAGCCTGCGCGCCTGGGGGAAGAAGCAGGCCAGGATCGGCTTAAAGAAGCTCTCCAGGCTGCACCCGGCTATTAAACGTATCATATTCAGGGAGATAATCTCTAAGTTGAAAGGTGACACCCGCAGGATCGGCTTTCGCCATATAAAAGAGATAGAGGATCTGATCTTGAACCGTCCGCTAAATTCCGTAGTTGACCTTCCCGGCTCCATCTCAGTGACTAAAGGCAAAAACACCCTTTCTTTCCGCTCCGTTTTTCCTTGATTTTACAGATATTTAAATATATAATTAAAAGTCTAAAGAGAGGAATAAAAAATGGCGAATAATATGCGTAACCGTAAGGGAAATAAAGCGTTTAAGGGCGTAAATTGGAATTGGCTGATCGCTTTTGTGGCTATCTTCTGGATCCTCAACGGTTTATTCAATCTTAGCTCGGCAGGGATACCCAAAGAGATATCTTACAGCGATTTCTATAAGCTCCTGAAAGAGAGCCCGGAAAAGATCAAAACGGTGACCAAGGTAGAATCCAAGCTGGATGGGGAATTCAGCGATAATACTAAATTCACGGTCTATATGCCGGATAATGACCCGGAGATCCTCTCGCTGATGCGCCAAAATCTGAAGAGTTTTGTAGTGCAGCCGCCGCGTATCTGGGGAGCGCTTTTATTCAACCTGGCGCCTATCCTGATCTTTGTTTTTCTGATCTGGATGATGAATACCCGGGGAGAACAGATGGGTAACCGGGTGATGTCTTTTGGTAAGATGCGGCCTAAGATCCAGACCGAGACAGAAAAGATAAATTTTAACGACGTGGCCGGAGTGGATGAGGCCAAGGAAGAGTTGAAGGAAGTCGTAGAATTCTTAAAAGACCCCAAAAAATTCCAGCGCTTAGGCGGAAAGATCCCCAAGGGTGTATTATTAGTGGGCCCTCCGGGATGCGGCAAGACATTGATCGCCCGCGCCGTCGCCGGTGAGGCGGGAGTGCCGTTTTTCAGTATCTCCGGTTCAGACTTTGTAGAGATGTTTGTCGGGGTAGGCGCAAGCCGTGTACGCGACCTCTTTGAGCAGGGCCGCCGCGCCGCCAAGGTTTCCGGGAAAGGCGCGATCATCTTTATCGATGAGATCGACGCTGTCGGCCGGCTGCGTTTTTCCGGTATCGGCGGAGGCCACGATGAAAGGGAGCAGACTTTAAACGCCCTGCTGGTGGAAATGGATGGTTTTGATGCTCAACAGGGGATCATCCTGATCGCTGCTACTAACCGGCCGGATACCCTGGACCCGGCGATCTTACGTCCGGGCAGG
>JAQUAU010000013.1 GCA_028687085.1 Minisyncoccota bacterium | reverse complement strand
GCGGCCCCACTCCGGCTCCTCGGAGAGAAGGGCGATACCGCGTTACTCGAAGTAGAGGTCGAAGAAGCCCCGCCGCAGGGGCGTTCATCAGAGCCCTTCAAACTCGTCGCGCGACTTATCGTCGAAGGGAAGGTCTTTCATGCTTCAGCGGTGAAGCCCTCTCCCGAGAGCGCAGCCGACAAGGTGCGCAGCGAGCTCGAGGCCGAGATACGCCGCACGAGAGGACGTGCGCGGAGATTCTTCAAACGTGGCCACTCTGCGATCAAAGAGATGTTGCGCTTTGGGCGCTAGTACGTCGTTTCTTTCTTTCCCTCGGGGATGACGCGCTCGATAACGAACGCTCCGTTTATAAAAGCGGCCTTGGTGATCTTCATTCGTTTTCTCTCCCCGCCGGAGGCGGGTCCGCCTCCGGCGGAAAAAAAATAGGTACCGACAGAGTCGGCGTAGGCGCGATAGGTGTTCCAATTCTTTACGGCCGGCGCGTCGAGCGCGAGGAGCCCGTCTTCTTTCTTTATTTTGTGTGAAAAGGTCGCGAGCGATGCATCCTGCACGACAGGAGTAATCTCGTTCGCGAGATAGGCGGGGAGGGTATCGGCGAGGAGCTCGGCGCCAAGCATAATGAGCCGCGGGCGGAGCTCACGCGCGGTTTCGCTCGGTGCGATCTCGATACTCTTTTGCGCAACAATGTCGCCCGCATCAAGCGCCAGTACCATCTTCTGTATCGTCACGCCGGTCTCTCGCTCGCCGGCCAAGAGTGCGGCCTCAAGCGGCGTCGCGCCGCGATACTTCGGCAGAAGCGAATAATGGACATTCAGCACGCCAAGCGGGAATGAGGCGATGAGCGCTTCGGGGAATATCTTGCCGTACGCGACGCACGCCGCATAGTCGCACCCGTAGGCGCGGATGGTGGCAATCGTCTCGTCATCCAGCTTTTCAGGCGTCAAGACAGGGATGCCGTGCTCGAGCGCGAGTTCCTTTACGGGCGTCGGCGTGAGCACGAGACCGCGACCGGCGGGTCGGTCTGGCGAGGTAACGACGAGTGCGGGCGTGAAGCCTCGCTCGATAAGCGTTGCGAGCGTATCGCTTGCAACCTTCGGTGTACCGAAATAAATAAACTTATGCGGTTGCGGCATGGCGGATCTCGATAAGGTGCTCGGCGTGGTCGATAAAGAGGATGCCGTTTAAGTGGTCGATTTCGTGTTCAAATATTTGTGCCATGATGCCGCCGCCGCCGCGTTCAAACGTTGTCCCGTCGGCGTTCCTCGCGCGCACGGTCACACGTTCATGCCGCTTGGTCGTGCCGTAGATGCCGCGCACCGAGAGGCAACCTTCGTCCATTCTTGCGCGCCGGCGCGAAGTCTTCAGTATCTCAGGGTTGATATACACCTCTATTTGCGGGGCTAAAACTTCCTGTCTGACAGGAAGTTCGCCCGACGCGGCGTCAGACGCCGCGTTTAGGGGAGGGAGCGTGCGATCCTTACGCACGATGAAGAGGCGATAGGGCAGACCCATTTGCGGAGCGGCGAGCGCCACACCCTCGAGCTCGTAGTCGAGGGCTTCTGTCATGTCGGCGATAATCTGCGCGAGCCCGGGCGTGCCGAAGAGCTCCTCCGGCACGGGCTTCGCGATCTCTCGCAGAACCAATGCACCGTCTTGCACGATTTCTTTCATGTGGCGCAGTATAGCAAATTATTTCGGCTCATGCTTGGTCGGGTCGAGCTCCCACCAGAATTTTTTGCCGAAGTTCTTCGCCTGACTGCAGACGCTTTTGAGATAATACAAATCTTTGGTGGGGATTTTCTCCAGCACCGTGCCGAGATGCGCCATTGTCATGGGCGCAAGACCGTCCTGCTTGCGGGCATAGTTGAGGTGCCGCTGGAAGAATCGCATCATCTCGCCGCGTTCGGTGAGCCGTTTTCTGCCCTTAGGCGCTGCTGCCGCCTTCTTCTCGAACTCGGGCATCATCTCACCGATAGATTTCATAGTTACCCGGTATGCGATTCGATAGAGGCGCCGAGGTGCTGGAGGCGGTGCACGATGTCTTCGTAGCCGCGGTTAATCGAGTAGACGTTCCGCAGGAGCGAGCGACCCTTCGCACCGAGCATTGCGACGAGGATGATGGTCGCGGGGCGCAAGGCTGGGGGGCAGATGACTTCGGCAGCCTTGAGCTTGGTCGGGCCCTCGATCGAGATGCGATGCGGGTCGTGAAGGCTCGTGTGCGCGCCGAGTCGGTCGAGCTCGGTGTAGTAGATGGCGCGTTTCTCATAGACCCAATCATGAATGAGCGTCGTGCCCTTGGCCTGCGTCGCGATGACGGCGAAGAAGGGGAGATTGTCGATATTGAGGCCCGGGTAGGGGCGCGCGTGTATCTTCTCGGGAAAGGCGGTGAGTCCGCCAGCTGGCGGAGGGAGGATTTTAATATCAACAAGCTTGGTGACGCCGTTTTCAGAGATGCGATGGTTTGAGAGCGAGAACTGCAGTCCCATTTTTTCAAGTATCAATAATTCGACTTCAAGAAACTCGATAGGCGCGGCGATGATGCTGATAGCAGAGTGCGTAACGGCGGCCGCGCTGATAAAGAACATCGCGTCGGTCGGGTCTTCGGCGATGCTGTATGAAATGTCGGAGTTGATATCTCTTGTGCCGGTGATCGTGAGTGTCGTCCCTCCAATACCCTCCACGCCGACACCGAGCTTCTGCAAAAAACCGCACACTTCCTGCACCTGATAGTTCGCCGAGGCGTATTTGATGATTGAGGTGCCCGGGATGCGCGCGGCGGCAAGGAGGGCATTAATCGTCGCCGTGTCGCTTGATTCGTAGAGGATCACTTCGGCGGGAGCGAGTGCGGTATGCGTGACGTGATAACTCTCCGTGCGCGCTTCAATCGCGACGCCGAATTTCTCAAGCGCGAGGAGATGCGGTCGCACTGAGCGCAGGCCGAGCGTACAGCCGCCCGATTGCGGCAGTTCGAAATCCTTGAACATATGCATGAGCGGGCCGATGAACATCAGGATGCTTCGTGTGCGCATCGCGGCGTTTGTGTCTATGGTTTCAAGCGTGATGCGCTCGGGCGGCGTGATGATGACGTTTGTGTCCTTCCATTCTACCGAGACGCCGAGCGAGCGAAGCACCTCAATGAGCCGATTGACCTCTTCAATCTTCGGCATGTGCTCCAAGGTCGTGCGGCCCTTATTGAGGAGCGATGCTGCGAGAAGCGCCACAGCGCCGTTCTTAGATCGGCTGGTCTCGACTGAGCCAGAAAGCGGCGCGCCGCCCTCGATAACGAAATTCATTTCACCTTGCATGACGGGTAGTGTACCATTACGGCACATGTCTTTCTTCTCCCCAAAGATCGGTATTGACCTCGGAACGACAAATGTTCTGGTATTTGTTCCCGGAAAGGGGGTGGTGATTAATGAGCCGTCGGTCGTCGCGGTGGGTAAGGCGCACGGCAAGGGCGGCGGCAACAAGATTCTCGCCATTGGCATTGAGGCTAAGAAGATGATCGGTCGCACTCCCGGCGATATCATTGCGTATCGCCCCATGAAGGACGGCGTCATCGCAGACTATCGCGTGACCGAAGCGATGCTCCGCTATTTTATGAAAAAGGCGCTCGGGCGGAACCCGTTCAAACCGACGGTGCTTGTGTCGGTACCTGCCGGCGTGACCTCGACCGAGAAACGCGCGGTCATCGAAGCGGCGATGAAGGCTGGCGCCAAGAACGCCTATGTGGTGAAGGAACCGATCCTCGCCGCTATCGGCGCGGGCATCCCCATTCACGAGCCGATGGGGCGCATGGTCGCGGACATCGGTGGCGGGACTATCGACGTCGCGGTGATCTCTCTCGGCGGCATTGTCGCTTCGACCAGCGTGAAGTGTGCAGGCGACCGGCTCGATCGCGCCATCGTCGACTATGTGAAGAAGCAATACAATCTCGCTATCGGCGACAAAACGGCAGAAGAAGTAAAGATAAAAGTCGGTGCGGCGGTGCCGATGAACGAGGAGCTCACGATGCCGATCAAGGGGCGCGATCTGATGAGTGGGCTCCCGCGCACGGTCGACCTCTCGACCAATGATCTTGTGACCGCGATGTCGCGCGAGCTGCGCGAGATGACGCAGGCGATACGCAAGGTGCTCCAGGATACGCCGCCCGAGCTCGCCGCCGATATTATCGACAACGGCATCATCCTCACCGGCGGCTCGTCACAGCTCCGCCAGATGCCCGAGCTTGTGTACCGCCGTACCGGCGTCATCGCCAAGCTCGGGCAGGACCCTTATTTCTGCGTCGCGCGCGGCACCGGCATCGCGCTCAAACATTTAGATACGTATCAGAAGAGTATTCTCGCTAAACAATGAATCGACATCACGCATTTGTCATAGAAGCAGAAGCAGAAGAGGGGATTAAGGTCGCGCAGGCGTGGGCGGGAAAGGAATTGGGAATGAAGGTGCAAGGGAACCCCGATGTCGTCGTGATGAAGTACGGACTGCTCTCGGTCGAGGATGCGCGGCGAGTTGCTGAACTCGCCGCGGGGAGAGCATTTGCCGGCGAGACGAAGGTCGTCATCATCGCGGCCTCCCGCGCCTATCACGAAGCGCAGAACGCGCTTCTGAAGCTTTTTGAAGAACCGCCCGCGGGCGCGTACTTATTTCTCATTATGCCGTCCCTCGGCGGCCTCCTCCCGACGCTCCGTTCCCGTGTCCAGGTGCTGGCGCAAGGAGCAGCAAGCAGGAGCAGTAAGCAGGAGATTTCAAAATCAGCAGAGGAGTTTATGAAAGCGAGTAAAGAAAAAAGAAGTGCGATGCTAAAAAAGCTTACGAGCGGGAGAGATGAAGAGGAGAAGCGCGAGTTGCGCGAAGAGGCGATTGCCATCATAAACGGCATCGAAGCAGCTGCGTATGATGTAGGGTTTACGAAACCCTACATTCCAGAATTACTTGAAGACATACAGGTGTTGCGCGGACATCTCTATGACCGCAGTGCGCCGGTGAAGATGATCCTCGAACACCTGTCCCTCGTCATACCAAAAGAACTCGGGAAGTGAGCACCAAGCAGGAGCAGGAGGCAGGATTTGCTATACTCATTGGGTGACTGCTTACTGCTTCTGCTAACTGCTTACTATTCACATGGCCTACGACTTCACACCGCTTAAGAACAAGATTAAAGAAACTGAAGAGTGGCTCTCGCGCGAGCTCTCGGGCGTGCGCACTGGTCGCGCGACGCCGACCCTGCTTGATGGGGTCAAGCCCGAGGCTTACGGTTCGCGCACAGCGCTTCGAGAGCTCGGGAGCGTCTCGGTGGAGGATGCCCGTACGCTCCGTGTCATCCCGTGGGACAAAGGTCTCTTGAAGAACATCGAGAAGGGTATCACCGATGCGAACTTGGGCGTCGGCGTTTCGACTGATGAGATGGGACTCCGCGTCTCATTCCCCGAGCTCACGAGCGAGCGCCGCGCACAGCTCACCAAGATTGCCGGCGATCGCACTGAACAGGCCAAGATCACGCTCCGGCAGCACCGTACTGACGCTTTGAAGGCGCTCGACACTGCAGAAGAGGGAGGCGGCATGGGCGAAGACGAGGTGAAGCGCCTCAAGGGCGAAGTGCAGAAGCTTATCGACGTGGGCAACGAGGCGCTCGCAAAAGTTCTTGAACGTAAGGAAGAGGAGATAACACAATGAGTAAGCAGAAGCAGCGAGCAGGAGCAGGGAATGCAGAGCGTTCTCTTTTCCGACTGCTTGGTGCTCCTGCAAACTGCCTATTATGAATATTCTGATATTCATCCTTGTCATCGTCGCACTTATCGTGGTGCACGAGTTCGGGCACTTTGTCGCCGCAAAATTGTCGGGCATGCGCGTGGACGAATTCGGCCTCGGCTACCCGCCGCGCGCGGCGGTCATCGCAAAAGTAGGCGAGACCGCGTACACGCTTAACTGGCTGCCGTTTGGCGGCTTCGTGAAGATATTTGGCGAGGACGGACTCTCCCTCGACAAAGCTCGGGACGCTCGCGCTTTTTCTTCAAAAAATCGCTTCGCGCAGGCGCTCGTGCTTGTCGCCGGCGTCACGATGAACCTCCTCTTCGCCTATGTGCTCATCACGGGCGCGCTTGTCGCCGGCACGCCTCGCGCACTCGCACCAAACGAGATTGGGGCGGCTCGCGACGCGACGCTCCTTGTCGCAAATGTGCTCCCCGGGAGTCCGGCTGCGCAGGCGGGGCTTGTCGCCGGCGACTCGATCCTCTCTGCAGAAGACGGCCATTACGTTTTCTCGGGAGTCGATCCGGCAGCGTTTACAAAATTTATTGCCGATGGGAAAGGGAACACGACCATCGCGCTCACCGTGAAGCATGCAGACGGAAAAGAGGTTCAGCTGTTTGCGCGACCGGCGACCGGCGTTATCCTCGCCGACCCGACGCGCTCTGCGCTCGGCGTCGAGGTAGCCGCCATTGGCGTTATCCCGCTCTCATTCACTGCGGCAATCATTGAAGGTGCGCGACTCACCTGGAGCGCGACCATTCTTACTGCCGACGGGCTCGGGCATTTCTTCTACAGCGTCTTCACCTTCTCGGCTGATCTCTCACAAGTCTCGGGGCCGGTCGGCATCGCCGGCGCAGTCGGAAGTGCTTCGTCGCAAGGGTTCGGCGACCTGCTCTCTATCATGGCTGTCATCTCTATCAATCTCGCCCTGATCAATCTCATCCCCATCCCGGCTCTCGACGGCGGCCGGCTCCTCTTCGTCATTATCGAGAGTGTCATCCGCCGACCGATTAAGCCGAGCATCGCACAGGCCATGAACGCCATCGGCTTCATCTTCCTCATCCTGCTCATGCTTGTCGTCACCGCCCACGACATCTTCCGCATCGTCGGCTAGCTTTTGCCGAGGGGGCAGGGCGGGCGTATACTGTGGCGCATGAGGCAATCGAAGCTTTTTACGAAAACACGGCGCGAGGCGCCGGCCGACGAGGTCGCCAAGAACGCCCAGCTCCTGGTCCGTGCGGGCTACATCCACAAAGAGATGGCGGGTGTCTATGACTTTCTTCCACTTGGTCTCCTGGCGCTCAATAAAATCATCACCATCATCCGCGAAGAGATGAATGCGATTGGCGGCGAAGAAGTACTCCTCTCGACGCTTCAAGATCCGGAGGCATGGAAGAAGAGCGGTCGCTGGGACGATACGGTTGTCGACATCTGGTTCAAGACCCAACTAAAAAATGGGAGCGAGCTTGGTCTCGGCAATACGCACGAAGAAGCTCTTACAACACTCATGCGCGAGCAGATCGCATCCTATAAAGATTTGCCGCGCTACGTCTATCAATTCCAGAATAAGTTCCGGAATGAGACACGCGCGAAGTCCGGCATCATGCGCACACGTGAGTTCATCATGAAAGACCTCTATTCGTTCTCCCAAGATGAGACGAGTCATACCGAATTTTATGAACAAGCCGCCGCCGCGTATGAAAAGATATTCGAGCGTGCGGGTATCGGAGCGAAAACCTATCGCACGTTTGCTTCTGGCGGTTCTTTCAGCAAGTATTCCCATGAGTATCAAACCGTCTGCGACGCGGGCGAGGATACTATTTATGTAGATGAGGCAAAGCGCATCGCGGTCAATAAAGAGGTGTATGATGACCCGGATGTATACGCCGCCACGGGCATTGATAAGGCAGGACTGAAAGAGAAAAAAGCTATCGAAGTCGGGAACATCTTTACGCTGGGAACACGGTTTTCAGAAGCGTTAGGACTATCTTTCAAGAATGTTGCCGGCGAATCAAAATCGGTATTTATGGGCAGTTATGGTATCGGTCCGGCACGCTTAATGGGCACGATTGTCGAGCTTATGTCTGATGACAAAGGCCTCGTGTGGCCTGCGAGCGTGGCGCCGTTTGCGGTGCATCTCGTGTCGCTCGGCAAGGATGGTGATGAAATCACAAAGACCGCCGATGCGCTGTATGACGATTTGATAAAAGCAGGTGTTGAAGTGTTGTATGACGATCGCGACGCGCGCGCCGGCGAGAAGTTCGCCGACAGCGACTTGCTCGGCATGCCGAAAAGAATCGTGGTCGGCAAGGATGCCGTAGCGACCGGCGAGTTCGAAGTGGTCGACCGCGCGACCGGCGCAGTCGCGAAAAAAACGCGAGCAGAACTGCTCGTGCGTTAGGTATGGCGCGATTCTCGAAGAACGCCCTCTTCAGTAGCGACATCGCAATCGATCTCGGGACCGCGAACACGCTCGTCTACGTGCGCGGCAAGGGCGTCGTCATCAACGAACCGTCAGTGGTGGCGGTCAACGACAAGACGCATCAGGTGGTGGCGGTGGGGAAGGAGGCCAAGACGATGCTCGGCAAGACGCCTGCACACATCCGCGTGGTGCGCCCCTTGAGCCACGGCGTCATCTCCGACTTCGAGGTGACAGAAGAATTGCTCACCTATCTCATCAACAAGGCCCAGAGCGGCCGCACACGACTCTTTGGTCCGCGGGTCGTGATCGGCGTGCCGACGGGCGTGACCAACGTGCAGAGCCGCGCGGTGCGCGATGCCGCCAAGAACGCGGGCGCGCGCGAGGCGATTATCCTCGAAGAGCCGGTCGCGGGCGCCATCGGCGCGAAGCTGCCGGTCTTCGATGCGGTCGGCACGATGGTGCTCGACATCGGCGGCGGTACGACCGACATCGCCGTCATCGCGCTCAAGGGCGTCGTCGCGTCGAAGAGTTCGCACGTCGCGGGCGATCGTTTCAATGACAACATTATCGAATTTGTGCGAAGCGAATTTAAGCTCGGCATCGGCGAACGCACCGCCGAGGACGTGAAGATTGCGATAGGCGCTGTGGTGCCTCTCTCTGAATCGCTTTCGCGAAGCGTGCGCGGGCGCGACTATGCGACGGGGCTCCCGCGTGAGATTACGCTCACCGATGCGCACGTTCGCGAGGCAATCACTCCCTCACTCGACGCCTTGATGGATGCAATGAAGGAGGTAATCGAAACAACGCCGCCCGAGCTCCTCTCCGATGTACTTCAGCACGGCGTGACCGTCTTCGGCGGCGGAGCGCTCCTGCGAGGGCTTCCGCAGATACTCGCGAAGATGCTCGGCGTGCCGGTCAGGATTGCGGCTGATCCTTTGACCGCAGTGGTGCGCGGCGCGGGCATCGTGACCGAAGATCCGGCGCCGTACGAAGATTTTTTCATCGATGAAGAGGACATCCTTAGCGAGGCGTAACGCCCTCCTCTCGTCTGCCGACGTCTCGTGGGGCGTCGGGGCGCTCGCGTTTGCACTCCTCGCGCTCCTCGTGCGCATTGTCGCCCCGAACCTCTTCTTTCAAGCGGTCGCACCGGCGTTCCGCGCCGCTGATGTGGTATCAGAGAAGAGTCACGCGGTTTTTTCAGGATTGAGCGACGCCAGCAAGCTTGCCGCGAGAAACGAGGCGCTCGTGAGCGAGAATGCCGCGCTTGCAAACGAGAATCGCGCGTTGCGCGAGAAGGAGTCGAGCATCGGCGCGCTGTCCACTCTCTCTTCATCGGGTATCATCGCCGGCGTCGTCGCGCGGCCGCCCGCAAGCCCGTATGACACTCTTGTGCTCTCGCAGGGGAGTAGTGCCGGCGTCGCTCTCGGTCAGGAGGCGTTTGGCGCGGGCGGCGTGCCGCTCGGCATCGTTTCTTCTGTGCGTGCAGATTTTTCTCGCGTGACGCTCTTCTCGGCGCCGACGATGGTTACAGACGGCTGGGTGGGGCAGGCGGGCATACCGCTTGTTATCTATGGCGCGGGCGCGGGCGCGATGCGCGCGTCGCTTGCGCGCTCTGCTGGGATCGTCGAGGGGGACATCGTGTTCGCTCTCGGTCCGGGGAAGTTGCCTATCGGCACGGTCGTGCGCGTGGATGGCGACCCTTCTTCTCCTTCTGTCGCACTGCAGATACAGCCGGCGCTGAACCTCTTCGCGGTCTCGTGGATCGAGCTGCGCGACACCGGTCCCGCATTTGCTGCGTCACTTTCGTGGGCGACCTCCACACCATTATGATTCGCGGATTCCTCATCTTCCTGACATTCATATCTACCGTACTGTTCCCGTGGCCGCTTACGGCGATTCTTACCGTCATCGCCGCGCTCTTCGAGCCGCTCCTGCCGTTTGCCGTAGGCCTCTTTGCCGACACCCTGTACTGGACGCCCGAATCGGGTCTCTGGCCGCTTCCCACGCTGTGCGGCGCCCTCCTGACCGTCCTGTCGTTTTTCGTGCGTAGTCGGCTTGGGGCGAGTATCATCGGGAGATGAAGTGGCTGCGCAAGCGGAAGCAAGATTTGGAGATCGCTCCAGACGAGATATTCCTCGACGCAACAAATGCTCCCGCGTTCGACCGCGCGCGGTTCGAAGGGCGCCTTGAAAAGCCCCTTTCACAGGGGACCTTTTTCTGGCTGACAGCGACACTCACACTCCTCTTCGCCATCCTGATTGTGCGATCGTGGAATCTCGAAGTGACGCACGGCGCGGCATTTGCAGAACAGAGCGCACACAACAGCCTCGATGTCGTCATGCTCTTTGCTCCGCGCGGCATCATCACCGACACTAATGGTGTCGTGCTCGCCGAGAATGTCGAGAAGCCGGACGGCAGTATCGCCCGCAGATATCCGATACCATCGCTTTCTCATGTACTCGGCTACGTGTCGTATCCGAAGAAAGATGCAAAAGGGGTGTATTACGATACGAGACAGACCGGCGTCGTCGGACTCGAGGCCGAGTATGATGCGATTCTTGCCGGCACAAACGGCAAACTCCTGACTGAGACCGATGTGGTCGGCCGGGTGCGTTCTGAGGGGATGATCGTTCCTGCCCAAGAAGGGAAGACGATTCAGCTCTCAATCGATGCCGACCTCGAGCGCGCGCTTGCCCGCGCGATCGCTCTTACCGCGAATGCGCGAGGCTTCATCGCCGGCTCCGGCGTCATCATGGACGTGACGACGGGTGCAGTGCTCGCTATCGTCTCTTACCCGAGCTATGACTCGAACGTGATGTCAGAGGGAGGGCCGTCCGAGACGATTGCGGCATACAACAGGAGCGCGGGGCACCCCTTTCTCGATCATGCTGTCCAAGGCGTGTATACTCCCGGCTCCGTCGTGAAGCCCTTTGTCGCTTCTGGAGCGCTCACTGACGGCATCATTACGCCGAACACAGTCATCGACGATCCTGGCTTCATCTCTATTCCCGATCCGTATCATCCGGGTAAGACATTTATGTATCGCGGATGGCGAGCACTTGGTCCGGTAGATGTGAAAAAGGCGATCGCCTGGTCCTCGGAAGTTTTCTTCTACACTGTCGGCGGCGGGTTCGGCGCACAAAAGGGTCTCGGCATCGACCGGCTCGGCTATTGATATCGGCAATTCGGTCTTGGGAGCCCGACCGGTATCGACCTTGCCGGCGAAGCGGCCGGGCTCATCCCGACGCCGGCGTGGAAGAAAGAAACCTTTAATGAACCATGGTACTTGGGCGACACCTACTTCACGGCAATCGGGCAATACTCGGTACAGGTAACGCCGGTGCAGATGGCGCGTGCGACGGCGGCAGTGGCGAACGGTGGCAAGCTCTTCACGCCAACTCTGATCAAGGGGCAGACGCCTTCCTATACGACGGTGCCTGCCGATCCGGCTATGCTCGCCGTCGTGCGCGCGGGCATGCGCCAGGGCGTCACCAGCGCGCTCGCGAGCGCCGTCAATCTCCCGTATGTATCGGTGGCGGCGAAGACCGGCACCGCAGAGACCGGCACGCGCAATCAATATGACAACTCATGGCTCGAAGGATTCTTCCCTTATGAGAATCCGCGCTACGCCTTCGCCGTGGTGCTTGAACGCGGGCCTGCCGGCGCCGGCGAGCAGTCGGTAAATGTCATGCGAGATTTCTTTGCAACGCTCTATGCGCAGAACTCTCCGTATGTCGGGAACTCAACGGCGAACAATTAGATATTAGGGGGCTTATGAAGACATAACCCCACTTGGATTTTTATACTCATTCCATTCGTTAAAAATCTCGGCGCTTGCGCTTTAATGCTGGGCACGTACAATGCCCTCACCACTATGACAATGACAATGACCGATGCACCACAGACCGTCGTCTCGCAAGAAAAGTTTGATGAAATGATAAAAGAGCTCGAGCACCTGAAGACGGTGCGACGCACCGAGATCGCTAAGAATCTTGAATACGCTCGATCACTCGGTGACCTCTCTGAGAATGCCGAATATCAGGAGGCGCGCGATCTGCAAGCCGCTACCGAAGAGCGCATCAAGAAGCTCGAAGAGCTCGTCAAGAATACGCACATCGTGACCGACGGTAAGAAGAAGAGCGAAGTGAGTTTTAATTCGAAGGTCGCCATCAAGAAAGAGGGCGGCGATGAGGTGCACGAATACACGATTGTCGGGAGCGAAGAGGCCGATATGCGCGTCAAGAAGCTCTCGCACGTCTCGCCGCTTGGCGCCGCCCTGATGGGCAAGAAGAAAGGTGACACCTTCACCTTCAGTACCCCCGCCGGCAAGCAGACCTACACCATCGAGAGGGTGAGTTGAACGCACGAGCCGGCAGGCCAACAAAGGTCGCGCTCCGGGCCGCTCGGCCAAGTCTTACTACCTTTTTATGGCCTGCCGGCTCGTGCTAAAGTAGAGCGTATGGCTTTGCTAGAAACAGTGCACGCCGATAGGCTCGCGAAGATAGAACGCTTAAAGGAGGCGGGCATGGAGGCATATCCGGCGCGCACGCGTCGGACGCACTCTGTCGAACAGTTCTTAGAGAACCACGCGGTGCTGGAGAAGAATAGCGAGGAGGTGATGCTTGTCGGACGTGTGATGAGCATCCGCGAGCACGGCGGTTCGCTCTTCGTGGATATCTTCGACGGCATGAAGGGGCAGTGCTACGTCCAGCGCGACAAGCTCGGCGAATCTTCTTATAACCTTTTCGTCGATACGGTTGATGTGGGTGATATCCTCGAATTCTCCGGTCTCGCGTTCAACACGAAGCGCGGCATGCCGTCTCTCGACGTTACCGGTTGGCGCATGCTCGCCAAGTCGCTCCGCCCGCTCCCGGACGAATGGTTCGGTATTAAAGACGAGGATGAACGATTCCGCAGGCGCTACATCGATATCCTGCTCACCAAAGATTTGGCCGAACGCATCAAGCGCCGCTCGAAGTTCTGGAACACTATCCGCACCTATCTGCTCGAGCGCGATTTTGTCGAAGTAGAGACACCAGTTCTCGAGACCACGACCGGCGGCGCGGAGGCGCGCCCCTTTGTCACGCATCACAATGCGCTCGATATGGACGTCTATCTGCGCATCAGCGCCGGCGAGCTCTGGCAGAAACGCCTCATGATTGCCGGGCTCCCGAAGACGTTTGAGATTGGGCGCATCTTTAGGAACGAGGGGATGTCGGCTGAGCATGCACAGGACTACACACAGGTTGAGTTCTATGAAGCGTTCAAAGACTATGAAGCGGGCATGGAGATGATTGTTGATCTCTATCGCTCGATTGCCGACGAGGTCTACGGGACACGAAAGTTTTCTATAAAAGGTGTGGAGGTAGATTTGGATACCGAATGGAAGAGGTATGACTTCTGCGCGCTGATGCAAAAAGAGTACGGACTCGACCCGCTCGACGAGAGCGCCGACTGGAAGGCGGTTCTCACGGGGCGGCATATTTCATTTGAAGAGACCGCCGACATCGGACGCTTGGTTGATACGGCGTGGAAGCAGATCAGAAAGACGCTTGCCGGCCCCGGATTCCTCGTGAACGTCCCGGTCTATCTCGAGCCGCTCGCGAAGAAGAGTGTGAAAGACTCGCGCATCGTAGAACGCTTCCAGGTGATGATTGCCGGCTCGGAGATAGGCAAGGGCTTCAGCGAGCTGAATGACCCGGTTGATCAAGCGGAGCGCTTCAAGCGTCAGCAAGAGCTGCGCGACGCAGGCGATGAAGAAGCGCAGATGCCCGACGCCGAGTTCGTCGAGGCGCTCGAATACGGCATGCCGCCGGCCTTCGGCTTCGGTGTCTCTGAACGCCTTTTCGACTTCTTCGAGAACGTCTCCATCCGCGAGGGGCAAATCTTCCCGCTCCTGCGCCCGCGCTAGTCGATTTTCCACTTGGAAGTCCGACTTCCAAGTTGCGCGGTGTTAGGATAATGGAATGAGAAAGACGCCTCTTATTACTGGCGAGTACTATCATATCTACAATCGCGGAGTAGATAAGAGAGTTACTTTCATGGACGAATATGATATCCAGAGATTTTATGACAGCCTTGAGGAATTCAATGCACTTGATCCTATTGGAAGTATTTATGAAAATTCATTCATCAAGAAACTTGGAAGTCCGACTTCCAAGTCAGAAACAGGCGTACTGGTAAGTCTGGTAGCGCATTGCGCCAATCCGAATCATTATCACCTGCTTCTTAAGCAGGAAGCTGATAATGGAATTGAGAAATTGATGCAAAGGGTAGGGACAGGATATACGAAATACATCAACAACAAGTACAAGCGTACCGGGGCTTTGTTTCAGGGGAAATATAAATCAGTTCACATAGACTCAAACGAATATTTGTTACACCTGAGCGCATATATAAATCTTAACGATCGGGCGCACCAACTTGGAAGTCCGACTTCCAAGTTGGTGCGCAGCAGATCAAGCTGGGGAGAGTATACGAATAAGGGTGTTAAGGGAATTTGCGAGAAAGAGATAATTCTTGAGCAGTTTAGAAATAGGGAAGAATATAAAGAGTTCGCACTTTCGTCATTAGAATCAATCGTACAAAGAAAAGCAGATTTGGAAGATATTGCTGATTTCCTTCTTGAGTAAGCAACTTGGAAGTCCGACTTCCAAGTAACAATATAGGCAAATTTGCGGAATGGCTCAATAGCTTGGTTTTTTTGGTTCTTGCACCACGCGTAGCCCGGCTGTAATCAGCTGGGCGAAGTGGTGGGGATAACTACTATACGAGAAGTGGGGCAGAGTGGTGTAGAATAGCGAGGCAGTGGGATGAAGTGGAAAACGGGAGTGGTGGCCCGTTTCCCGCTAAAAAAACTCACTTATTTTTGACATGTTCATCGGAGAATACCTGCACACGCTTGATCCCAAGAATCGCATCTCCCTCCCGGCAAAGTTCCGGAAGGATCTCG
This sequence comes from Minisyncoccota bacterium, assembly GCA_028687085.1. GTDB lineage: Bacteria > Patescibacteriota > Minisyncoccia > Phycocordibacterales > Phycocordibacteraceae > C7867-001. The sequence continues at coordinate 5,472 of JAQUAU010000013.1, read as the reverse complement.
GCCGCGCCGTCGTCATGACGCGCGGCCTTGATCGTTGCCTCTTTGTCTATCCGAAGAAGGAATGGGCGAAAGAGGCCGAGAGTCGTGCGGTGCATGCAGGCGGGACCGCAGCCGCGCGCGGTCTCGCGCGCCTTTTTCTCGCTGGAGCGATGGAGGCCGATGTTGACTCGGTCGGTCGCATCCTCATCCCCGATCATTTAAAGAGTTTTGCCGGACTGAAGAGTAAGACAGTCATCGCCGGAGTCGCTGGTCGCATCGAGATCTGGGACGAGACGGCATGGAAGACGTATACGAAATCAATTGAGCGCGATGCCGATGCGTTTGCCGAAGCGCTCGGTAATCCTAACTGATATGGAAGCCCGCCACGACAGCGTGCTCGCACAAGAAGTGTCTGAGGCACTCGAGGTGCAGCCGACTGATGTGGTGGTCGATGCAACGCTCGGCGGAGCGGGGCACTTTACAGAGTTGCTTGCCGCTCTCTCTGATGGCGGTTCTATCATCGGCATCGACGCCGACTCGGCGGCGGTCGAGCGGGCGCGCGCCGCCTATGCAGGCGATCGTCGGAGCGGGCGCCCGGTCGCGCATCTAGTGAACGACAATTTTCGTAATCTCGCGCGCATCCTGGAGCGGCTCGGCATCGGGCACGTCGACAAGATACTTTTCGATCTCGGATGGAGCGGCTACCAGATCGCGGCGCCGCGCGGCTTCTCCTTTTCCGCCAAAGGCGGACCCGCCTCCGGCGGGCAAATAGACGAACCGCTTCTCATGACCTATGGCGAGGGTGGTGAGACGGCCGCAGATATTGTGAACTCCTCTTCAGAAGAAGAACTCGCCGATCTGATCTATACGTACGGCGAAGAGAGCTTCTCGCGCGGCATCGCGCGGGCGATTGTCGCGGCGCGCGCGAAAGAGCGCATCCTTACCACGGGCGCGCTTGTTGCTGCGATAGAAGCGGGCGTGCCGGCCTGGTACCGAAAGGGGAAGCTCCATCCGGCGACCAAGACCTTTCAGGCGCTGCGCATTGCGGTCAATGATGAGATCGGCGCGCTCCGCGAGGGTCTCGCCGCCGCGCTTCAGGCACTTGCTCCAAGCGGCAAACTCGCCGTCATCTCCTTCCATTCAATCGAGGATCGCGTCGTGAAGAATGCGCTCCGCGACGCGGCGCTTGCCGGCCTCGGGACGCTGAACCCCAGGAAGCCGATCGTGCCGTCACGTGCCGAGATTCTCAATAATCGCCGCGCGCGGAGCGCGAAGCTGCGCGTGTTCGAACGCGCCGCCGCTCCGAATATCGAGTCTTCGGGCTCTCTGCGCACTCTATTTTCTTATGTATAATCTCCGCGCTCACTTGCCGTTTTCAGTGCTCTCGCTCTGTTCGGGCATTGTCGGCATCCTCCTGGTCGCCTATATCGGCCTCATCGCTACCGTGATGAGCTACGCGGCGCTGACTGTGGAGTTCTCGCAGTCGGTGCGGAACGACGAAGCGGCCGTTGCCGCGCTTGAGTCGCAGTATCTCGCCGGCGTCTCTCGTATCACCAGTACCAACTACGAAGCTGAGGGCTACGCAAAGCCAGCATCTAAGACGTTCGTGCGGGCGCAAGGCGCGACGGCAGTACGCTAGTCTTCTATGCGTGCCCAGTTCCGCTCTCGCATACGCTTGGTTCTCTCGTTCATAGTCGTTATCACTCTTTTAATACTGACGCGCCTGTACTTCGTGCAGATTGTGCACGGCGATGACTATGCAGAGAAGGCCGATCGCCAATTCGCCTCGAACGCGAGCGGCCTCTTCGATCGCGGGTCCATCTACTTTACGCGCAAGGATGGTTCGTTTATCTCTGCCGCGACCTTGGCGACCGGCTTTCTCGTGGCGATTAATCCGCAGACGATACAAGATCCTGAGGCCGCCTATGCAACAATCAGCGCCGTCGCGTCGTCGTCGCTCATGTCGCATGACGCTTTTCTCGCCGCCTCCGCGAAGAAAGGGCAGACCTATATCGAGGTTGCGCACCGCCTCTCCGAGGAGAGCGGACAAGCACTCGCCGACAAGGACATCACCGGCGTGCAAGTCTTGCGAGAACGCTGGCGCTATTACCCGGGCGACGCACTCGCCGCGCAGTCGATTGGTATCGTTACCTACGGCAGAGGCGACACGCTCGCGGGGCAGACCGGCCTCGAGACGGTCTATGACGGGACACTTTCGCGCTCAGGAGATTCGCTCTATAAAAATTTCTTCGCTGAGCTCTTCTCGAATGTCGGCAATCTGCTGGTGAATGCGCGCGACGCGCGCGAGGGTGACATCGTCACGACGATCGAACCAGAGGTGCAGGTGCGGCTCGAGAATGATCTAAAGAAGGTGAGTGAACGCTACTCGAGCAAGGAGTCGGGAGGCATCATCATGGACCCCGCTACGGGCGCCATCCTCGCGCTCGCCTCGTATCCCTCGTACAACGGCAATGAATTGAGAAGCGTCGAAGCGACGCTTCTCGGCAATCCGCTCGTGGAACATGTGCACGAATTCGGCTCTATCATGAAGCCCCTCACCATGACGTCGGGGCTCGATGCCGGGGTTATCACACCGGCGACGACCTATAACGATACGGGTTGCATCACGGTCAATACACGCGAGATCTGCAATTGGGACTTAAAGCCGCGCGGCGTTATCCCGATGAAGCAGATCATCGTGCAGTCGTTAAACGTTGGTGCGGCATGGATAGCGACGGAGCTCGGGCAGGACAAGTTTCGCAGCTACTTCACCAAGCTTTTCGGAGCTAAGACCGGCATCGATCTGCCGAACGAGGGGCGCTCTCTCCTCGGGAATCTCGCCAAGCCTCAGCAGATCGGCTATGACACCGCCTCTTATGGCCAGGGCATTGCGGAGACCCCGATACAGATGATCCGAGCGCTTGGGGCGATTGCAAACGGCGGGGTGATGGTAGAGCCGCATCTCGTGAGCGCTGTCCGTCTCAACTCCGGCATTGTGCGTGCGCTCGACTGGAGCCAGAGTGTGCTGGTCTTCTCGAGCGCGGCAGCGCGCGAAACGACGACCATGATGACGGCGCTCGTAGACGAGAAGCTTGAAGGCGGCAAGGCTAAGATCCCCACCATGTCGGTCGCGGCGAAGACCGGCACCGCTCAGCTGACCAACGGACAGGGCGGCTACTACACCGACCGGTTCTTTCACTCTTTCGTCGGTTTCTTTCCCTCGTATGCGCCGCGTTTCATCATCCTGCTCTACACAAACGATCCTCGAGGTGTTGAATATGCTTCTGAAACACTGGACGCAACCTTCCTTGACCTCGTGCACTTTCTCATCGACTATTACCAGGTGCCGCCTGATCGCGGCCTCGCGGCTCCGACAAGCTCGCCGCAGGCCGCTACACCGCAATGAAAAAAATAAGCAAATACATCATCACGTTCATGCTCGCTGTCTTTGCGAAGGCAGTCGTCCGCCGCTACGCTCCGCGCGTCGTGATGATAACCGGCTCAGTAGGGAAGACGTCGACGAAGGACGCGATCGCGGCGGTGCTCAAGACGCGCTTCTTTGTGCGGGCGAGCGAGAAGAGCTTTAATAGCGAGTTTGGCGTCCCATTCACGATTCTCGGCGTCGCTAATCCGTGGGACAATCCGCTCTCCTGGCTTAAGGTCGTGCGGAGCACGCTTGCGCTCCTCCTCTTGCCGAATCACTATCCGAACATGCTCGTGCTTGAAGTGGGGGCCGACAAGCCCGGCGATCTCGCACGCATTTTGCGCATCGCGACGCCGGACGCCGTGGTGGTGACGCGTCTGCCGGAGATACCAGTGCACGTCGAGGCCTATGCCTCGCCCGAGGCGGTGCGCGAAGAAGAGTTCTCTCCTGCTTATGCGCTTCGCGCCGCTGCGCCGCTCATCGTCTCAGCTGACGATCTCTATGCGTTCGAGCGCGCGCATCACACCTCTGCGCGCGTCATCACCTACGGATGCTCGGCGGCCGCCCAAGTGAACGTCTGCAACATCGATTTTTATGAAGAAGAAGGGAAGGTTAGGGGCATGAAGGCAGCGGTGAGCATGGATGGTGAAGAGAGTAGCTGCGTCGTGAAAGGTTCGGTGGGGAGAGCGCAGCTCCTGCCGGTCGCCGCCGCGCTCGCAGCCGCGCAAGCGTTCCGGATACCGCTCGCCGAGGCGGTGGCCTCACTCGAGAGTTATGAACCGCCGCCGGGCCGCGGACGGCTCCTCGCGGGTAAGAATGGTTCGATTATCATCGATGATTCCTACAATGCGTCCCCGGCGGCGATGGAGGAGGCGCTCGCGACTCTGAAGTCATTTCCTCATGCAAAACGGCGCGTCGCCGTCCTCGGCGATATGCTCGAGCTCGGGCGCTATTCGGTGATGGAGCACCGCCGCATCGCGGCTCTCGCAGCAGAATCAGCCGACGTCATTGCGACCGTCGGCATCCGCGCTCGCGCGTTCACGCTTGATTCAAAGCAGGTATCGGTTCTCTCCTTCGACTGCTCCCGCTCGGGAGCTCTCGGACTCTCTGACATCATCCGCGACGGTGACGTCGTCTTGGTTAAGGGTTCGCAGTCGGTTCGCACCGAGCATATCGTCAAGGCGCTCCTTGCGGATCCGGCGGATGCTTCGCGGCTCGTCCGTCAAGAGAAGAAGTGGGAGGAGAAAGTGTAGCGTGTCGGACAAAAGTCTGGTATAAAAAGCGAACAAGGCCTCATCGTCTAACGGCTAGGACAGATCCCTCTCACGGATCAAATCGGGGTTCGATTCCCCGTGAGGTCACAAATGTTAATGAACGATCGGCGTGCTATGGTCGGTGTCTTCGCGGAGTTTGTTCGTGATGCTGTGGAAGAGGCGGATCTTCTTTTGTAATTCTCGCGACTCGTCTTGGGCTTTACTCAGGTTAGCAGCGCCTCCTTCGTTCAAGTCGCGTGAGATATCGGAGGCCTTTCTTTCAGCGGCACGAGCGAGATTCGAAACCTCTTCTTTCAGAAGCTCCAATTCTTCGCCAGTCATTTCAAAAGTCTTGATGCTCTCGTGACCTCCGAATACGTGTTCAAAATGTGGTTGGGTGAATGACATAAGAGTAATAGTACGTCTGATTTCTTAGGAGTCAATCTGGTCATTGGTATAAAATAAAACGCGCGGGAGGCAAGAGCCACCCGCGCGGTACGTGTCGAAAGTTCAATAGTCTTCGCCGAGCTTTACGTGATCTACGATGTCGCGCAGCTCTGCTTCATGGCGCATCTCCGGCGTGATAACCACTCGAGTTACTGGCTTCAGTGGAACTTCTGGCGTTTCGACTTCAGGTATCGGCACATGCGGATGTTCGGCCTTAACCTTGTTCATAATCCGTTCCAAATGTGGGTGCATCATCTTGCGGCCCTCCAATGGGTTGGACATGAGTGAAGTATGACAGGCGCCGGCCTTCTTCGTCAATAGTTACTGGTTCTCCGCACCAAGTTTAGGACCTCCTTGCTCGAAGTGACG
>JAQUAU010000012.1 GCA_028687085.1 Minisyncoccota bacterium | reverse complement strand
GCGGGTACACGACGAGTGCAGGTGTCCGGGTAAACAGGGACGTGTCGCGGCTAAGCTTCACAAGCGTCTCTGCATCGCTCGACACCTCTCCTCGCACAGCGCCTTCGAGCGCTTTTTTTAAATCGTCTGTAGTCATGCGCACAGTATACATCTCTCTCGTAGTTACTCAGGTATTCGGGCATCCCATTCTTGAGAACAGGAACACAGAACATTGACACAAGTGATTTTTCATGCTAGCCTCTTCTAGGACAACTGTTCCACCATTTCAATCACTCGAATAAGGAGAATCCATTGTTAGAAAGCCAACTGAAGGCATTAACGCAGCGAGTCCGAAAGACTCTTGAGTCCGGCTCCTCCGTTGCTGTCGTGGGGTGGAGGGATATCAACCACAATTCGTTCACCAAGAAGCTGCCCGAGAAAAGAATCGTCTTTCTCGATGCGACGCCGCCTAACCTGGGTGACAAAGTCGGTCTCGTACTTTTCACCAAATATATGGACCATGATGTATATAAAAGGTTCAAAAAGAAAAAACCGGTCTACAAGGTTGTCATCGAGGTCAGGGATATCCGGACGATTCTCGAGTCCTGCGCAGACCTTCTTGTTCCTCTACCGCATAGCCCTGCCGTACATGACGGGGCGAAAGCTGAGATGACGGGATTGACGGCCGATGAGGCGTCTGGAAATGAATTGAGCGATGCCGCTCTAAATCTGATAACCACACCACGGGAGAAATACGAGATGAACAAGATGGATTGCTTAACGAGAGCGTTTCTCGATGCGGCCAGTACCGATAAGGAAGGTCGTGTCAGCATGAGGACACTCGCCAAGCTTCGCGAGACATGCGATATAGAGAAAACACCTCAACAGTTGGTAAGCTCCGGCTGGATCGAGAAGGCGCCCGTAGATGGAAAAACCAAGACCGGCTGGTACAAGGCTGGTCCGGCGATGCTCGAAAATGACGGGCCGAAGAAGGCCGAAGAGCCGGATGATCCTTATGAGTGGGCGAAGTGGCGCGTCGCGCAAGAAGATGCCGTGCTCGCAAGAAAGGCGGAGATAGAGGCCGAACTTGCCAACGTCGTCGCCGAGATCGCCGAGATCGAACTCGCGAAAGAGGCACTTGCGCGACTCAACGACCTTAAGCCAAAGAGGGAATAAGCCCGCGCCGACAAAGAGACTCGTCTCTGCGTCGGGGTGGGTTTCTTTATTTGATGCCTCGATATAAAACGAAAACGCCCTGTAAGGACGTTCCGTCTGCCGATAGCACTATCCGATAGCACCACCGGGTTCAGCGTTTATATACGGTACGCTAGAAACGTTTGAGCACATTGGGCGCGCCCCTTGCGCGGCCTACCTATGATGTCGTATAAGGTTCTCTTTTATTACACTTCTACGCACTATGACTTTATGCACCTCCCGCCCCCTTGCAGGGGAGAACGGCGGTATCATGAAGGTATTATCCGCATAACAGCAACAACATGAATCAGTACATGAGTCCCTCGAAGACCGCGCTCACCTTCGCCTTTCTGATTAGCGGTTTTCATGTGGCGTGGTCGCTCCTTATCTTGGTCGGGTGGGCGCAGGCGCTTATCGACTTCATCTTCTGGGCGCACATGCTCAGTCTGCCGATTGTGGTAAAGGCGTTTGACGCTACTGCGTTCGTCACCCTTATCGTCGTCACCGCGGTTATCGGCTGGATCTTCGGCTACGCGATGGCGCGTATCTGGAATCGTCTTCATCGCGCTGCGCAATAGTCGCGGTGAGGCGTCATCTGATAGAGTGTCTGAATGACACAAGGCGAGGCGCTTACCATATTGAAGACGGGTGCGAACATTTTTCTCACCGGAGAGCCGGGGAGCGGTAAGACGCATACGATAAACGAGTTCGTCGGCTGGCTACGCGCCTCGGGCATCGAGCCCTCGGTCACAGCAGCGACCGGCATCGCGGCGACGCATGTCGCGGGAATGACGCTCCACTCCTGGAGCGGCATCGGTATCAGTGAGTCGCTCTCCCGCGCCGACGTCGACCGCATCGCGAGTAAGGAGCATATCGCCAAGCGCATTGCGAAGGCGAAGGTGCTCATCATCGAGGAGATCTCGATGCTCTCGGCGAACACCTTTGAGATGGCCGATGCGGTGTGTCGCGAGGTGCGGCGCATGGACGCGCCCTTTGGCGGATTAACCGTCGTCCTTGTGGGCGACTTCTTTCAGCTGCCGCCGATCTCGCGCGGCCGCGACGTCGGCTTCGCCTATACCTCTCACGCGTGGCGCGACTTGAATCTGATCACCTGTTATCTCACCGAGCAATACCGACAAGACGACAGCAGCTTTCTCGATGTGCTCTCGGCGATACGCTCGGGCGAAGTTGAAGAGATGCACTACGAAGAACTGATGCGACGTCACACGACGCCTGCAGAGCTCCCGCTTGACGCACCGAAGCTCTTCTCGCACAATGCCGACGTCGACCGGATCAACGCGGGAGAGCTCGCGAAGCTCCCGGGCAAGGTGATGTCCTTTCGCATGAGTGCAAAGGGCAAGGACAGCCTCGTCGAAGGATTGAAGCGCGGTTGCCTCTCGCCCGAGACGCTCGAGCTCAAGGAGGGTGCGGCGGTGATGTTCACCAAGAACTCGCCGCAAGGGCGATTTGTGAACGGCACACTCGGTGTCGTCGTCGGCTCCGATTCGAGCGGGATGCCGATTGTTGAAATACGCAGCCCCTCGACAGGCTCGGGGCATCGGCTCCGCGTAACCGCGGAGCCGATGGAGTGGAATCTTGAAGAACAGGGCAAGGTGAAGGCGAGCGTCGCCCAGATACCGCTGCGGCTCGCCTATGCGATGACGGTGCACAAGAGCCAAGGGATGAGCATGGATGCGGCGATCATGGACCTCGGAAAGGCATTTGAATACGGACAGGGGTATGTCGCGCTCTCGCGCGTGCGCCGGCTCTCTGGCGTGTATCTCACCGGTATCAACCAGCGAGCGCTTGAAGTGCATCCGGAGATACTCGAGAAGGACCGGGACTTTCGCGCGGCCTCAGAGGCCGCGCGAGACGCCTTTGCGCAGATGCCCGAAAAAGAGAAGACTGAGATGCAGAAGAAATTCGTCAAAGCGATGGGTGGAGCGTTTTTTGAAGGGGTAAGGGGTAAGGTGAAAGGGGTAAGTGAGAAAAAGAATACAAAAGTGGCGGGCTTGCCGGGACGCCTGGCGGAGACCTTGCAGACCGTACGTGACTCAAAGAGCTTGAAAGAGGCGGTGAAGGCGCGCGGACTTGTCGCCTCGACCATCGTGCATCATCTCGAAGAGCTTAAGGAGCTGGGAAAGCTGACCCGTGCTGACTTTGCTCACCTTATCCCGATCGATGTTGTCGACGAGATTCATGAGGCACTGAGAAGAGTGGAGGGCGACAAACTCTCGCCGATCTTCCACGCACTTGGCGGCCGTCACTCTTTCGAAGCCATCCGCCTCGTCCGCCTCATGCGGAAGTGAGGAGAGTTTTGATGGTGCGGAGGGTGTCGGCAGGATTCTCGACGACGCAGGTGGCGACCTCGGTCTTGTAGACGGCCTCGTCATTGCCGCCTTTCCCGAGCTCGTCGCCGATGTAGAGCGCGTCTGATTCTGTAAGGTGCAAGAGCTCGCAGAGCTTTCGGATACCGTAGGCCTTGTCGATGCCTTTTTTCGTAACATCAATACTGGTCGCGCCGCCGATGCCGACCGAGAACTTCGACAATCGCTCTGCGAGACTCGCCTGGAGCGCGTGACGCTTCGCGTGATCAGGGTCCCACGCTTTCTTGAGTGCTATCGGCGCCTCTTGGCCGAGTGCCGAGAGCGTCACCTGGCCGCCGCGATACTCGATGCGCTCGCCCCATGACGGCGCTTTGAAATCGATCGTGCCGGTCTCCTTCGCCGCGATGGTCATCGCCGATTCGATAGTATCTTTCTCTTTTTCTGATAAACGTTCTTCATAGATCTTCTTCCAACTTGTCCCGAGAGGATTCGAGGGGTCATCGTGCTGGAACTCGTAGAGCGCAGCGCCTGAAGTGGGGAGCAGAGAGAGATGTGCGAGATTTGCGTTCACCGGGAGCTTAGAGACGACTTGTTTGAGAAACTGCGAGAGCGCGCCGCCGGAGATGACGGCGACGCGTGTGTGGGCGAGGAGCTTGGCGAGAAAGAGCGCCATCTCATCGGTCAAAGGCTGCTTGCTCTCTGCGAGCGTGCCGTCGAGATCGAAAATGATGAGTTTTTTCATAGTCAATAAACTAATTTCAAAACCCGCTCTCCAGCAGTTCCAGAAAATGGTCGCGCTCCGGGCCGCTAGGCCGAGTCTTACTACCATTTTCTGGCCTGCCGGTTCGCTGGTATGTTTTGAAATTATTTTTTTGCATTTTACGAGAGCGCGTCGAGCATGTGCGCGAGCGAGGCAGTCGCGACACCGATTACCTTGTCTGCACCGCCATAGTAGAGGAAGACGGTGTCGCCGCGCACCACCGCGCCGCAAGAGAAGACGACGTTCGGCACTTCGCCTGCGAGCTCATAGGGCTCTACCGGTTCGAAGATCGGGTCGGCGGTGCGCGCGATGACCGAAGTGCCGGAGGCGTCCAGCAGGGCGGCGCCGAGGCGATAGGTCGCGTGGCGCGAGACGCCATGATAGATCATGAGCCACCGATCACCGACCTTCAAGGGTGGCGCCGCGCTGCCAACCTTCTCGCCATCCCACATCCCGAGTCGCGGCCCCATCACCTCGATGCAGCGGGTCGCACGCTTGCCCTCGCCAATCTCGGGCAAGAGGTCGGCGCAGATGCGGTTGCTCACACGGTGATAGAGCAGATAGTTGTCGGCAATCTTTTCAGGCAGGAGCGCGAGGTCTTTATCATCGACGCCCTCGGGTGTGAGGAGCGAGGGCGTGCTCCAGGCGCTCCAGCGCCGCGCGAGAAAGTCGTCAACGCTGATCGACGAGACGGCGCCCGCGGGCGCGTGCACACCGTCGTAGGCGGTGTAGGTCATAAAGAGCGTGTTCTCCATGCGCACGATGCGTGGATCCTCGCAACCGGAGTTGCCATCACGCTTCTTCATCTCGAAGTCCTCTCGCGGCACGTAGATGGGGGTGTCGAGGCGCTCGTCGATCGTCGTGCCGTCTTTGGAGATAGCGAGGCCGATGGTAGAGGTGTGTGCCGCGTCCATCGCGCGATAGAGAATGTAGGTTGAGCCGTTTATATCAATGGCCGCCGGATTGAAAACAGCGCGGCTCTCGAAGCCATCTCCGCGCGGCGCGAGGATCGGGTTCTGCTCCGCGCGATTGAATGTGCGCGCGGGGCGCTCGGGATCGAGCGCGCGCATGAGGTCGTGGAGCTTCACGCTTGCCTTCGCACAGACGGAGTCGGCGCCGCCGTACCAGAGGTCGAGATTGCCGCCCTCTCCGATTGTTGCGGCAGTAGGGAAGACGATGTTCGGCACAAGGCCGTACTGTTCGTAAATCTCTTCGGGGACCATGATGGACTCGGTGCGGCTGATGATCTTTGACGGGTCGTTGCGATCAAGGAGTGCGGCCTCGACCGAGAAGACGCGCTCGCGCTCGTTAAAATAATTCTCGATGTAGGCATAGAAGATGAGCCAGCCATGCTGAGTGAGAAGCGGCACGCTGCCGACCTCTACCTGGTCGCCGTCGCTACGTCGTAGGGCATAGGTGTGCGACTTCCAGTCGGCATACCACGTCGCCCAAAATGCCGGTGACCAAAAGTCTTCAATCTGGTCGGCATAGGCGAGACAGACTTCTGCGGGCGGCTCGTCGGTGTGAATCGAGAATAGCGCGGCGACCTTTCCGCCGATGCGCTCGGGGAATATCGTGAACGCCTTCGCGTTAAAGGGTGTCGCCAGGTGGCGTTCGGTGAAGTGCACACCGTCCCGCGCCACGGCGATGCCGACCTTGATGTTGTCCTTGTTAAATGGGTAACTACCGAGCGCCGTGTAGGTGAGATAGGTTGCACCCTCAAAGACGGTTGCGCGCGGATCTTCACAGCCGAAGGCCTCCCACGGCTCCTCGGCCATGAGCACCTGTCGCCGCTCCTCGAAGTGCACACCGTCCTTTGAGAATGCTTCGCCGACGCTCGACTGGCCGGCATAGGGAGTGACGAGCGCGGCCGGATTTGAGAGTGCGCGGTAATACATATACCAACCATCGTCTTTACGGATGACGGAGGGATTATAGGTGGCGAGCGTCTCCCACGGATGCTCGTGGCGAGGCGAGAGGATCGGGTTATGCGGTTCGCGGCGTATGACGAACATAATTTAGACGGCTTGCGCAGGGGTCATATGCGCAAGCGAGGGCTGGCTGCCCTTAATGAGTTCATCGAGAAATTCGTCGAGCTTCGCCGTTGCCACGGCGATAATCTTGTCGGCGCCGCCGTAGTAGACGTAGAGCTGACCATCGCGCACGACCGCGCCGCCGGCGTAGACGATGCCCGGCTTGCCGTGATTCTCATACGGTTCGTCTGGTGAGAGCACCGGCGCGGCGGCGCGGTAGAGCACCTTGGTCGGGTCGACAAGGTCGAGGAGCATCGCACCGAGCTTATAGCGATGACCCTCTTTCGCGTCGTTTGCATGGTAGAGCACGAGCCATCCTTTGGCGGTCTTTAAGGGCGGCGGACCGGCGCTCCTCGTGTGCACGTGCCACGCAACGAGTTGATCCGGCACCTTCTGCGGATCGGGGCTGATGAAGTCCCTCTGTCTGAGTGAAGTGAGGTCGTTGGTATATTCAATGCGCACCTGGTGTTCATCGTCGCCGATGATGCTGTGCAGGACGGCGAATTGTCCGCCTATCTTTTCTGGAAACAGGACCCAATTCTTGTCGCGCTCGCTGTGCGAGAGAATCACCGGCCCTCGCCACGCATAAAAACGTTCTGCTAAGAAGTCCTCCACGCTCATCCAGATGACCGCGACGCGGAGCTGCCAGTTCTCGAACATGTTGAACGTGACATACACCTTGCCGTCGATGACGACCATGCGCGGATCCTCGCAGCCGCCCCAGCTCCCGCCTGACGGGTACAGGACAGGAGAGTAGCGCCGCAGGTGCACGGCGAGATCGTGCGGATTGCGCGCGGCGTAGATCGGGTAGGGCAAGCGCTTGTCGAAGGTGATGCCGTCGGGGCTCGACGCATAGCCGAGCCGCGAGACGCCGTCGCTGCCGATGGCGCGATAGATGAGGTGCGTGCGACCGTTTAGGATTGTCGCTGCCGGGTTCAGCACCGCTTCGGCCATCCACGGATGACTCCCTGGCTTGAGGATGGGGTTGTGAAGGGAGCGGACGAGCTCGAGAAGCTTCGGGTGCAAGATCTTCGCGAGCCGCTCGCGAACGGTCTCTGAGAAGAACGCGCCAAGAACCGCTCCGACAACGAAGAATGAAAAGAGCAGCGCGATAATGTTCGCCCAGAAAAGTAGGCTCATAAAAAGTGAACTCTTATACAATAGCATTCGCATGCCGTAGTGCGGCATGATATATTCTCGGTATGTTATTAGACGTTTGTTTGGCGAAGATACATCGCGCGACCGTGACGGGCGCCGATCTCGATTACGTGGGCTCGATTACAATCGACGGTCTGCTTATCGATGCCGTCGGCCTGCTTCCCGGCCAGGCAGTCTTGGTCAACAGTCTCGCGAACGGGATCTCGTGGAAGACCTACATCGTGCGCGGCGAAGAAGGGAAGGGTGAGATTATCCTCAACGGCCCGCCGGCGCACCATTTCAAAAAGGGCGATATGGTGATTATCCTCGCCTACGCACTCGTGAGCGAAGAGGAAGCGAAAAAGATGCCGCATCCGTCTATCGTGTTTGTCGACGGCAAGAACCAGATTACAGAAGTAAAGAAAGGGTGGCGTCCGGCCTAGGTTAGGAGTATCGTTTGCCTCAGAAGCCCTTTGTAACGAGAGGGCGCTACTTTTCTAACTTCTGTAGGAGGACGAAAGATGATTGCCAATAAGGAGTTGTTGGACTGCTTCAAAAAGAGGATCCCTGACCCGTCGAATATGCGTTTGGTGAGAGTCTCGGAGGCATTCCCTTCGTGGCTCAATCCGTTTGCAGGCGACGGTGTCATCATCAAGGCTGCCGGTGTTCCCGGCGAAGCGCCGCATAGTAAATGCGTGATTGCCTACGCAGGTATCAGAGACGGTATCGAGAGGGGCTATATCACTCCCGAGACCAAGCTCGTCGAAGCGACAAGCGGCAACACCGGAGATTGGATGGCCGCCGTGTGTCATGCGCTCGGTATTCCTTTTACGGCAGTTATGTCTGGGGATGTGCCGCAGGACAAGATCAATGCGATACGGGTTCTCGGCGGCCGTACGAGCTTGCAGCTCTTGTTCGACTCAAGTGAGACGACGGTCGAATATGCCCGTCGGCTCGGTGCGCAGGACGGTTGGTACAACCCGTGTCAGTACGACGGAATCTGGAATCCACAGGCGCATTATCGGTACCTCGCACCACAGTTGTGGAGACAGCAACGGAAGATTTCTCTGCTTTTTGTTCCGAGCGGTACGATGGGAACGAGTATGGGGCTCTCGATGTATGCACGCGAGTGCGGGTTCGGCTCTCTGGTGTATCCGGTGTTGTGCGCCGAGGAGCACGAAGTACCTGGAGCGCGTACGCTCAGTAGCGTGAAGAAGGATATCCGACAGCAATGGAGAACCATCTTCCGTGAAGAGGATATCCAGTTCGGCACGCGACACGCATCGTTCTACCTCAGCTTCCTCACCTGGCCGCACGTCCTGCAGAAATTGGGGCCGAGCTTCGGTCTTGGTGTCGCTGGGGCGCTCAGCTTCCTCAAGAAGCATAAGGCCGCCGGTACGCTCGATCAGTTCCGGGATGGAGAAGATGGCTTGATACACGTCGTCGTCTTCGGTCCGGATGATTATCGACCGTACATCGGGCTGTATCTCGGCGTACTCGATCGCAAGAAGGAGCTCTCGGCAAAGACTCCTCCGGAAGATCTTTTGTCGGTGCTCGATACGTGATCGACGCTGATTGTCCCGGCCGCATTCGTGCGGCCGGTTTTTTATACCTTATGCACGCGGGGTGAAGGCGGCACGAAGCGCGTTTACGATAACAGCGATATCGATACCTTCTTGCATGAGCGCGCCTTCAACTGGCGCGATGGAGCCGCCTGCGGCAAAGAGCATGCCGATAGTGGAGAGGCCGATGCCGGCGTAGACGCTCTCGCCCGCGATGCGCACCGAACGCTTGGCGAGTGCGAAGAGTTCGCGGATGAGCGCGAGGTCGTGGCCGAGGATAGCGACATCGGCCGCCTCGATCGACGCGCTGTTCTCGGTGCCCGAGAAGACGATGCCGACATCCGCTCTCGCGAGCGCAGGGGCGTCGTTCAGTCCGTCGCCTATCATCGCTACCGTTTCGCCGCGCCCTTTTGCCTCTTCTACGATGCGATACTTCTCCTCTGGTGTGCAGTCGGCGCAGATATCGATTGCGAGGCCGTCGAAGATCGCTTCGGCGTGCTCCTTGCGATCGCCAGTGAGCACGGCGACTCGCAACCCGCTCTCAGCAAAGTCGGCAAGAAGTTTTTTTGCATCATCCTTCAAGACATCATTGAAATGGAGCGTCGCGATGGGAGCGCCGTCTTCAGAAAGCAGGAGTGAAATGCCGCCCTCCCGATGCTGTTCCTCTGGCGCTTGTTCGAGAGAAACATAGTGGCCGTCTACCGCTCCGGTGATGCCGGTGCCGACAATCTCTTGCACGTTGTGTGCCGGTGCAGGAGTGAAGTGACGCTCTTTTGCGGCAGAGATGACGGCGTGCGCGAGCGGGTGGATGGAATGAAATTCGAGCGCGGCGGCGAGCGAGAGCGCGCGTGTTTCAGTCGCGTGCGCATCAAGGAGCGTTATGCCGGTGAGTCGCGGCGTGCCGAGGGTCAGTGTGCCGGTCTTGTCGAAGAAGACAGTCGTAACGCGCGCGATGACCTCAAGCGCGGCGGGCGTCTTAACGATGATGTTTCGGCCCGCCGCCCTCGAGAGGCCGCCGATAAAGGCGACCGGAGCCGCGATGATAAGCGGACAGGGCGTCGCGATGACGAGCACAGCGAGCACACGCGCACTATCGCCCGAGAGGAGATATGCGGCGCCGGAGATGAGAAGCGTGAGCAGGGTAAACGGCAGATTCGCCCGTGCCGAGAGCCGGACAAAGGGCGCCTGGTTGCGCTCAGCATCTTTTACTAGGTCGATAATCTTCGCATAGGTCGAGGTCGCGAGCGTGCCGGAGACGCGGAGCTCGAACGCTTCGCCTGCATTCACACTTCCACTCTTCACAAACGCTCCCTCGGCAGCCGTCTCGGGGAGCGGTTCGCCGGTTAAGTTTGCAAGATCGAGCACCGCCCTTGGTGAGGTAAGGTATCCGTCAAGCGGGACGAGTTCGCCGCCACGCACGATGATAGTCGCGCCGGCAGAAACGAGCGCGAGCGGCACGCTCTCCATCGCTCCGCTCACGCTCTTCACGAGCACGGCCTTCGGGATGCGCGCGAGGAGGGCAGAGAGCGAAGCGAGCGCGCGCCGCGAGGCATAGGTCTCGAGCGCTTCGCCGCCGGTATACATGAGTGCGATGACGGCGCCCGCGAGATACTCGTGGGTGAACGCGGCGAGCATCATCGCGAGGAAGGCGATATAGTCGAGCGACCATCTGCCGACGCGGATTTCTCTCACCGCGACGACGAGTATTTCTGCAATGCCGACCGCTATGGCGGCGAGATAGAGCGTCTCATCCCCGCGCATCAGCGCTCCCGCAAGAAGCAGGGCAACCGCGCCCGGGAGTATGAGGGTCGTGGCGTTCAGGTAGCGCATGGGTATATCGGCAGTATATAGCACCGACGAAGTAGACAGTCTTTATGCACACCTTGCGCGATAAAAGCAGCTCAAAGCCTGATACACTACCTATCATATGACACCTATTTCTAATCAAATCATGAGGGTCGGTATCGTGGTAGTCGCCTTGACGATTGTGGGCTTCGGCGCGTATCAGATCGGATACAAAAACGGAGCAGGAAGTGGGGGAGAGACGCAGGATGGGTCGTCGGTAGTGGAGGCACATACACTCCTCGGCACGGTGGAAAAGACCTCTGGTCAAACCGTCACCCTGAACAACGTGCGGAGAGTCACACAGGCTGCTGATTCGGCAAAAGCGGAGACGGTGGTTATCACCATCGATTCATCGACCGACATTGAGCGTCTCGTTCTGAAAGACGCTACGGTGCTAAGCAAGGAGATGGCGGCCTTTACCAAGAAATTGCAGGGAGTATCGGGTACAGCCGCTACTATGGTTCAGCCGGACCCTTTCGTACATCAAAAGATAGCGCTGAGCGATATCAAGATAGGCGAGACACTATCGGTCTCTTCTTCAGAAAACATAGCAAAATCGACTGCCTTTACGGCCACGCAGATAGCAGTATTGCCGGTACCACCATCGCCAGCTGATGGTAGTAAGGCGCAATAATATACCGAGAAGATCTAGCATGATCCATGAGATTGACTGACATACGAGAAGAGAAGGCAGCAGCATCCTTTATAAGGATTTTCTCCCTCGTTCTGTTTGCGGTCTTCTTCTTTTCTGCGACGCCCGTTGCAAGCGCGCAGTGTTATTCAGCTCCGAATTACTGCGGTCAGACGAATACCGGCACGGTCGTGTATAACGGCGTGTGCTCCACGTATTCGGCTCCTACGGTGTATACCAATAACCTGACTCCGGATGGTAACTACGTAGGTACCTATGATGCGTATAGAGGTGGCGGTGTTAATGGTCAATCCACGCAAACATCCTTGGATTGGATCTGTCAATTGGCGGGATATCCCTCGAGTACAGGATCGTATGCCTGTGCTGTCAATCCGTACCCGATTGGATGTGTTGCCTATGACGACTTTGGCGATTGCACGATGTATGATTACACGTACTATCCTGCCAATTCAAGCCATGGGGGATGGGGGTGGCATCTTCGAGGCGAAGGATATTGTCAGAACGGAGGAGTTCGGTGGGCACAATGTAATGCCTATACACCGGTTAGCGCACCGCCAGCCTCTAGCTGCCCGGCCCCTACCGGTTCGATTTCGACCTCGAAGAGTTATGTGACCTCCGGTTCGAGTGTTACCGTCTCTATGAACACGACGAGTACGGGCTGGTGTCACTCCTATATCAACTGGGGCGCAGAATATAGCCCGATGCAGTCCGCGGGCACCGGAGCGCCGAACGTCTATTCGTCATTTGCCAATACGGTTACCTCAAGTTTTTATCCGACCGCCTACTGCTGGGGCTACAACGGCGGGCCGGATCTCGGCTGGATAAACGGCAACTACGTTACTGCGCTCGCGCCTCCCACCGGCTCAATCTCTGCCTCGCCGAACCCGGTACCCTACGGCGGCAACACCACCATTTCTCTGAACACCACAGCCACAGGGTGGTGCCACTCCTATATCAACTGGGGCGCAGAGTATAGCCCGGTGCAGTCCACGGGTGCCGGAGCACCGAATGTCTCGTCATCGTTTAATTCAGGCACTATCACCTCAAGCTTTTATCCGACCGCCTATTGCTGGGGCTATAACGGTTCGAACGATCTCGGTTGGGTAAATAGCTATATAACCGTGAACCCGGCGCCGACTGCGTCTATTGCGCAATCGACGACGGGCGATACGGTCGGCGCCTCATACACCGTCTCCTGGAGTTCGAACGCCTCGGCGACCTCCTGCACCGTGTACTTGAACATCAATGGCTCTGGATGGGGTCCCTGGGCGTGGACTACCAGTGGTTCTGCGACAGCAAATGCAAGTACGGCAGGGACTCAGCAATGGAAGAACACGTGTACCAATGGTTACGTATCAGTCGATTCACCCATCGTGACGCATACTGTCTGTTCGACCGGATACTCCTGGAACGGGAGTGTTTGTTCAATCAACTCCTACACCGTCTCTACCTCTATCGGTGGTGGAGGAACAGGCGGCTCCATCTCTCCTTCTTATCAGTCAGTTACCCACGGTTCCGCTACAACCTTTACCGTTTCGCCAAATGCAGGCTATACCATCGCTACCGCCTCGGGTTGCGGTGGTTCACTATCCGGGACGACGTTCACCACCGGAGCAATTACCAGTGCGTGTACCGTCTCAGCGAGCTTTACCAAGAGTCTGCCTACTCAGGGTACCGTCTCTATAAACACTGCCACGATAGTTCCGAACAATGCGAATTCATACACGATAACGATGTCCGGTTCTGATGGCGGCGGAGCGGGTAATATCATAGCTGAATATGCGCTCATAAATCTCCAGGGCGAAAACGGCGGTACGTATCGCGGGTACCTTACCTGGGGCGCTGGCGACTGGTGGCCGGGCTATCAGGATCATCATGCTTGTTCAGGTTCTGGCGGATACGCTGTCGTACAGCCAGGTTACGGAAATTCATATATCCATTTCGATTCTTGTTCCGTCTCCGATTCTGGCAATACGCGCACCGTCTCATTCGTGGTCCGCTTTGATCCGACCTACATATCTCCCATTATCGACAACGACATTTCCGGCCTCGTGTATGACAATATTTGGCAAAGCCCCGGCTGGGTGAACTTCGACACGAATTTCAATATCGCGACCTATCCGCTCGCCGTTTCGGCGAGTGGCTCCGGTACGGTCGGCGGCGCAGGCACCTATGTGTATGGTTCGGTTATAACCGCTACGGCCTCAGCTAGTGCGGGCTCCACCTTCACGGGCTGGAGCGGGGACTGTAATGGAAGCGGTCAGGTGACCATGACCGCAGCGAAGAACTGTGTCGCTACATTTACCGCCAACGCTCCAATCGTCCCGTCTTTCTATATCTCTGGGAGCACGTGGGGGATAGCTGATGGTTCGACGAGCGGCATCACGTATGGTGGCGGGCCCTACACACTCTCGTGGGGCGCCACATCATACACGACGTCCTGCACACTCGACGGAGCGGCAGTTGCTGTGGGCGGCGGCAGTAGCTCGGGGACTGCCTCATTTGCCGGCAACACGCACACCTTTACGCTCTCGTGCAGCGGCCCTGGCGGTACAGTAAGTCGTGCTGTCACGATAAGTTATCCACCGCCGCCGACGAATGCGAGCGCCTCCTGTAGTGCCGACGGTTCAACAGGCACCATAAGCTGGACGGCTCCCGGCGGATACACCACCTTCTACACGCGAGCAAGCTCGGGCGGAGCAAATCTCGGATATCCGGCCTGGGACGACGGCTTTGTCGGGACCGTGAAGACATTTACGACAACGCCCGGTGCGACCTACAGTTGGTGGATACATACGAAAGAAACCTCGAACAGTGCGTGGAGTACTGCTCCCTCAGGAAGCTTTACGTGCGCCAGTTCTTGTCCGGCCGCGGCACAAACGTGGTCGAGTTGTAGCGGCTCGACGGTTGCGAAATTGTCCAGCCAATCGTCAACGGTGACGAATGGAACTACGGGCTACAGTGGATCGGCAACCTACACCTGCTCAAACGGAGCGTGGAGCCTGAACGCCGGTTCGACCTGCTCCACCAACTCCTACACGCTCACCATCACGTCAAATGGCGGGACCATCACCGGGACGCCGCGCACCACGACCGGAGCCGTCAATTATGGAACGGCTGTGTCGCTCTCACAGACGCCGCCGACCGGATACTTCTTCAACGGTTGGTCAGGAGGGTCGTGCAGTGGGACCGGGGCATGCAGCTTCACGATGCCTGCGGCAAACGCCTCGGTGACGGCCGGATATACCGCCTACACGGTCTCAGTTTCTGCGACGACGCCGTACAATACGACGCCGAACACGAACGTATCGTTCGCCTATACGCCCTCGACAAACTCCGGCGCGACCGAATGCCGCTTATTGGATAATGCACAGTCGCCGCTCACGGTATATCAGGCGAGCAGTCCCATCGTCTATGCGTCGGCAAACGGCATCGGGGCCTATGGCTATTACGTGCAGTGCCGCAATACGACAGCCCCCTCGGTAACGGCGATTTCTAATGCGATTACGGTGAACACAGCGTGCGTCGCAGGCGCCCACTGGAGCGCGGGTGCGAGCGCTTGTCTTACTGATGTGGCTATCGGTTCTTTCACGCCGACTTCAGCGAGTATCGTCAATGGAGCGAGCACGAATCTCAACTGGAGCGGCGTCACCGGAGGCGGGACGATTTCTTGTTCCATCGACAACGGCATCGGAGCGGCTACCCCTGCGGCGAGCGGGAGCAAGAGCACCGGCAGTCTGCTCACCACCACGACCTTCACGCTCACGTGCAGTAACGGTGTGGGGCCAGATGCGTCGCGGGCGACCACAGTCACCGTCGCCGCGAATCAGGCTCCGACGGCGCCTACTATCACCGGGCCAACTACCGGCATACCGAATACCAGTTACACCTATACCTTCACCTCGACGGATCCTGAGGGCGACTCGCTCCACTACGAGATTGATTGGGACAATAACGGCACGGTTGACCAGACGCTTCCGGCCGGATGGGTCTCATCAGGCACCACACAGAGCCAGGCCAACAATTGGGCGAGTACCGGCACGAAGATATTCAAGGCGCGTGCGGTTGATAGCAAGGCGTCGGCAGGCATCTCGGGCTGGACGACCTACACGGTTACACTCAGTTGCGCAAACGGTACGAACAATCCGCCGACCTGCACGCAGTGTCCGGACGGGCAGGGGTATAACGGCTCAGTGTGTGCCGCGTGTACGGGCGGCTGTTCTGGAACAGGTGGCAACACAACAGGCAGTCCGCTCGGCTCGATATCCTGCAGTAACGGCACGGACAATCCCCTCAGTTGTAACGCGTACCGGCCGTCAAATATCGTCCTCACGGCGAATCCGACCACGATCGACAATGGTCAGTCCACACGGCTCTCCTGGTCGTCAGTCGGTGCAGATTCCTGCTATCCGGTCGGCGGGGAAGGGTCCGGCTTCTCAACGGGCGGAGCGCCCTCAAACGCGGTCGGTGTCGCAACCGTGCCGCCGACGCTTGTCAGCAATCAGGATTACCAGCTCACGTGCACCGGCCCCGGCGGCACAGCCACTTCAAATATCGCATCGGTAACCGTGCTGCAGCCGCAAATTACGACCTTCAGAGCGACGCCGGCGCGCGTCGCAAAGATCGGCGACCCAGCCACGATCTCATGGAATGTCGTCCAGGTGAACAGCTGTACGGTCACGGGCTCCGGCTACTCGTCAGGCGTTCTTCCGGGGCCGACCGTCTCTGGATCGCACACGATTACCCACGTCAACGCTCAGCAGACCTATACCATCACGTGTCAGACGAATGGCGCTGATATCTCCACACCAGTAACGATAAACGTGCCTGCAAACCTCAAAGAATTCTAGACTACGATATATTGACAAGAAATTGTCAATATGCTAGTATAGGAATAACGAGGTAGCTACTGGCTATTTCGGTAATCACATCCAATGGTATCACTTACAGCCCTTATGGGGTTTTTGCTTTTATCCAGCGCGAAGGCCGCACCGCTTGCGCCGGCCGCGCCGAGCTACGTCGTGGCGATGACCGCCTATAACGCTGTACCGGAGCAGACCGACAGCAATCCCTTCGAGACCGCCTCGGGCGCGTACTCAAACCCGGAGATTGTCGCGGCGCGTTCCCAAGACCTTGCCGAGGAGCTCCCGTTCGGTACGATTATCGAACTCGACGGCCCTGCCGCCGCAAACGATAACTGCGGGTTTAGCGCGGTCGAATCCAGCATCGGATACCGTGTTATCGCCGATACGATGAATGCGCGCTATACCAATCGCGTTGATATTCTCTTCGGTACAAAGAGGGAGTACCGCACGGCCGACAAGGGCATGAAGAATGCTGCTCAGGTGTTCGGCATCTGTAAGGGCGTGACGATCCGCGTCGTGGGACACGTGAACGTTGCTCGCATCCCCAAGTCGCAGGCCGAGCTCGCGGCGTTTGTACACGGCTATACGGACATCGCGCTCAAATAACCAAAGCCAGTAGAAAAACGCCGCGCCCTTGGGGCGCGGCGTTTTTCTATCTGCTATCCTTACCAGCATGAAGAAACTGACGCGAGAGGAGTCGGGGTTCACCCGGGTGGAGTATGCGACGCTCGCGCGTCTCACCACACCGATCAAGATCCAGGACTTTCTCGACACGTTCGCTTTCAACCACGAGAAGGGCGGCGACACGCACGCTTCACCCTCCCGCGTGCTTAAGGCAGGCAAGGCGCACTGCATCGAGGGAGCGCTCCTCGCCGCCGCCGCGCTCTGGATAGCCGGCGAGCCGCCCCTCATCATGAATCTCTCGTCGAGGATGGGAAAGGGCGACGTCGACCATGTCGTCACGCTCTATAAGCGCGGAGGACGCTATGGCGCCATCGGCAAGACGAATCACGCCGTGCTCCGTTTTCGCGACCCGGTGTATCGTACACCGCGCGAACTCGCGCTCTCTTACTTTCACGAGTGGTTTATAAACGAGACGCGAGAAAAGACGCTCGAGTGCTACTCTAAACCGCTCAATCTCGCGCAATTCGGCACCGAGTGGCTGATAGCAGAAAAAGACCTGTGGGAGGTCGCCGACGCGCTCGCTCGGCGCAAGCACTATTTCATTGTACCGAAAGGGAACTGGCGCCATGTGCGTAAGGCCGACGATATGGAGCTCGCCGCCGGTACGCCTATCGAATGGCCGAAATCTGATCCCCGCACCTAATGTAGGACCTCCGAGGTCCTACATGGATATAGCAAGGCAAGGCCTTGCTAAGAAGAGGCTTTGCGGATGATGAAGAAGGGGGTCATCTCGCTGTCTTGACCAGCCGGGTTGTCGCGGAGCACTTCGCGGATGAATTTTTCTGAAATAGAGGAGGTAGATTTGCCGAGTGAGAAAGCGCCGCGGTAGTTGGCGTCGACAATAACCGTCTCTGCGCCAAAGTGCTTCTTGAGCGAGCGCGCAACGCCGTTTGGATCATGGGGCGCCTTCTTTGCGTACTCTTTGAACTCTTCTATCGTCCACGACATGGGGCAGTCGATAGACTTGGCCTGCTTGCCGACGAGGTAATAAAAGGCGCCCTTGATGCCGAGGGGGCGTGTTATCGCCGATATAGCGGCGGCAAAAAGCGTCCTGAGAATCCCTGCTTCTTCAATCAAGAGCTGCATCGCCGGTGCGGTGCCGTGACCGAGGCCGCGAAATTGCGGCGTGCCGGCATAATTCTTAACCCGCTTTGAGAGTAAGCGCGCGAGCCAGGAGGTTGTCACCTGGTCGGCGCGGACGATACGATTCTGACACACACAGACGACTTTTTCTGAGATGAAGAGCAGGTCGCCTGCTTGCAAATGCGGTCGTGCGTATTCTTCGAGGAGCGCAACAAGGTCGTCGCCTGGTGTAATGAGCCGTGTCTGTATCGGTAGGCGCAGGTAGCGTGTCCCGAGTGCGACGGCGTCGAGATTCTTTCCGGCATTTGGCACAAGATCGGAAGACATGATATACCTAGTATAACGGTATGAAAGCGAAGAAACCAACATGTCCCGACGGCGTTCGGGTGGGGAGATCGAGCGCTGGGCTCGGGCTCTTTGCGACGCGCGCGTATAAAAAAGGGGAGCGCATCATCGAATACTTCGGCCGGACGCTCTCGACCGCTGAAGAATATACTAGTCGAAGCAAGTATCTCTTTGAGGTGAACAGCCGAAAGACCATCGACGGCACGACACGCGCGAACATCGCACGCTATATCAACCACTCCTGCACGCCCAACTGCGAACCGGAGATAGAGCGCGGACGCATTTACATCGACGCAATCAAGCCTATCAAACCGGGCGAGGAGTTCACCTACGACTACGGCGAAGAATATTTTGATGAGCATATCAAGCCGCATGGCTGCCGGTGTGCTGCGCACTAAGAAGCTCTGAGTCAGCGAAGAGCGAAGTAGTGTGAAGCATCACGCAAAATAAAAACGCCCCGCTTTTGCGGGGCGTTTTTATTTTGCGCAACCTAACGTGAGTTAGATCTTGCTGACGTTGAGAGCGTTCGGGCCCTTCGGGCTGTCGCCGATCTCAAACGAGACCTTGTCTCCCTCCTGGAGCTCGTCGAACGAAACGTTCTGGAGCTCGTTGGAATGGAAGAAGAGGTCCTTGGCGCCGGCCTCTGCTCCATCAACCTTGATGAAGCCGAAACCCTTGTCGTTCTTCTTGATTACTGTACCGTTTTGCATACTGCTTTGAGTAGTTTGGTTGTGTGACTAAGGTATCAAATCAGTAGCGAAAATTAGAAGCTCGATCCCACTTCTCTGGATTAAGCCGCTGGTTGATAGTCATAAGAGTAGCAGACCTGCTCTTTTCTGTCAACTGCTCGACGGTCTCGGGTATTATGGCCGCTTAGGAAAGAGATTCCAGAGCGCTTGATCCTCACCGCCATCGAGCTTAAAGATGGCGACGCCGCGCACACCGAGCTTCTTGGCGAGTGCTATCTTGTCAGCAATCGCCTGAGCATCGCTCCACCAGAGGATGTTCTGAGGCGGTGGCGGGTCGAGTCGCGTCACTCCGGCGAAGGCCCCCTCGTAGGAGATTGCTGTCGTCGCTACCGGCTGGCTGTTTTGGGGCGGGACGGCCTCGCGCCCTTCCATCGGCGTCGTCGTGGGTGTGTACAGAAAGCTCATCTCGCCGGCCGAGTTTCGCACTGGGGTGATGCCGAGGCTCGCTGCGAGCTCGAGTGCGTAGCGCGGGTTGAAGGCCCATTGCAGGTCATAGCGGTAGCCGGACTCTGAGAGCGGCGTCACCTCCCATTCGTAGCCGTAGGTTGCGACGCCGATCATGAGCTTTTTCTTCGAGATAGTCTTGGCGGCCAGATTGACGACCTTTTCGACCCACTGCACATCAGAAACGGGGATATAGGGCGCGCCGTTCGCGGCTTTGTTTAACCGCACGTCGACGGTCTGCTGATCGTAGACCATGAGCTCGACGCGGTCGCAGTACTTGTTGATGGCGACGAAGTCGTTTGCGTATGTGGTCGCGTCAGGAGGCGGTGTGCCGTCGTAGCGAGAGGAGAGGGGTGTGCGCGCCTCAATCGCGCAATAAACGAACTTCTTACCCATGCGGCGATAGAGCCCTTCGAGAAAGAGCGAGAAGTAGGGCTTCGTCTTTGCCTGCTTGCCCTCAAAGTCGATATCGATGCCGTCGAAGCCCTGACTCTTCGCGAGCGCAGCGATGCGGTCCTCAAGCGCGATGCGCTTCGCCTTGTTAGAGAGGGTCGCGTGGATGGCGGCGCCATTGCTCCACATGACGGTCGGGACGACGCGCACCTTCGCGGCCTTTGCGGCAGTGATGAGTGCGAGCGCGAGCGGGGAGGTCGAGGAGGTCGGTGAACCGAGGCCGTAGGCGTCGAAGAGCGTTCCGTCGTTTCGGACGGTGTAGCCGAAGGGCATGACGGACGTGAGCGAAGAAAGGTGCGGGAGAACGTCTGCCGTGCTGGTGGCGACGCGCCAGTAGGGGAGCCAGCCAGAGACTTCAAGCGGAGCGGCTTTTATCGCGGCATGCACTTCAAGCGGCGCACTTATGAGTAGGAGTGCGCCTACGAAAAAGATTTTTGTAGAAAGAGGCACGAACGTATTTTACACGGTTTAGGGGCGAGAGAAAAACGCTTGCGCACGAATGCCGATGAAGATCCATGCACCGCCGAGGAGATAGCCCGCGAGCACATCG
>JAQUAU010000060.1 GCA_028687085.1 Minisyncoccota bacterium | reverse complement strand
CCAAAAATCGTGCCGCCCTTGTCCGGCTGGTGCCCCGGCATAATAAGGATACGGACCTTTCGCGCCGGCTCCGCGGGGACCGGCGAGGCGGTGATGATCGTGTCGCCGAACTGCACTCCGTGATAGTCGGCGTTTATTTGTGCAACGGTGATACTCGGCACAAAAAATACCGCCGCAGTTTGTGCTTCTCCGGATACCCAGCGTATCGCACCTACAAGCGGAGCGCCGCCGGTCGCAATAATCGTCACCAACGCCGCAACGGCGCCCGTATACGCCGCATATCGAACGAGCTCGTTTTGCATATCTAAACTATAGCGCAGAATGCAGAACAAGTTTCTGCACGTATAAGTACGACATTAACAACTCGAACCCCACTGCTATCCAAAATACTGGACGACCGTCATTTATTTTGGATACCTAAGATGCGCGAAATCCGAAATGTTCACGGAGATGATTGTCGTGCTCAAATTGCTCCACAATCATATACAACACGTTAATGCCTACACGGAGGTTCGCTTTCGCAAGTGCAATGAGGTCTTCGCAATCGTATGGATAGACCCACACACTATCTTGTAGTCGTACGAACCCAAATTCCTGCATAAAGAGGCGTAGTCGATTACGAACTCCTCGTCGGCGTTCCGGAATATCGAAAAGTACCACGCGCCATCGACCATCCCAACGCTTCGGCTTTTGCATACTTTTCTCCCGCAGAGACTCCATTTCAAGTATGTGTTCCCCTGCTTCGGTCACTCGCGCATACTGTTTACCGTTCCGTTCTTCAAATGTGATCAAACCCTTGGCGAATAGTCGTCCGAGGGCGGTCTTCGCTTGATAATTAAATCGCGCACCCTTCTTGTAGCTGGGCATGTAGCGAAGTAGCTGTGCCGCATTCGGTATCGTTGCCGCTATAAGTACGACACCGCCGATAGCAACTGCCGCCAAGAGTCCTTGTTGGAATGCCCTCAGTCTTCGAATCTTTTTTGCCCTTTTCTCCACGACACCCATATCTGATTATATTCGCATACAGCTATCCAAAATAGAGTGCGGCCGCATTGTATTGTGGATAGTGCGTTTCTATATTTATTTTAAAAGATCAATCTTGTCAGGACACAGGAGTCTCTTTCGCTTTTACAACCGCAGTATGTATGTACTGATACACCTCATCCGACCTATCAATATAGGTTAAGTAATCCCATTGAATGCTTGTTTCTCTTGTTGACCAAGTACTATGAAAGAAATTCATTCTTCCCGTATCAATCTTAATGGTTCCGAAACCGAATATTCTTCCTACCCATCCAGACTTTTTAAGCACTCTCTTGATTTGATTGTAGTAAATGAATTTGTAATTCATGCGAATCAATCCCAACCTTATTATCACCCGCTTCGAAGTAATTGTGTATCGTTGGACGAACTGCTTTAAGTAATTAAGGAGTAAAAGTATAAGCCCAATTCCAATAACAACGAGTCCTAGCATCGCACCGCTGACATAAAGTGTCGGAGCATGTTGCACACAATATTCGTTTACACCAAGCCGAGAAGAATTGCACGGAAGAAGTCCCACAGATTCTTGAGTTATGAAGAATCCGCCAATCACCAAAATCGGCAAAAGAAATCCAATCAGAGAAAAAACGAGTGGTGTTCTGCTAATGACTCCTTGCCACACAATTTCTTCTCCCGGCTCTAACACGTCAACTATGTTACCAGAATTCATTATTGGCGAAGTATATCACTCCTATATACTAGAGTGATGCATTCGGGAGATCTCATAGAACAGCACTTCACCCGGCTCCGGAGCGAGCAAAAGCGCGCGCTGCATAAGCTCGGGATACGGACGATCCGTGACCTCTTGTATCACTTCCCCGCTCGCTATGAATCGAGCGGGGACGTGGGGACTATCGCCGGCATCGCTGCCGGTGCTGAGGTGACACTCTATGGCACGGTCAGGAAGCCTGATATCAGAAAGACCTGGAAGAGCCGCCGGCCGGTCGCCGAAGCGTGGCTCGAAGATGCCTCGGGAAAGATCAAGATGATGTGGTTCAGTCAGCCCTACATCGCAAAGACGCTCCACGACGGCATGGTGGTGAAGGTGAGCGGAAAGGTAGCGGGAGCAGGAGCGAAGATATATCTCGCAAATCCCGCGATTGATAAGTCACCTGTCGCGCCTGATGCAGTGCATGACTCTCTCTTTCAGCAAGGTCGAACCTTGCAACAAGGTTCGACCTTGGATGCGGCGCTGTATCCAATATACCCGGAGAGTCAGGGAGTCTCCTCGCTCTGGCTCATGCACGCCGTACGAAAGGTGTTCGAGACGGGTGCGCACGAGCGTCTTGAGGACCCGATCCCTGCCGACATCCTCGCGCGCTACAAGCTACCCTTGCTCTCTTCTGCGCTCGTCTTTATCCACGCACCGCAGAAGCAGTCCGATGCGGACGCAGCGCGAAAGCGATTCGCCTTTGAAGAAGTGTTCGCACTCCAAGTGGTGATGCAGAAGCGCCGACAGACGCTTCTGCGAGAAAAGGCGCTCCCGGTCGCCATCGACCGTTCTAAACTCGCCGACTTCATCGCGTCGTTCCCCTTCCCAGCAACAAAAGCGCAGATGCATGCCATCGACACGATCGTCGCCGATTTCGAGAAGTCGCATCCGATGCTCCGACTCCTCGAGGGCGACGTGGGGAGCGGCAAGACGGCTGTCGCCGCGGCCACCGCCTATCTGGTCGCAACCTCGCTCCCCACAGGGAGGGTTGCCGGTGCACTCCAAGTCGCCTATCTCTGCCCCACCGAGATACTCGCGAAACAGCATTTCTCGACCTTCGTCTCTTACTTTCGCGATCATCCTATCCCCATCGGTCTCATCACGGGGAGCGAGTGCCGCGTGTTCCCCTCACGAGTGCGGTATGAAGAATCAGCCAAGCTCTCCAAGGCGACGTTCCGCAAGCGCGTCGCCGATGGACTCATCCCCATAGTCATCGGCACGCATGCACTCATCGAGAAGTCACTCTCGTTTAAATATTTTGCCTACGCCATCATCGACGAACAGCACCGCTTCGGCACCATGCATCGCCAGAAGCTCGCGACCAAGGGTGCGATTGCCCCTCACCTCTTATCGATGACGGCGACGCCCATTCCGCGCACACTCGCGCTGACTCTCTACGGCGATCTCGACCTCACCGTGCTCGACGAGATGCCGCTCGGGAGAAAGTCGGTTATCACCGAAGTGCTCGACACTAAGAAGCGCGAGAGCGCCTACGAGCGCGTGCACGCTGAACTCGCGGCCGGCCACCAGGCCTACGTCATCTGCCCGCGCATCGACGAGCCCGACCCGGCTAAGGAGCTCGCGCTCCAGGCTAAGTCGGTCAAGGCTGAAGCGGCGCGACTACAGAAAGAAGTGTTCCCGAAGGCGATAATAGATATTTTGCATAGCAAGATGAAGCCGGGCGAGAAAGAAGATGTGATGAAAAGATTTGAAGATGGCGAGATCAACATCCTCGTCGCGACCTCGGTGGTGGAGGTGGGGGTGAACGTACCAAATGCAACCGTCATCCTCATCGAGGGCGCCGAACGCTTCGGGCTCGCCCAGCTCCACCAGCTCCGCGGTCGCGTCATCCGCTCCACGCACCAATCCTACTGCTTCGCGCTCCCTGAATCTGCGGGAGAGACAACGCGCGAACGGATGAAAGCGTTTAAGAATGCGAAGAACGGCTTCGAGCTCGCTGAGTACGACCTCGCGCTCCGTGGCGCGGGCGAGCTATACGGCGGCCGGCAGTGGGGCGTCTCTGACATCGCGATGGAGGCGCTGAAAAATATCAAACTCGTCGAGGCCGCCCGCACTGAGGCAGCGCGCCTCGTCGCCGAAGACCCGGGACTCCGAAACTACCACGCTCTCGCGGAGCGCGCTTCTCTCGCCGACCGCGAGATGCATTTGGAATAACTGGTGCACGCGCCAGGGCTCGAACCTGGGACCGGGCGTGTATAAGACGCCTGCTCTACCAACTGAGCTACGCGTGCGTGTGTCTATGGAATCATACACCCCCTTTCGGAGCAAATGTTGAACGAATATGTTCAAGCGCTTGCAACACATATTCTGACACATCGCGGTTGTTATAAATTAGATTGCAGGTGCCATGAATAAATTTTTGCCTATAGGTAAGGCCCGCCCGATTTGATTTCTTTATGTACGGCTTCCGAAACGAACTCAATGGCAGCATAAGAGTTTTCGACCAATACAGGAGTTCTTTTTGTGCATCCATATCCGCATAGAGATGCACATACACCCGCAGACGATTCTTCGGGACGCCAAATGATTCCAACCATCGGATAAAGAAACGAATCATAGCCGGGTCAGTATTTGAAAGAGAGGTACTTGCAATCGCCGTTTTTGTCCCTTCTCCCCAATACAGGAAAAGGCCGGCGAGAAAAATTTCTCTTTTATTCAGAGTTCCAATATCTTTAACTGCACGCTTCCGAACCTCCGTCCATCGAGCTTCTCGTTTAAGACGCATTGTGTTGCTAAATCGTTCAATGCGCACCACGTTCCAGTCGCGAAGTTCTCGCAGCCGTTTCTCTGGGAGCGGCATGTCATGCAGCCAAAGACTCAAAGAGCTTTTACTTACTTTGAGTTTCTCTTTTATCTGACTATAACTCGCACCCTCTTTGCGCATTTTAATCGCCTCTGATTTCTTTTCGCGAAGTGCCATAAATGAACCTTTATATACAAAGTATACAACATACTTTCAATAGAAAGTACCCATATAAGTGGACAAATATTGAATATATCGATATCAAATGCTATCGTGCAGTCTGTTGTTGCTGTACGCTGTTGTTTTTTTAACTAACC
>JAQUAU010000011.1 GCA_028687085.1 Minisyncoccota bacterium | reverse complement strand
GGAGTTCGCCGCACGAAGAATATCTCTAAGCCGGTCTTGGGCCACACGAAGGGCAAGGGATTCCAGGCAATCAGAGAATTCAGATTGCCTGAAGGAGGCAGCGAGCAGGAGCAGCAAGCAGTCGGAAATACGATTGATGCATCGGTGTTCGCTGTTGGCGATGTGGTCGAAGTGTCGGGCATCAGCAAGGGTAAGGGTTTCGCCGGCGTGGTGAAGCGCCACGGCTTCCACGGGGGCCCCCGAAGCCACGGACAGAAGCACACCGAGCGCTCCCCAGGCTCGATCGGCGGCTCAGGCGGCCGCGCGGGCGGCCGCGTCGTGAAGGGTAAGAAGATGGCCGGTCGCCTGGGTTCTGATCGCGTGACGGTCTCGAATCTGAAAATCCTCGCGGTCGACCTTAAGGCTGGCGAGATTATCGTCAGCGGCGCCGTGCCCGGCCGCCGCGGCACCCTGCTCGAAGTAGTCTCCGCATAATTTTTATACTATGACTACTGCAAAGAAAATGACAAAGAAAGAATACGTACCGATTGAGGCGCCTATTTTCGGAATGGACGGCACAAATGTCGGGAGCATCACCCTGCCCGAGAGCATCTTCGGTCAGCCATGGCGCACCGACCTCGTGCACCAGGTTACGACCGCGATGCAGGCGAACCTGCGCCAGAATCGCGCTCACACCAAGGATCGTTCTGAGGTCTCGGGTGGCGGCAAGAAGCCGTGGAAGCAGAAGGGCACCGGCCAGGCGCGCCACAGCTCGACCCGTTCGCCGATTTGGCGCCACGGCGGTATCACCTTCGGTCCGCGCTCCGAACGCGACTACAGCGAGAAGATCAACAAGAAGATGCGCGTCGGCGCCCTGCTCTCAGTGCTCTCGAAGAAGGCTAAGGACGGCGAGATTATCCTCGTCGACTCGCTCTCCTTTGTAGCGCCGAAGACGGCGCTCGCGAAGACGGCGCTCGCCGCGCTCGCAAAGGGCTCGGGTGCCGCGACGCTTGCGACTAAGTCGAAGAATGCCGCACTCATCGCACTCTCGGCATATGATACGAACACCATCAAGAGCTTCAGCAACTTCGGCAGCATAGCAACCGAGGAGCTGCGCAACCTCAATCCAGTCGACGTGATGACGCACAAGTATCTCATCATCGAGAAGCCTGAGGCGGCTTTTAAGGTGCTTCTCGCTCGCGCGAAGTCTAAATAATTTACTATGGCACTCTTCGGTACAAAAAAGACAGAAAAGAAGGAGAAGAAGGCGAAGGTCGCGGTGAAGCGCCGAGCGCGCACTGCGCCGACTAAAGATGGCGTCGCACACGAGATTATCCGCGCACCGTGGTTCTCTGAGAAGGCGCTTATGGCCACCGAGAGGGGAGTCTACGCCTTCGCAGTGTCGACGCGCGCGACCAAGGCCGCTATCGCGAGCGCGATCAAGGAGATCTACAATGTCGAACCTCGGAAGATTCGCATCGTGAACCTGCCCGCAAAGCGCAAGATGATGCGCACCAAGCGCGGCATAGGTCAGCGCGCCGCGAGACGGAAGGCCTATGTCTACCTGAATGCAGGCGAAACGATTCAGTTTGCATGATTCAATGAAAATTGAAAATTATTAATTGAAAATTATGAAGACCTACAAGCCTACATCCAAGAGCCGCCGCCACATGACGACACTCCCCTACAAGGAGCTTCTTTCGGGCGACGCGCCGCACAAGCCGCTTCTCAAGAAGCGGAGCAATCAGGGCGGCCGAAACGGCTTCGGCCGCATCACCACCCGGCACCAGGGTGGCGGGCACAAGAAACGCTTGCGCGACGTCGATTTCAAATACGACAAGAAGAACATCCCGGCCAAGATCGAGACCGTCGAATACGATCCGTTTCGCAGCGCCTTTATCGGCCTCGCCCTGTATCGCGATGGCGCACGGCGCTACGTTATCCTCCCCAAGGAGTTGGGAGTCGGCTCAACCTTCATCGTCTCTGAGAACGCACCGCTTACCGCTGGTAATCGTCTCCCGCTTGGCAAGATCCCCGTCGGCACCTTTGTCTATAACATCGAGATTGCTCCCTTGGCGGGCGCCTCCCTCGTCCGCTCGGCGGGTAACTATGCCGAGGTGGTCGCGCATGACGCGGGCTATGCGCAGGTCAAGCTCCCCTCGACCGAGATTCGCAAGATTTCTGACCTCTCGTGGGCCTCTATCGGGGCAGTGGGCAACGAGGAGTACAACCTCGTCGTCATCGGTAAGGCCGGCCGCAGCCGCTGGATGGGTATCCGTCCGACGGTGCGCGGCACGGCGATGAACCCGGTTGACCACCCGCACGGCGGTGGCGAAGGCAAGCAGGGTCGCGGTCTCCGCAGGGCGAAGAGCAAGTGGGGCAAGCCCACCGGCAAGGGTCAGAAGACTCGCACACCGAAGAAGTACTCAAACGTCTTCATCGTCTCCCGCCGCAAAGTCGGCAAGAAGCGCAAGGGCTAGGTTTTACAAAACAAAACGCCGTCCGCCAACATCTGCGAAGTTGTGGCGGACGGCGTTTTTTGTATTTGTCAAGGTTCTGAAACGGCCTAGGCTTTATGAGGGTGTTTTGGAACGGTTGGTTGACTTCACAGAGTGCTTCCTGTATCTTTGACCTATCTCGCGCACAGCGGGTTTTTCATTCCCTTATGTCTCGCTCACTCAAAAAAGGGCCCTTCGTGGACGTCAAACTCCTCAAGAAGCTCATCGACAAGAAACCGGCCTCTGCCGGGGTGATAAACACGTGGGCGCGCCGCAGCCAGATAAGCCCGGAGATGGTCGGATTCACGTTCGGCGTCCACAATGGCAAGAGCCACGTGGAGGTCATCGTCTCTGAGGAGATGGTAGGACATCGCTTGGGCGAGTTCTCACCGACCAAGAAGTTCGTGCGCCACGGCGGCAAGATGCAGAAGGAGATGGAGGCCAAGAAACAGCAGGCCGAGATCGCTTCGGCCAAGGCCGCTAAGGAGTCTCCGGCTCCGGCTAAGAAATAATATGGCTACCGCACACCTCAAGAGCTATAACCAGACGCCGCGCAAGGTCCGCCTTGTGACGGAGCTCGTGAAAGGGAAGAAGGTCTCTGATGCGCTTGTCGCACTCGAGTTCCTCCCGAAGCGTGCGTCAGAACCTATCGCCAAGCTCATCAAGAGCGCGGCCGCTAGTGCAAAAGCACAGGGACAGGACATGGACACCTTGAAGGTGCAGTCGATCATCGTCGAGAGCGCCGGCATGCTGAAGAAGTACATGCCGCGCGCCTTCGGTCGCGCCTCGGCTATCCGCCGTCGCAAGTCTCAGGTTAAGGTGACGCTCTCGTAATTTTAATATGACACACACTGTACATCCCTATGCGCACCGCCTCGGCATCATCCGAGACTGGAAGAGCCGCTGGTTCGCAGCCGACAAAAAGAGCTACCGCGAGAACATCAAGGTAGATGAGACGATACGCCGCTTCTTGATGAAGCGCCTGCGCGGCACCTACACGAGCGGCATCGATATCGAGCGTTCGCAGAGCGAATTGCGCGTCATCCTCTCGACTGCCCGCCCCGGGCTTGTCATCGGCCGTTCGGGCGAGAACGCGACCAAGCTCCGCGCCGAGATCACTGAGGTCGTCCGCAAGGCGTCACCGAATGCGCTCCCGGCCGGCAAACAGGTCAAGTTCGACATTAACGAGATCCGCCAGCCGGAGACGGACGCGGCGGTGGTCGCCTACATGATTGCCGAGGGGCTCGAGAAGCGCATGCCGTTTCGCCGCGTGCTGAAGTCGACCGTCGAGAAGGTCATCGCCGTACGCGAGGTCGAAGGCGTACGCATCGCGCTCTCGGGCCGCCTCGGTGGGGCAGAGATGAGCCGCAAGGAGGAGGCCAAGAAGGGGCGTATCCCGCTCCAGACCTTCCGCGCCGATATCGACTTCGCCCACGAGCAGGCCTACCTGCCCTACGGCGTCATCGGCATCAAGGTGTGGATCTATCGCGGCAATGTCTATCAGGACAAGAACGCACCGGTCCGCATGCCCTCACAGGGCTAATACTTGACTATGTTGTTTCCTAAAAAAGTGAAGCACCGCAAGTGGCAGACCCAGCGTCTGTCTGAGAAGAACCTCAACCGCCCCGACACGCGCGGCGTGACGGTCGCCTTCGGCTCCTTCGGACTCAAGGCGCTCTCGCCCGCGCGCATCACGAGCAATCAGATCGAAGCGGCTCGCAAGGTGCTCACTCGCGCCACGGCGAAGACCGGCAAGCTCTGGATCCGCATCTTCCCTGACCGACCGGTCACGGCCAAGCCGGCTGAGGTGGGCATGGGCTCTGGTAAGGGCGATCCGAAGCACTATGTCTTTCAGGTGCGTCCGGGGAGAATCCTCTTCGAGATGGACGGCGTCGACGAGAAGATCGCTCGCGCGCACATGCGCCAGGCGGGGATGAAGCTCCCGGTCAAGACGACCATCGTCACCCGCTAACATTGCTATTTTCCTACTTGTATGACAAAAAAAGAAAGCATGACGACCAAGACCGACACAGAGCTCTCGAAGCTCCTTGCTGATACTCGCAGTGAACTGCGCGTGGAGCGCTTTTCGGCTGCCGGTGCGCGCGCCAAGGACAGCAACCACAAAGGGAAGCTCCGCAAGGTCATCGCCCGCACGCTCACCGAGCAGGGCCGACGCCTTTCAGGGTCGACCTCCCGACCGGAAGCGTCGGGACATGCTCGCGTCTTGAAGACCGCCCAATAATTATATGGAAACAAAAACTACTCGTCCCCAATCGTTCACCGGCGTCGTCGTAAAGACGGCGATGAAGGACACGGCCACGGTCAAGGTCGACCGCTACGTCAAGAACGCCAAGTACAAGAAGTATTTCGTGCGCTCGAAGAAGTATCTCGCACACGACCCGGGCAATACGGCGCAGGTGGGGGACACGGTCACTATCGTCGCGACGCGCCCGATCTCGAAATTGAAGCATTTCGCGATCGACCCGGCTCAGACGGTTCGTGCTGAGTCAGCCGAATAAATATATATGTTGCAGATGCAATCCATCGTTACGGTAGCAGACAATTCCGGCGGCCAGGTCGCCCGGATTTTCAAAGTGCTCGGCGGCAGTAAGCGCCGCTACGCCGGCATCGGCGATGTCGTCGTCGTGTCTATCCAGACTGCCGCGCCGCGCAAGGCCGTGAAGAAGAAGGATATCTTCCGCGCCGTCGTCGTGCGCACGGTCAATGCCTTCGGTCGTAAGGACGGCTCGTATATCCGCTTCGACGAGAACGCAGTCGTGCTCATCGAGAAGCAAGGCAAGGAGATGGGCCCGAAAGGGAACCGCATCTTCGGTCCGGTGCCGCGCGAGCTCTCGGAGCGCGGATGGCACAACATTGTCTCGCTCGCCCCTGAAGTCGTCTAATATTTTTCTATGAAAGTTAAAAAAGGAGATAAGGTCAGAATCATCGCCGGCAAGGACAAGGGCAAGTCCGGAGTGATTCTGCGCGCCCTGCCGAAGGAGAACGCGGTCGTCGTCGAGGGCGTCGCGCTCTACAAGCGCTCGCTTCGCGGTGCTGCCGGAAAGGTCGGCCGCATCATCGAACGTCCGCGTGCGATCAATGCATCGAATGTCGCGCTCGTCTCGTCGCCGAAGATCCAGTCGGCACTCGATGCTCCCGCCAAGCCCGTTAAGAAGAGTATAAAGAAATAAGTATGTCTATTACTAAAGAACGACAGCAGTCCGCCTACCTCGCGCTCAAAGAAGCGTTCGGCTACACGAGCACGATGCAGGGTCCGCGCATTATGAAGGTCATCGTCTCCTCAGGCGTCGGCAAGAAGCGCGATAAGAAGCAGATCGAGCTCATCAGCGAGCGGCT
The DNA here is from genome assembly GCA_028687085.1 of Minisyncoccota bacterium. GTDB lineage: Bacteria > Patescibacteriota > Minisyncoccia > Phycocordibacterales > Phycocordibacteraceae > C7867-001. The sequence continues at coordinate 15,588 of JAQUAU010000011.1, read as the reverse complement.
CGCGCGCATCACCGGTCAGAAGGCCGCTCCGCGCGCGGCGAAGCAGTCCGTCGCCTCCTTTAAGGTGCGCGAGGGCGACACGGTCGGCCTTCAGACGACGCTTCGCGGCGCGCGGATGTACGACTTCCTCGACAAGCTCATCCATATCGCCCTCCCGCGTACCCGCGACTTCCGCGGCCTCTCGGCAAAAGCGATCGATGATATGGGCAATATCACTATCGGCATCAAGGAGAACACCATCTTCCCGGAGACCTCAGACGAGGATCTGAAGGATGTCTTTGGGCTCGCCATTACCGTCGTCACCACGGCTAAGTCGAAGCCAGAAGCAGAAGCGTTCCTGCGCCATCTCGGCCTTCCGCTTATTGTTGACTCAGGCGTAAAACGCTGATATTCTATAAGCACGCTCTTCGGGGCTTTATTTTTTATCATGGCCAAGAAATCCCAGCTCGCACGACTCGTCAAGAAGACGAAACTCGTCGCGAAATATGCAGTCAAGCGCGCAGCCCTCAAGGCGGCGGGCGACTCTGCTGGGCTCCAGGCGCTCCCGAAGAACTCCTCACCGGTGCGGTTGAAGAATCGCTGCGCCATCACCGGCCGCTCCCGCGGCTACATGCGCGTCTTCGGTCTCTCCCGGATCCAGTTCCGCGAGCTCGCGCGCGAGGGCAAGATCCCGGGCGTTAAGAAAGCATCATGGTAAACCCGACGAACAATCTGATTGTTGTCGGGTCGCCGACCGGAGCGTCGGCGCTGACCGCGAATAATAACTCACGAATATGGTAACTGACCGCGTCGGAGATTTCATTATTCGCTTGCAAAATGCCGCAGCTATCGGCAAGGCAAGCGTGTCGGTGCCGTATTCGGTGCACATTCAGACTATTGCGAAGAAGCTCAAGGAGCTCGGGTTCCTCACTTCAGTAGAGGTGAAGGCCAAGGGCGAGAGCGAGGTGAAGAAGGAGATTATTGTCGCCCTCAGCTACGACGAACGCGGTACGCCGAAGCTCCGCGGCGTGAAGCGCATCTCTAAGCCGGGTCGCCGACTCTACGTCTCTTCTACCGAGGCACATAGGGTGAAGGGCGGCACGGGTGCACGCCTCATCTCGTCGTCTGCCGGCATCATCTCTGATAAGGAGGCTCGCGCCAATCAAACGGGCGGCGAGAATCTTTTTGAAATCTGGTAATGCATACACTATGAGCCGCCTCGCAAAGAAACCCATAGCCGCAGGAAAAACCGATGTCTCGGTTTCTGGCGGTGTGCTCACGGTGAAGGGTTCGAAGGGAACTCTGACCAAGCGTGTGCACCCTTCAGTCGATATCGCTATCGATGCCGGGGCTGTCTCGATTACGCCGAAGGATCGTTCGCGTCTCGCAAAGGCTCTTATCGGCACCTACGCATCGCACGTGAAGAATATGGTTCAGGGCGTCGAGACGCCGTATGTGAAGAAGCTTATTCTCGACGGCGTCGGCTACAAGATGGAGGTCAAGGGTAAGGACGTCGTGCTCACGGTCGGCTTCTCGCACACCGTACCGCTTGCAATACCGGAAGATGTTTCAGCGAAGGTCGAGAAGAACGTGATGACGCTCGAGAGTATCAACAAGGAGTCGGTCGGACAGTTCGCCGCGAACATCCGCCGCATCAAGCCGCCGGAGCCGTATCTCGGCAAGGGTATCCGCTACGAGGGCGAGGTGATCCGCCGCAAGCAGGGCAAGAAGGCCGTCTAATCACTATGAACCGCAAACCAACCACCACCAGTGAACTCCGTAAGCGCCGCCACATTCGTGTCCGCGCGATGATTTCGGGCACCGCAACTCGTCCGCGTTTGGCTGTGTTCCGGAGCAACCGCTTCGTGTCAGCCCAGCTTATCGATGATACGGTAGGGAAGACGCTCGCCGCTTCGCATGGTCGCGAATTCAAAGGCCCGCAGTCGGTGCAGGCAGTCTCGGTCGGTACCGCGATAGCGGAAATGGCTAAGGCGAAGGGCATCACGACAATCGTCTTTGATCGCGGCGGCTACCGCTACGGCGGCCAGGTCAAGGCGCTTGCCGATGCGGCGCGCGCGGGAGGTCTCGCATTTTAATACTTATGACGACTCCGATGGAACCAGAAATCACACAGGAAATAGTACCGGAGGCGGCTTCGACGTCAGTCCCGATGCAAGAGATCGGGACCCCGACCGAAAGCGTCGGCGTTGTTGAGGCTGTTGCCGAGGTAACCCCGGCTCCGACGTCAGAAGTCGGAGCGCCGACCGAAAGCGTCGGCGTTGCTGGCGTTGTCGCACCGCGTACCGGCGGCCGTAGTTCGATGCGCGGTCGCGCGCCACGAGGCGGGAATCGTGCTCGCCCTCCGCGTGAGCGCGGCGAGTTTGACCAGGTGACCATCGATGCGCGCCGCGTGGCGCGCGTGATGGCAGGCGGTCGTCGTTTCAACTTCAGCCTGGTGGTCGTTATCGGCGATAAGAAGGGTCGCGTCGGCGTGGGCCTCGGTAAGGGTGTGGACACCGCGCTCGCAATCGACAAGGCGACTCGCGACGCCAAGAAGCATCTCTTCACGGTGCCTCGCACCGCTTCAGGCTCGATCCCGCACCAGGTATCGACGAAGTATTCTTCGTCGGTTGTCGAGATTATTCCGTCGAAGGGGCGCGGTCTCGTCGCTGGCTCGGCCGTACGCACAGTGCTCGACCTCGCCGGCGTGACCGACGTGGTGACGAAGATTCACAGTCGTTCTAAGAACAAACTCACCATGGCGCGTGCGACCGTCGCAGCCCTCAAGAAGCTCCGCACTGCCTAATCATTTTCGTATGCAACTCAACACCCTTAAGCCGCGCACCAAGAACAAGAAGAACGCCCCGGTCGGGCGCGGCGGCAAGCGCGGCAAGACCTCTGGTCGCGGCGGCAAGGGCCAGACGGCGCGTGCCGGACACAAGATCCGCCCGGAGGTCCGCGACCTCATCAAGAAGCTCCCGAAGCGCCGCGGCCACGGCAAGAACCGCGCCCGCACGGTTCGCACCAATCGCATCGCGATAAGCGCAGTGAATCTCGACGCGCTCGAGCTCAACTTCAAGGCAGGCGAGACGGTCTCGCCGGCAACGCTTCTCGCCCGCGGGCTCGTGCGCCGCGCCAAGGGTCGTGCGCCGAAGGTAAAGATCCTCGGCACCGGTTCTCTCACCAAGGCACTCGTTGTTACCGGTTGTTCAATCTCCGCCACTGCGCTCGCCGCCGTGACTGCGGTCGGTGGAACCAGCCATGCTTAATTCTCTTACACACAAGCTCAAGCTCGCCTTCGGCGATTCTGAAATCCGTTTCCGCATCTTCTTCCTTATCGGCGCGCTCGCACTCTTCCGTCTGCTCGCTTCTATCCCCATTCCGGGCGTCGATAAAAATGCGCTTGCCGCATTCTTTGCGAACAATCAGTTCTTCGGTCTTTTGAATATCTTTTCTGGCGGCGGACTCTCTCAGCTCTCGGTCGTGATGCTCGGCGTCGGCCCCTACATCACCGCCTCCATCATCATGCAGCTCGGGACCATCATCTTCCCGCAGGTGAAGACGGCGTACTTCGAAGAAGGAGAGGCTGGACGCGCCAAGTTCATCGGTTGGAGCCGCCTGCTCACGATTCCTATCGCCATTTTGCAGGGCATCGGCTTCCTCTTCTTGCTCGAGGGTCAGGGAGTTATCGCACACCTCGGTACCGTAGCGCTTGTCGCGAATATTGCGATTGTTGCCGCGGGCTCCTTGCTCCTCATGTGGCTCGGCGAGCTTGTGACTGAGTTCGGCATCGGCAACGGGGTAAGCTTGATCATCCTCGCAGGCATCCTCTCGAGCCTGCCGGCAAGCATCTCGCAGACGCTTTTCGCTTCGACTGCGGCAAACATTCCCGCCTACCTCGCCTTCACGGCGCTCGCCCTCGCGCTCATCTATGCGGTCGTCGTTGTCTCTGATGCAGAGCGTTCGATACCAATAGCCTATGCGCGCGCGGTGCGCGGCACCGCCCTCTCGCAGGGCGCGGCGACCTATCTGCCGATACGCCTTCTCCAGGCCGGCGTGATCCCCATCATCTTCGCGCTCTCGCTCCTCCTCTTGCCGCAGATGGTGCTCTCGATGCTCGGTGCGTTTAAGATCTCTTTTGCAGCTTCTGCTGCACTCTGGTACACCGCCTTCCTCTCGAACCCGTGGCAGTACGGCGCGGTCTACTTCCTCCTCGTCGTGCTCTTTACCTACTTTTACACGGCGGTCACGTTTGAGCCGCATCGCGTCGCCGAGAATCTGCAGAAGACCGGCGCCTTCGTCCCCGGGGTCCGCCCCGGCCGCGAGACTGAAGAGTATATCGGCAAGGTCGTGACGCGCATCACGCTCCCCGGTGCCTGCTTCCTCGGCCTTCTCGCCGTCTCACCATCGATTATCCAAGGGCTCACGGGCGTCACGACGCTCGTCCTTGGCGGTACCGCACTCCTTATTGCCGTGCAGGTTGCGCTCGACCTCGCGCAGAAGATCGACGCTCAAGTCTCCCTTCGCGAATACTAAAACAAAAAATCACCGCGCCATTGGCACGGTGATTTTTTGTTTTCCACGAGTGATGCTAGAGTGAGGCATGGAAAAACCAATCGTATTCTTTATCGGCAAGCCGGGGAGCGGCAAGGGGACGCAAGCAGAGATGCTGGGGAAGCTGACCGGCTGGCCGGTGTTCGGCACGAGCTCTGGGTTGCGCGAGATTGTCGCGACCGGCACGTCTGCCGGCCACAAGCTGAAGGAGACGATGGACAGCGGCGCACTCACGCCCTACTGGATCGCCTCGTACGTCTACCTCAAGACCCTCTTCAGTCTCTCCGATGACAGCACGATCATCTTCGACGGCACCAGCCGCACGTTGGCTGAAACGAAGATTGTTGCAGATTCTTTGAAATGGATCGGCCGACCGTTTCGTATTTTTCATCTCACGGTTCCCGATGAAGAGGTGCACGGGCGTATCGCGCTTCGGCGCGAGAAGGGAGCTCGCGCTGACGATCACCCCGAGACAGTCGCGCGCCGGCTTGAGGCATATTATGCCGATACTGACAGCTCTATCAACTACTTGCGTGATGAAGGCATGCTGACCGACATCGACGGCCATCGCCCTATTGAAGTCATCGCTGCAGACGTGAAGAAGATATTGAACCTGAATGATAATTAAGAACGACATCGAGCGGGCAAACCTTATCGAGGGCGGCAAGCGCCTTGCGGCTGTTCTTGTCGCGCTACGAGAGAAGGTAGCACCGGGAGTGACAACCGAAGAGCTCGATGACTTGGCCGAACAGTTGATACGCGACGGGGGCGACGAGCCGTGCTTCTTGGGTTACACGCCCGAGGGCGCGCAGAGGCCGTACCCGGCGACGCTCTGCGTCTCTATTAACGATGAAATCGTGCACGGCATCCCGAACGAGTCGGTAAAGACGCTTAAGGAGGGCGACATCGTGGGACTCGATCTCGGTCTCTCTCACAACGGCGTCATCGTGGACGCGGCGATTACGGTGCCGGTGGGTAAGGTGAGTGAGGAGGTGAAGAAGCTCCTCTATGCGACTAAGAACGCGCTTGCCGCCGGCATTGCGGCCGCCGAGGCGGGGAAGCACGTCGGCGACATTTCATCGGCGATACAAAAAGAGATCGAGGGCGCGGGATATACGGTGGTGAAGGAGCTCGGCGGCCACGGCGTAGGCGATCTGGTCCACGAAGAACCCTTCATTCCCAACTTCGGCCGCCCCGGGCAGGGTGAACTGCTTGAAGAGAACATGGTGCTCGCGCTTGAGCCCATCTCAAGCGCCGGCAAGGCGTCGGTCATCCTCGCGCCCGACGGCTACACCTTCAGGACGAAAGACGGCTCACTTTCTGCACATTTTGAACACACTATTTTGATAGAAAAGGGCGGAGCGCGTATCATCACGACGCTCTAGGTTATGCACTCCTCGCCTCTGGCGCGGGCGAGAAACCTCTATACTTAGAGATGGACTGGTCTTGAAGCCTCTGCGTAACCCCCTCATGAAGGGCGGAATGCGGATTGCGAGCTGAACTGTGGGGCCTGGCCAAGAATGGTCAGGGGAACTATGCAGAACGAGTAAGCCTGCGTACTCCGTATGGAACATTCGTATACTCACTAGAGAAGCAAAAGGCAGATCCGGAGGAACTGAAAAAGAGAGCGTCGAAGAATTTCTTCTCGGCGCTCGCTTTGTTTCTGGTCATATTGCACACGCAACAAAAAACGCGTAGTATAAGGGCATAACGCCCACGGCACCGCCAGTTGGCGGATTAATTTTTCAAACTATGGCACATCCTAAAACTGAACGAACGCTCGTTATCGTAAAGCCCGACGGCATCCAGCGCGCCCTCATCGGCGAGATTATGAAACGCTATGAGCGCCTCGGACTCAAGCTTGTCGCACTCAAGATGATGGTCCCGACCGAAGAGATGATTGAACAGCACTATCTCCTCGACCCGAACTGGAAGAAGAACGTCGGCGAGAAGTCGATTGCGAGTTACGTGAAGAAGGGTGAGACACCGCCGTCAACCGACCCGATCGAGGTGGCGAATGTTGTCGTCGCGAATTTGAAGAAATACATGACGAGCGGGCCGGTCATCGCGATGGTCTGGGAGGGTGCGCACGCAGTCGAGCTGGTGCGCAAGATAACCGGCGGTACCGAGCCGAGGAGCGCCTCTATCGGCACGATCCGCGGCGACTTCGTCGTCGACTCGTACCAGATGGCAGACTCCGACTCGCGCGCCATTCGTAACCTTATCCACGCGTCAGGTTCGGTCCCTGAGGCAGACATGGAGATACCGCACTGGTTTAAGCCGACCGACATAATCTCGTATCGCGTGCCGCACGAAGCGACGCTCTATGACGTCGACATGAAGGATATCCTCGGATAACGTTGTCCACATAGCATCTTTATTCAGTGCGGGTATACTGGGAAGTGGAGCTGTTCACTGAATCAACTTGCTACATTCCCGGGAGTTCGGCATTTAGGCATACTTGGTTTGAATTTGTCACCTGACAGGTTCCGAGAGTCGCCATTGTCTTTCCCACTTGGCACATAAAGTTGCCAACAGAGGACAGCCCACGAAAAAACCGCTCTCGAGAGCGGTTTTTTCGTGGGGCACCATGCTACCATGGTCGCATGTCATTGAAGCTGAGTTTCTACGGCGGAGCAGGCAAGGTCACCGGCTCCAATTTTTTAATCGAAGGGTCGAAGGGGAGGGTATTGGTTGACTGTGGCATCGAGCAGGGCGCCGACTTCGCCGAGGCAGAGGTGTATGGGCCGTTTCCCTACGACGTGAAGAGTATCGACGCACTCGTGGTGACGCACGCGCACCTCGATCATGTGGGGAGGGTCCCCAAGCTTGTGCGGGACGGCTTCAAAGGCAAGATCGTTATGACGCCGGCGACGCGCGATCTTGCCGCGCTTATCCTCTTGGACTCCGCGCATATCCTCGCTGAAGAGGCGGCGCGTCTTGGGCGGGCGCCCTTGTATGACGCAAACGATGTCGAGGCGGCCTTCGCTCTCGTCGAGACGCTCGACTATCATGTGGAGAAAGAAGTCGCGCCCGGGCTCTCTGCGTATTTTCGCAATACTGGCCACATCCTCGGCTCGGCGAGCGTGCGTATCAAGGATGAGGAGGGAGTGAGTGTCGCACTCTCAGGTGACATCGGTAATTCTCCCTCGCCCTTACTACCCGACTGGGAGCCGGTGCCCGATGCCGATGCACTCGTGATGGAGAGCACCTATGGCGACAAACTGCACGGGCAGGGTGACCGCAACCTCCTGCTCAAAGAGAGTCTCCAGAGCGCGATTAAGCGCGGCGGAACGATCCTCATCCCGGCCTTCTCGATGGAACGCACGCAGCTCATGCTCTATGAACTCTCAAATTTCTTTGCAGACGGTTCGCTCCCGAAGATCCCGGTCTTCTTAGACTCGCCGCTCGCCATCCACGTGACCGCGGTCTATGAGAAGTGGGGGATGACCTACTTCAAACCGGAGACTGAAGACGAGATGAAGCGAGAAGGGAGCATTTTTGAATTCCCGTTCTTGAAGCAGACGCTCGCGCGCGAAGATTCAGAGGCGATAGAAAGAGTCTCGGGGCCCAAGATCATCATCGCGGGCGCGGGGATGAGTCATGGCGGCCGCATCGGCCGCTGGGAGACGCGCTATCTGCCCGACCTGACCACGACGCTCTTTATGGTCGGCTACCAGGCTCCAGGGACTCCTGGGCGGCGCATGATGGAGGGCGCGCCCTCGGTGCGCATCGCAGGGGCAGAAGTGAAGATACAGGCGAAGATAGAGAAGCTCGAGGGCTGGTCGGCGCACGCCGACCGCGATCAACTTCTTGCATTCGCGGAAGCCTCGCTTCCACAAAAAGGCGGACATACCAAGACCATCTTTGTTGCTCATGGAGAACCCTCGGCCGAGCGACACCTCGCCCAGCGCATCCATGACTATCTCGGCGCCCGCGCCATCGTCCCCGAGTATGGCGAGACCTGGATAGTCGAGAAGGACTCAGTGAAAAAGGTCTAACCCTGCTGGCGCAATTCAATGACTGCTGAAAGAAGTGATGACAGTTCTGTAATACCACTGCTGCCGCTGAAATGTTCTTTGCTCTGTTCAATAATAGTGCGCGTCCCCAGCTTCTCTTCGAAAATTTTTGAATCAGTGAGAGGAACGAGCGGATCGTCGTCAGAGAAGATGGCGATGAATGTATTCGAATGGGATTTGATAGTGTCCCACTGAAGAGGGGTCTCCAGCCATGGCTTCGCTATTTCAAAATCTTCTGCATCCTCGCACGCCTCGTCGGTCAGGTGGATCCAGGGTGCTAACAAGACAGCTCCGCCGATTTTCGTATTCGCGGGAAGCGTTTCCAGGTAGCGCAAGATAGTCTGACAGCCGATTGAATGGCCGACGAAAAATGTGTGCTCGTCAGGAGTGCCGACCTGCTCTGCCAGAAAGGCCACCCACGTTTCAATTCGCGGATGCAGGGGGTCGGGCATCGCGGGCGCAATTACCTCAAAACTCTCCTTATCCAGTTCGCTCTTCAGCCACGGGAAGCACCCCTCACTTGGATGACTGTCCCACCCGTGAATAATAAAAACTCTGTCCATATGCTCATGGTATCAAACAAAACAAAAACCCGCCCCGCTAAAAGCGGGGCGGGTTTCTTTGTAAAAGTTAAACGACTTGCTTGCTGATGCGCTCGAAGATCTCGGGGTGCATCGTGGCGAACTCGGAGAGGACCTTGCGGTCGAGGGCGAAGCCATTCTTCTTCAACTTCGCGATGAAGGTCGAGTAGGACTTGTGACCACTCTCGCGGACGGCGGCGTTGAGGCGGACAATCCAGAGCTGGCGGAAGTCGGTCTTCTTGTCGCGGCGGTGAGCGAAGGCGTAGCGGCCGGCGCGCATAAGCGCCTCATGAGCGGCATGGATCTTCTTAGAGCGGATGCCGCGGTAGCCCTTTGCCCGCTCGAGCATGTTCTTCTTGCGCTTCAGCGCGGTGATGCCTCCTTTGATTCGTGTCATACGTAAATGGTTACTGGCTTAATTATTTTGCACCGGTTCCTGGGAGAAAGCGACGGCGGACCTTCATGGTGAGCTTAATCGCGACCGAGCCGCGCTTTGCAGAGCGCTGTGCGCCGCTCTCCTTTGCATTGAAATGGTTCTGACCCTTCGGGCGCGCCATCAGCTTCCCGTTGCGGGTCACGCGAATCCTCTTTGAATATGATTTATTGGTTTTCATTTTTGGGTTGTGGCTTGCTTTCTACTGCGGGCGATTGAAGGGATTTTTCGCGTTTTGCTTGGGCGATAAGGTCACGTTCAATGACGCCGGCGAAGCCCTTCGGGCTCCGGATCACCGGCTCGGCGACCTTATAGGCATAGGGGATGATTTTCAGGAATCGCTCGAGTCGCTCCTTGAGGAACTTCTCCTCCATCCCCTTGTAGCGGCCTTTGAGGAAGAGCTCAGCGCGGACCCGGTGACCCTCAGCGAGCCACTCGGCGGCCTTTCGAGCCTTCAGCTCCATGTCATGGTCACCGGTGCCCACCTTGATCTGGACCTCCTTGGTTTCTGACACTTTTACCTTGGCTTTTGCTACCTTTTCCTTCTTGCTACGCTCATATTCGAATTTACCATAATCCATGATTTTCGCAATCGGCGGGACGGCTGAGGGCGAAATTTCGATTAAATCGAGGCCGGCAGTCTTCGCGGCCGCGAGGGCGTCGGCAAGGGGCAATACCCCCAAATTGCTCCCGTCAGCGCTAATCACGCGCAACTCAAGCGCGCGTATCTCGTTATTGATTTTAAGTCGGTCCGTAGCCACTGGAAGTAGCTATAATATAGCACAAAACGAGGAGTCCGCACAAGTAAAAAAACCGCCGCATCGAGAAAGGCCGGTGCGGCGGTTTCTCGATGCGGCGGAGCGTGTTAGGTCAGGAAGCAGAGTTCGTTGTCGGCTTTATCCTTGCTCAACATCCACGCATGATAGGCATACGCAATGCAGATATCGGCAACCATGCCAGCGATCATCCGATCGAAGTACGGTTGAACGCCTGAGCATGCCACGACGATGCCGTTCCGTTTGACGCCGCCCCAGAAAGGGGTATCGCCTGGGAACAACAAGTGTGGCTTGATGTCGGTGCCGCCGTCGTTACGGTCGTGCCAGAGCTGAAGTGCCTTGCACTGGGCGATTTCGACGTAGTCATAGGGCCATTTTTCTCGGTTACCCTCGCTGTGTTCAGCCAGCAAGTACGGCCGTATAGGATAGTTTGGATAGTTGCCGATCTCGACCACCATTCCCGGTACGAGAACCACAATGTGGAACATCGCATGTTCGATGTCATGGCACATGGGCGGAGAAAGGGTCGCTCTGACCACTGTCTCTATCGCTTCTTCAGCCATCTTCTCTGTCAGAAACTTAGGTAACAACAACTTTACTTCGGACATAATGCCTCCCTCTGATGATGAAACGATTGAATGGGGAACAGCTTGCTGTTGACAGTCTAGCACGAAGTATCTGTTATGTCAATGTAACAGCTAGCTGGGAAGGGTTATGAACGCATGCGGGCTTGCACGCATATGCGTGCGTGCTATACTGGCGATACAAAGTGCCGAAAGGCTCCGAGAAACCCCGCCAAAAGGCGGGGTTTCGAGTTTTTATAAGAATGATTTGAGCTTGGCTTTAACTTCCTCCAAGGTCCTGCTCTCAAATTCATAAAGTTTTCTTCTCAGTCTTTTTACACTCACCAATTTCATCTGCGCGAGAATGACCGAGACTTTCTGATTATGAGGATCAGTAAAATTGAAATAGAAGTCAAACTTCTTCTGTTTTGTGGACAAAGGAACACACCAGAACATGTGGTTATTAAATTTCTTCACAACCAAAACTGGTCGAGAGAAGTTATCGCCACTCCCGTTTTGTTCAAAGCCAATATTTCTCCCGAGACTACTCATCCACACTTCGCCTTCTTTCGGGAATTTGTTCGGTTCATATTCCTCAAGTTCAATCTTCTTTTTGATTTCATTCCAAGAATCAAAATCTTTCATAACAAAATAGTATCACTTATTTATGAGCTGGCTTTGGTCGGAGAGGACGATTTCGGCCTTGCCTTGATACGAGGAGATTTTACCGGTGAGGGTCACCGTCTGGCCGGCGAGGCGAGAGAGGTCGCCGAAGGCCTTGGCGTCGTCGGCGAAGATGACGCCCGAGAAGGGACAGGTCTTGTAGGACTTGCAGAAGTCGAGAAAGACGGTGCCGGAGGCGCTCGTGTAAGCCTCGACGAGGGTGCCGCGCACCGAGGCAGTCTCGCCGATGTGTTTGGGCGCATCGGTGTAGTCGATGATCCCTATCGAAACACTCGCGGCCGCTCCCGCGGCCGCGCTGTTGCCCTGGTAGGCATCGAGCAGTTTCTTCAATATGTTTTCATAGGCCTGTCGGAGCGCCGGATCAGTTCCAATTTCTAATACTTCATCATTGATAGTTGTCGCGGACTTCGTCCAGTTGTAACTGCCGGTCGCATACGCCGACTCGGTGACGAGCGTCTTGATGTGCATGATGCCGTTACCGGTCGCATGCTTCTCGACGACAATCGGAATGCCGGCATCGAGCAATTTCTTGGTGATGGGTGCGCCGTAACTGTTGCTGCTCTGTTCTGAATCTATAATGCCGCGCACAAGGACGCCGCGCTTCTTTGCCGCGACGAGCGCGTCGGCGATAGAGGGGAGCGTGAAGGTGTAGATGGCGAAATAAATATGCGTCTTTGCGGCGTCGATAAGCGCGATGATCTCTTTATCATTTTGCTTCTGGTCCAGACTGTAGATGATGCGTGTTGAGCCGGCCTCCGGTGCCGTGACCGTCTGCGCCGGGATAGCGACGCTCGCGACTTGTCCGAGAGCATTACCTATCCCGAGTGAATATCCGGTGCTGCCCGCCGCAAGTGCGAGCACGAGCGCTACGATCGAGCGGATTAATTTCTGATTCATGTCTCTCAGTATACCGCCTATCCACACCTGCTCGCCTTTCGTGATAGGGTAGGCTTCTACTACACAGCTAATTTTCCATCTATGAATATCCTCGCCATCTCAGGAAGTGTAAGAAAAGATTCGTTCAATACAGCGCTTCTGCGCACGATGCAGCCGCTCGCACCGCCAGAAATGCAGATTGAGATTGCAGATATCAGCGGTCTGCCGCTCTACAATCAGGACAGTGAGGGGACCTTTCCGGCTGTAGCGCAGGCGCTTAAAGACAAGGTTGAGGCCGCCGACGGCATCATCATCGCCACACCAGAATATAATCGCTCGGTTCCAGGAGTGTTGAAGAATGCAATCGATTGGGCCAGTCGTCCGTGGGGCAAGAACTCCTTCGCCGGGAAGCCGGTGCTCATCATGGGCGTCTCAGTAGGGAAGCTCGGCACCGCCGTCGCACAGAGCCACTTGAAGCAGATCATGGTCTATCTCGACGCTTCGGTCATCGGCCAGCCGGAACTCTACTTTGGTCCGGCGCACGAGCTCTTTGATGAGGCGGGCAATCTCACCGATGTGTCAACGAAAGAATTGCTCACAAAAGCGCTCGGCGTGCTTGCCTCACGAACAGCATAATGCCTATGAAGGGTACGCGATTTTTCTGCTGAAAAATCGCTCAGTCCTCGCGCCGTCACCACAGGAGTACTTCCAAGTTTCTAATTCGCTTCGCTCATAAGAAACTTCTGGTCGCGCGCTGCGGAGCCCCTTCTCGGCATTATGCTGTTCGTTCGTGATAATCTACGCCAATGGAGTTGCTCCCGAGAAATAAAGAAGAGCGAGAAAAGGATATCCTCTGGTTCTTCGACCTCGCGCTCCTTTTGAAGGTCGTGAACGGTTCGCTCGAGATTCTTGGCGCGGTCCTCGTACTCCTTGTGCCGCCTTCGCTCGTGATCAAGATTGCGGAGTTTGCGACCTCTGGCGAGATCGGACAAGATCCAGACGATATTATTGCGACGTCGATCCGCGATGCGGCTCAGGCCTTCGCCGTCCATTCTCATTACTTGCTCGCGCTCTATCTCGTGCTCCATGGCGCGATTAAGGTGCTGCTCGTTCTTGGGATATTCGCAGGAAAGAAGATTGCCTATCCGCTCTTCATGATCGCGCTTACCGTCTTCGGCGCATATGAAGCGTATCGCGGCTTCGCGCGGCACGAGATACTGCTTCAGGCGCTCGCTATCTTCGACTTCTCACTCTTGATACTTACGGCGTATGAGTATCGGCGGCGATATCCAATTCATTCTTCTTTGCGCGATACGCAAGGAGATTATGCCGGGCGATAAGGAAGAGTGTGAGCAGGAAGGCGCCGGCAATACCCCAGCGCACATGCCCGAGCCATCCGGAGGTGAGACTGCCGAACCAGTAGGAGGCGGTAAAGAGGACCGTGGTCCAGATCGAGGTTGCCCCGATAGCGGTAACGATGAAGGTGGAGAGCGGAGAACGGAAGAAGCCGCTCGCCGTGTAGGTCGGCATGCGCGAGCCGGGAATGAAGCGTGCTGAAAAGATGGTGAGCACGAAGCGCGTCTCGAGCCATGCGCGGAAGGGGGCGACGAAGTCGTGGTCGACATAGCGCGCGAGCCGCGGATGAGTGCTCGCCAAATAGCCGAGGCAGTAGAGCGCCAGATCGCCCACGACGATGCCGGCATACAGCGAGATGAGCGCAAGAGGAATGCTGATAATACCGTCGGCCGCAAGCATGCCGACGATGACCGTAGTGGTATCTTCGAGAAAGAAGGTGCCGATCATGATAGCGAGCGCGACGAGCGCCGAACTGCCGACGGCGCCGCCGATAATGTGAGAAATGAAGAGGGTTGGAGACATGTCGCTCGTCCATTTTAACAGATTTCCTTATGCACAGAGCCGGCCGTATCGCCTCCTGCTCTCGCTTCGAAGCGGTATCATACAAGGATTACCCGTCTAACGGCTTCTATGGTAAAGACTTTTGCGATTACCTTCAGTGTCATATTGGTGCTTCTCGGCCTCTTCGGGTTCATCTCGAACCCCCTTATCGGCGCGAACGCTCTCTTTGAGACGAATAGCGCAACGAATTGGCTGCATCTCTTCCTCGGTGTCTTCATATACCTCAGTACGTTTGCATAGCGCCCTTCGGGCGCGTATGCTGGGCACCATGAAACGTGCGGGCGTCATCCTTATAGTGATTCTTGCCTTTTTGGGGCTCGCCGACTCTCTCTATCTGACGCAGAGCGAATTATCGGGTACGCCGCTTTTGTGCAATATTCAGAATCTCTCCGGCTGTAACGTCGTCGCGACGAGTCAGTATTCGCATATTTTCGGCATTCCACTCGCCGAGTTCGGCATCCTGTTTTACGGCATCATGTTCGTCCTTGCTGCTCTCGAGATTGTCATATTCGATCAATTCTTGCGCCGGCTGCTGCAAGCGATCGCGCTTCTCGGACTCGTCTCTTCGCTCTACTTCGTCTTTGTTCAGATATTCTTTATCGGTGCGTTCTGCATCTACTGCACCATCTCAGGATTCATCACCCTCGGCATCTTCATCTGCGCGAGCCGTATCGAGCCCCTCCGGCGGCATCCTCCTTTGTCGACGGCCAAGCCGCTACCGATGCCGCCGAAACCATAGATATGCGACGCCTTCTCCTTACCCTGTCTGCACTCCTCATGCTTCTTCCCGTGGGTG
This sequence comes from Minisyncoccota bacterium, assembly GCA_028687085.1. GTDB lineage: Bacteria > Patescibacteriota > Minisyncoccia > Phycocordibacterales > Phycocordibacteraceae > C7867-001. The sequence goes on along the minus strand of JAQUAU010000011.1, from coordinate 410 downwards.
CCTTGGCGGCTCCGCCTCGGGCGTCGTTTTCGGCGGGGAACGACCTGCTAGCCGCTAGTTCTTCTCCCGGGAATGCTTATGTGGCGGGCGCTACGGTTGTGGTGACCGCACCCGTCGCCGGCGATTTAGGAGCGGCGGCCGGCTCGGTCGTCATTGCGGCACCTGTCGCCGGCGATGAACTTCTCTTCGGAGGTTCGGTGAGCACACGTGCACCAGCTGGAGGCGACCTGCGCATAGCCGGCGGGAGCATCACGATCGACAAGCCGATCGCCGGCGATCTGGTCGCACTCGGCTACTCGGTGCATGATGCCGGCCGCGCCGGAGGGAGCGTCTTTATCGCGGCTGTCGATGCCGATGTCTCGAATGGGGCAGTGGGCCCGGTTACTATCTATGGGAACACGGTTTCTCTC